>CBRAFO010000171.1:0-5990 GCA_967755175.1 uncultured Opitutaceae bacterium | reverse complement strand
CCAGCTGCCGAAGGCTTGGTCGATGGTGAAGAGCTCAACCTTGGGGAAGGTCGCGGCATACTTCGCCTTCGCTGCTTCGGAGGTGGGACGGTAGTGGTTCTTGCCTGCGATGTCCTGACCTTCGTCGGAGTAGAGGTAGTCGAGGTAGGCCTTGGCGACTTCCTCGGTGCCCTTCTTTTTCACGACCTTGTCCACGACGCTCACGGTCGGCTGCGCAAGGATGCTCAGGGAGGGAACGACGATCTCGAACTTGTCGGCGCCGAATTCCTTCACGGCGAGGAAGGCCTCGTTTTCCCACGAGATAAACACGTCGCCGATCTGGCGTTGCACGAAGGTCGTGGTCGCGCCGCGAGCGCCGGAGTCGAGCACCGGGACGTTCTTGTAGAGCTTGGCGACGAACTCCTTGGCCTTGTCATCGCTGCCGTATTTGCGACGGGCATACTCCCAGGCGGCGAGGTAGTTCCATTGAGCGCCGCCGGAGGTCTTCGGGTTGGGCGTGATCACGGAAACACCGGGCTGCACGAGGTCGTCCCAGTCTTTGATTTTGCCGGCTTGGGGAGAACTCTTGCGGACGAGGAACACGATGGTGCTCGTGTAGGGCGCGGAGCCGAGCGGGAGGCGTTCCTGCCAGTTGGCGGGGACGAGATTGCCGTTGTTGTGGAGGGCGTTGATGTCGTTCGCGAGCGCGAGGGTGACGACGTCGGCTTTGAGTCCGTCGATGACGGAGCGGGCTTGTTTGCCGGAGCCGCCGTGCGACTGCTTGATGGTGACGTCGTCGCCGGTCTTGGCCTTCCAGTATTTGGCGAAGGCGGCGTTGTATTCGACGTAGAACTCACGCGTCGGATCGTAGGAGACGTTGAGGAGTTCGATGTTCTTGGCGAACGCCGAGCCGGTGAGGGCCACGGCGGCGAGAAGCGAGAAGAGAGATTTGAGTTTCATTGGAAGTGCCAATTGAAGGTTAAAGAAAGCGGGACGACGGGTGATCGCCGCCCCGCAAAAGCAGGTGGGTTAGAACGCGACCTGGAAGCGACCGATCACCACCTGTTCATCGTCGAGCAGGGTCTTGTTACCGCCGGAGGTATTCGAGGGAACGGGATTGGCGCCGGGGGCCAGATCGAACTTATTGTAGAAGTAATCCACACCGAAGCGGACGGACTTGGACAGATACCAGTTCAAGCCCAAGCCGTAGGTGGTGACCTCGGTGGCGGAGTTGTTGCGATTCGCCAGGGATTGTGTGGTGCCGGCACCATCCGGATCGACGAAGGCGTCGTCGTCGATGTCGAGTTTCGCGAAGCGGCCAACTACCTCAAAGGCACCCCACGTGCCGGCGGAGGGGTTGAAGTTGGTTTTGGGGATAACGCCCTTGAAGCCGGCATCCTCACCCGTGAGCACGTAGCCTGCGGACAGGTTGTAGGCCTTGTTGTGCAGCGTTTGAGCGTTGAGGGTGGAACCGGAGCCGATCTGAACATCGGAGCCCGTGTAGAAATACTCCGCGAGCAGGCCGAGAGGACCGTAGTAGAAGTGCGCTTGGGGCGAGATCACGTAGGAAGTGCCGTTGGCGATCGTGGTGTTATTGACCGTCGGGACGCCATTGGTGGGAGCGAGCGAGGAGGCGCTGCGATAGCGGAAGAACGTTTGCTGGCCGTCGGTTCGATAGGAGCCGAGCAGCGAGTTAACACTGGCGGTCGTCGAGGCCGGGCTGGTGATGTTGGAGAAACTCCCCTGGTAATTGCCGGTCGCTCCGCCCACGCCGAAGCCCAGGCCCTTCAACGCGGATTCCTTGTCGTTGACGAACGGAGTCGCGAAGAGGCGTCCCGAATAAGTGAGGTCACCTTCCACATTGGCGCTGTCGGTCGGAGAATTGCCGCCGTCGATCACGCCGTTGGTCACCGCAGCCTGATACGTGAGGCGATTACCGGCCAAGGGGCCAAAAAACTGCACACCGACATCGCGATTGGGCGCGAGATTGGTGGCCACCGATTTTTCGTTAAAGAACGAAACCGAATCGGATTGGAGCTGCTCCAAGCCAACCGGAGTCTTGAAGCGGCCAATCTGAACATTGAATTCGGGAACCACGGCAACGCTCGCATAAGCGTCGAGGAGCGAAACGCTGCTACCGGCAAACTCCGGCTGAACGACGTAGTTGAAGCGGTCTGCAAATTTGCCTTCGAAAATCAGGCGGGCACGGCGAACGAGGAACTGATCCTGAGCCGTGGCGGCGTCCGAGTGATCGAAAAAGAAACGCGCATCGGCCTGCACGAGGCCACGGAGACGAAGCGAGTTCGCTCCATCGGCGGAAGCGACTTCGATCTTACCGTCGCCGACGGTGAGCTTCGGGGCGTTTTTGGCGGCGGCGACCGCAGTCTCGTCCTTGAGCTCTTGGTTGCGCTCGAGCACGCGGAGTTTCTGGTCGAGCAAGCGGATCTGCTCACGCAGGGCGCTGATGTCGTCAGCGGTCGCCGATTGGGCGAAGGCGGTGGCGGTTAAGCCGGTGGCGGCGACGGCCGTGGCCAGTGTCGCGCGAAGAATGGAAGGGACGGTTTTCATGGTGTTTCTCGGATGGGCGGGAGAACTCCAGAGGTCTGGTCGAATACCCGGTTACTAACGCGGTGTGTAGGTCGTTATGTAGTCGTTAACGCCCCCGGAGGTCCGGTGGGCGAAAGGGGGAAATGTTAATCAAACACCTCGCGCTGGCCGGCGAGGCGGGTCTTTTCGGTGCGCTCGATCTGCGTGACCTTGCCGTCGTGGACGACGATTTGGACGACTCCGAAACGGAGCGACTCGACCTTCTGGCGAACGATGTCGAGCCAGGCGGGCAAGGTGGTGATGTCAGCGGAAAGAGAAGAAGTGTTGGCCGTGGTGCTCATGGTGAGGACGGTTCAAATACTGTAGTCAGGAAAGAGATTGGAGAGGATGCCCTCGACGGGCTTGAGATCGGATCGGAGCGGGGAACGGAACGATATGCGGCGGGCGGCGCGCCCGGGCACCAGCGACTCGGAAAACGGGAGAGGCACTTCGTCGCGACGCATTTTGCGAAGCGTGACCTCGACCACGTCGGCGAGCGAATAGCGGTCTAGAATCCCGGCGATGGCGTTACGGACATCGAGCATCAACATGCGCAAGCCGCAGTGCACCTCGTCGGGGCAACTACACTTTTCGTAAGCCGTGTGGCTCACGCAGCCGATGGGCGCGAGCGGGCCGTCGATCACCCGCACCACACTGCCGACCGTGATCTTGGCGGACGGGCGGGCGAGGCGATAGCCGCCGAACTTGCCGCGCTGGCTTTCGACAAAGCCCTCCTCCTTCAAGAGCTGCATGATCTGCTCAAGAAACTTGACCGGGATGCGCTCCTTTTCGGCAAGTTCCGACACCTGCACGAGCGACCGGCCCACCTCGGCGGCAATGCCGAGATCGATCAGTGCCCGGAGGGCGTATTCACCTTTTTTGGACAGCTTCATGGGTGGCGGATTTAAACCAGATAGGAATGGTGGGATTTAGAATCAACTAAAATCTTAAGTTAGTTCATAAAGATAAGAAGTTCCCCCATGGAACGATCATCATTTCATCCGTAAGGCATTAATGAACTTGGTCATTATGCTATAAACTTGGATACCCATCCCGACGGCCTAAGGTTTCGCCATGAGCAACTGTTGTTCCGCCAACGATTTGAATCGCCTCTTAACCAAGGGGGAACGCACAGCCGTTATCGATGTGCGCACACCGGTCGAGTTCGCCGAGGTTCATGTGCCACAGGCATTAAACGTCCCGCTTGATCGGCTCGGGATCAGCGAACTTGCCGCCGTGGGGTGCACTGAGCGGGACCAGCCCGTTTATCTACTCTGCCGCAGCGGACAACGTGCGGCCAAAGCGGCTCAAAAGCTGTCCGCCGCTGGCTTTGCGCGTCCGATCATGATCACGGGTGGCACCCAAGCGTGGATCGAGGCCGGGCTGCCGGTGACACGCGGCACATCGAAGGTCATCAGCTTGGAGCGCCAGGTGCGCATTGCAGCCGGCACGCTGGTATTCACCGGGGCGTTACTCGCCCACTTCGTCCATCCCGGCTTCGTGTGGCTCTCCGCATTCGTCGGCGCAGGATTGGTCTTTGCGGGTATCACGGACTTTTGCGGGATGGGCCTGCTCATCGCACGAATGCCGTGGAATCAGCGCCGCGGGTGATTGGGAAAAGCCTCCGACTCTGGTCAAAGCACCAGCCGCAACCCGTCGTAGGCGAACTTCACGCCGGCGGGAAGTTTAGCCTCCCACTCGACGTGCCCCATCAAATGGGTGATATGCGTCAGATAAGTGGCAGGCGCGCCAATCTCGGCGGCGGCGGCGAGCGCCTCCTCGACGTTCATGTGCGACGGATGCGGATCCGGGCGGAGGCCGTCGAGCACCACAATATCGGAGCCATGAGCCTGCGCGACGGCTTCGCGAGGGACGCGTTTGCAGTCGGTGTAGTAAGTGAACTTTTTGCCACTGCTCTTCTCAGTGAACGTGAGACCAAGCGTGTTCACCCCGCCATGCGGAAGAAGCGTTGACTCGATCGTGCCTTGGGGGAGTTCGAGACGCGTCGGCATCTCTTGGAGTTTGAATGCCGCGTAGCCTTTGGAAATCGGGCGCTCGGCGATGGCGTAGGGAAACATCGCCAGCACGCGGCCCATACCCTCGTCGGTCGAATACACCGGCAACGCCACGCCCCCGAGCAAGTCGCAGTAGCGGCGCAGGTCATCCATGCCGGCAATGTGGTCGGCGTGACCGTGCGTGAGGATGAACAAATCGATCCAGTTGATCTTCTCACGCAGGCACTGGAGCCGAAACTCGGGCGCAGCATCCACCTGAATGTGCAGGCCGTCCATCACGACGTGAATCGACGCGCGCATGCGCGCATTGCGCGGATCGGCGGAGGTGCACACCGCGCAATTGCACGCGATCATCGGAACGCCTTGGGAAGTGCCCGTGCCTAGAAAAATGACCTCCATCGTGCCTCGACGGAATACTCAGTGAGCAGCGAGGCAAGCGGAGATCTACACGGCAAAGAGATCGACTCACCGAAAGGCGTCGGCGCTGCCCCGTGCAATGGGGTCCTATATTGAAAACTTATCGGGCCAAAGAGTTCATCATCTACTGCCGCTCGGCCACCCGCTCCGGTATTGCCGCTCGTCAGCTGGCGGGTGAAGGCCTTACCACGTTCAACGCAGGCGGGTTTCTCATCCTGGAAAAATGCGGGACACCCCATCGTTTCCCCACCCTCCACCGCCCTCCGCTGACATCCCCCCAACCGACAACCCAAAAGCTTACTCCCATGACATCCCGCCGCTCTTTCCTGAAAATGATTCCCGCCACGCTCGGCGTTTGCGCGCTTGCCCCGCACGTCCTTGCCCAGCCGGCACCGGTCCGCGCCGAAGAGTCCGACCCGGCCGTCGCCGCCCTCGGCTATAAGAAAGTAGCCACCACCGTGGACGCCAAAAAATACCCGCAATACAAAGCGGGTCAGGCCTGCGCCAGCTGCGCTCTCTACACCGGGAAAGCCGGTTCCGCGAACGGCCCCTGCATGGCACTGGGCAACAAGATCGTCGAGGCTGCGGGTTGGTGCATGGTTTACGCGAAGAAACCGTAAGTCCGCACCGCCACTCCATCGGCGGCTTGGAATGTAGGAGCCTGCTTGCAGGCGATGGTTTGAGGTGGGAGCGAGCTTGCTCGCGAGATCGGAATCGCGAGCAAGCTCGCTCCCACGGTTCGGAATCGCCTGCAAGCAGGCTCCTACATTTCGAACCGTATAAAAAAACCGGCGCGCCTTGTGGGCGCGCCGGTCTTGTAGGTGCTCGCAACTACGCGAGCGGGACTGAGGCTGCTGGACTTAGTAGTCCATACCGCCGCCACCGCCCTGAGGCATGGAGGGAGCAGGGCTCTTGTCCGGAGCATCGGTGATGATGCACTCGGTGGTGAGCAGGAGGCCGGCGATGGACGCGGCGTTCTGCAGGGCGATGCGG
>CBRAFO010000170.1:0-6090 GCA_967755175.1 uncultured Opitutaceae bacterium | reverse complement strand
TTGATGAGCCTCGCCGACATCGAGCGGCCGGACCTCAAGTATCCGCCGTTCACGCCGGTTAACGTTTCCCCGTTGCGCGACCCGTCGCAGATTTTCGCAACACTCCGCGCGCAGGATGTCCTGCTGCATCACCCCTACGACTCGTTCCAGCCGGTGGTGGATTTTGTCGAGCAAGCCGCCCGCGATCCGTTGGTGTTCGCGATCAAGCAAACGTTGTATCGCACCAGCGGCGACTCACCCATCGTGCGCGCCCTCATTGAGGCGTCGAAAAACGGCAAGCAGGTCACCGCGCTGGTCGAACTCAAAGCGCGTTTCGACGAGGCCAACAACATTCAGTGGGCAAAGCAGCTAGAAGAAGCCGGCGTGCACGTCGTTTACGGACTCATTGGCCACAAGACGCATTGCAAAGTTTCCCTCGTCGTTCGCCGCGAGGAGAAGTTGCTCCGCCGTTACGCGCACCTGGGCACCGGCAACTACAACCCGAAGACCGCGCGGCTCTACACCGATCTGAGCTACTTCACGGCTCGCGAGGAACTCACCGCCGACGCCGCCAGCCTGTTCAACACGCTCACCGGCTTCAGCCGCGAACCGGTCTTCGAACACCTGCTGGTTGCCCCCTACAACCTGCACCGCCGCCTGCAGGAGTTGATCCAACGCGAGACCGACAACGCCGAGGCCGGCCGGCCCGCCCGCATCATCGCCAAGATGAACTCGCTGGTGGACAAGATCACCATCGACCGCCTCTACGCCGCCTCTCGCGCCGGGGTGAAGATCGACATCATCGTGCGCGGCGTCTGCTGCCTCGTCCCCGGAGTGAAAGGCCTCAGCGACAACATCCGCGTGCGCAGCATTGTCGGACGTTATCTCGAACACGCCCGCGCATTTTATTTTGAAAACGCCGAGGGCGAGCCGCTCGTCCTTGCCGGCAGCGCCGACTGGATGCCGCGCAACTTTTTCCGCCGCGTCGAAGTCGTCTATCCCGTGCTCGACCCAGTCCTGCGCCGCATGATTACAGACGAGCTGTTCGTGATGGAGCTGCAGGACAACGAGAACGCCCGCGAGCTCCACGCCAACGGCGGCTATCTGCCCGTCCCGCGTGATCCCGGCGCGCCTCCATTTTCGGCACAGAGCTACTTCGTGGCCGCCGCCGGCGAACGCGCTCGCGCCTTGGCCGAGGCCTGACGTTCGCTCCTTCTCTTTCTCGTTCTCTTAATCGTTCTCGTCCCGAGCTCCGGGTCCTTGACGAAAGATAAAGATTAAGAGAAAGGGGAAAGAATCTGCGAAGGACCGGATATCAGGTGGACGCCCCTCGCCGGTCACGGTTTTGATAACGCACCCCGCATGTCGCATTCCTCGCACCGAGTTCTCTCCGCCGTCGTGCTCGCGCTCCTCGCATGCACGGTCAACGCCCGCACATGGACCGACACCCAAGGTCGCACGTTGGAAGCCGACTATGTTTCCGCCACACCGGCCGATGTCAGCCTACGCCGAGCGGACGACGGTCGCGTCATCACCCTCGCATTGCCCCTGCTCTCACCGGCCGATCGCACGTTCATCGCCGACCAGCAGTTCTCCGCCGCCAGCCACGCGAAAGCCACACCGGCCCGCGACTTTAGCGAGTTGAACACGCTTCTCGGCGTCTCGCTGCTCGCCGACGACAACCTCTGGGATGACGAACCCGCCGCCGTCGCTCACCGGCTCAGTCTTCCGCTCGAAGGTAAAACCGACCGCTTTGAGGGCTACCGCGCCTATCCGCGCAAGCCCGTCATCATCCTCGGCGCCGAGGCGCACATGCTGGCGCTGCAAGCCGCCGAGGGTCACACCACCGCCCTCACGATTCAGTTCACCAATCGGGGTGACTATCCAGGTTTCCAGAATCAAGAGGAACACTTCTTCCCGTCGAAGGCCGAGTTAAAGACGTTCGATCAGGCGCTCAAACACGACTTCGACACCCTGACCGCCGCGCTCACGTCGAAGCTCGGCGAAGCCAAGCGAGAGATTGCCGTCGGCGGACTCGATGCAGGCCGGCAATCGCTGCGCTGGGAATGGGGTCCACACGCGCTCCTCGTAAGCCACGACGCCGAACAAATGGTCTCGCTGAAAATCCTCCCGACCGAACGTGCCGCCAACGCGCGTCTCGGCGACGACGAAGTGCGCCGCATGTTCAAGGCGCGCATTAATCACCGCACCAACGGCGACGTTATCCTCGACCAGATTCCCATGGTGAACCAAGGCCCCAAGGGTTACTGCGTGCCCGCCACCTTCGAGCGTTACCTTCGCTACGCCGGTATTCCGGCCGACATGTATGAACTCGCCGCCACCGGTGGCACGTCCTTCGGCGGAGGCACCTCTTTCTTGTCGATGACCCGAAGCCTCGATCGTTTCGTGCGCCGCCAAGGCCGCCACCTCGAAAAGGTTTCCATTAAACTCACCGCCGCAGGGATCGCGCATTATGTCGATGAAGGCCGCCCCCTCGTGTGGGGCCTGTATTCGACCGAGAACTTCAACGTCATCGCCAACGCCAACACGCAGGCGAGGAAGGCAACGGCCGATTTCGCGACATGGAAACCCGCGACTACGCCGGCTGAAATTGCCGCGCTCAAGCCCGATCTCAACGCAGGCCACGCCTGCGTCATCATCGGGTATAACCGCACGACCAACGAAATCGCGTTATCCGATTCGTGGGGGCCCCATTACATCGAACGATGGGTGCCGGCTGCCACCGCCCAAAAAATCACGCAAGACGAGTATTGGGTGCTCGCTTGGTGAGGCGCGGGACCGCTCCCATCCAAACGCCGACTTAGACGCCGCTCGAAGTCAGCTCGCAGGACACTTCGGTGGAGGCTGTGGACCTCGTGCGTTGATTCGATTTCTGCGGCAGTGTTTCGCGAATCAGCTCGCGCAGGCGGCTCGTGGACACGCGCAGACAGAATGTTCTCCGCAACCACCCATGGTTGGCCAAGTGGGAGTTGAAGCGCTCCACCTCCACCACAAAATCGCGCACCCTGCTCAGCCCCTCCACGCCCAGAATCAGATCAAAATCCGCTGAAAAATAATCAGGGCGGACCAACGGCAGCAGCCATTTGACCAGATGCGTGCGTCGGTAAAGCACGCAATTGAAGACCGCCCGTGCATAGTCTTCACGGGGGATATTTCTCTTCGCACAAAAACACTCCGCAAATGTGGGGTTGCTCATTCGACGTGGGGGTAAGTCCCCAGTCTATGACCTTAGTTCCGCGCCTCGACAACCTCCCCGGCCACATACCACTTGCATCTCAAATAAGCATCTATTTCCAAGAGCCTTAAGTCCTATAAAAAACGATGCTCATTTCTTGCACTTTCAGACCACAATTGAGGTTTTCTATCTACGACACGATTTGAGCGAACTTTAACCGGCTTCACTTTGCCTAAGCCGATTTACGCATACGGTAACGTTCGCCGCCCGAACGTCACCGGCTCCCCAATTTTGTCGTTTGCCAACATCACTCTCCGCCCTACCGTCTCCCCCCTTCATGCTTTCCTTTCTCTTTAAGCGTTTTGCCGGTCGCCATTATAAGAAGTTCCTTGAGAAGGCCCGCCCCGTCGTCGCGCGCATCAACGAGTTCGAGCAATCCTACCAGACGCTCACTGATGACCAGCTCCGCGCGAAGACCGACGAATTCCGCGCCCGCCTGAAAGCCGGCGAAACCCTTGAGCAGATTCTTCCCGAGGCCTTCGCCACCGTAAAGAACGCCGCCCGCCGCCTCGTCGGCTCGCGCGCCCTCGTCTGCGGCCACGAGCTCGAATGGAACATGGTCCACTTCGACGTCCAGCTCATCGGCGGCTACGCCATCCACTCCGGCAAGATCTCCGAAATGGCCACCGGCGAAGGTAAAACGCTCGTCTCCACGCTCCCCCTTTATCTCAACGCCCTCACCGGCCGGAACACCCAACTCGTCACGGTCAACGACTACCTCGCCCGCCGCGACTCCGAGTGGATGGGCCACCTCTTCGGCTTCCTCGGTCTCACCACCGGCTGTATCCAGCAGCAGATGCCCTCCGAACTCCGCCGCGAGATGTATGGCCGTGACATCACCTACGGCACCGCCTCCGAGTTCGGCTTCGACTACCTCCGCGATAACGGCATGGCCACGCGCAAGGAAGACCAGGTTCAACGCGACCACTGGTTCTGCATCGTGGACGAAATCGATTCCATCCTCGTGGACGAAGCGCGCACGCCGCTGATCATTTCCGGCCCCGCTCCCATCGAGCGCGAACAGCCTTTCACCCGCCTCAAGCCCGGCATCGACTCCCTCGTTAACGAGCAGATCCGCCTCGTTAACCGCATGGCCAACGACGCCAAGGCCGTCCTTGAAAAGCCCGACGTCACTCTCGACGAGCGCAAGGCCGCCGCGTTGAAACTCCTGCAGGTCAAGATCGGCCACCCGAAGAACAAGCAGCTCCTCCGCCTCATGGAGAACCCCGAGTGGCGCAAGCTCCTCGACAAGACCGAGACCGAGATGAACAGCGACTTCCAGAAGACGGAACTCTACCGCCTCAAGGAAGAACTCCTCTTCTCGATCGACGAGCGCCAGCACCAAGCCGACCTCAGCGAAAAGGGCCGCACCCGCCTCCGCCCCGACAATCCCGACGCCTTCGTCCTCCCCGACCTCGCCACCGAGTTCAGCGAACTCGAACGTCGCGCCGACCTCACCCCCGAGCAGCGCGAAGAGATCAAGGCCAAGTCGCAGAATAACTACTCCGAGGTCTCCGAGGAGATCCACGCCATCTCCCAACTCCTCCGCGCCTACTCGCTCTACGAGAAGGACGTCGAATACGTCGTCGCCGAGGGTAAGGTCATGATCGTGGACGAAAACACCGGTCGCGTCATGCCCGGTCGTCGCTGGTCCGACGGACTCCACCAAGCCGTCGAAGCCAAGGAAAACGTTAACATCGAGCGCGAGACCCGCACCTACGCGACGATCACGATTCAGAACTACTTCCGCCTCTACGAGAAGCTCGCCGGCATGACCGGCACCGCCGAGACCGAAGCGCTGGAGTTCAACGAAATCTACCGCCTCTCCGTGCAGGTCATCCCGACCAACCGGCCCTGCATCCGCATCGACAAGAACGACTCCATTTTCAAAACCCGCCGCGACAAGTTCAACGCGGTCGTCGCCGAGATCGAAGCCGCCAACAAGCGCGGCCAGCCCGTCCTCGTCGGCACGGTGTCCGTCGAGTCCTCCGAAGTGCTCTCGCGCATGCTCAAGCGCGCCGGTGTCATCCACACCGTGCTCAACGCCAAATACCACGAACAGGAGGCCGAGATCGTCACCCGCGCCGGTCAGCGTGGCGCCGTCACCATCGCCACCAACATGGCCGGCCGCGGCACCGACATTAAGCTCGGCGAAGGCGTCCGCGAACTCGGTGGCCTCTACGTGATCGGCACCGAGCGCCACGAATCCCGCCGCGTCGACCGCCAGCTCCGCGGCCGTTGCTCGCGCCAAGGCGACCCGGGTCTCACCAAGTTCTTCCTGTCGCTCGAAGACACCCTCATGCGCCTCTTCCTCCAAGGCAACTTGGCCTCGCGCCTCATGGAAGGCTCGATGAAGGACGGCGAAGAGCTTGAGCACCCGTGGCTCAATCGCTCCATCGAGAGCGCCCAGAAAAAGGTCGAGCAACAGAACTTCGGCCAACGCAAGCGCCTGCTCCAATACGACGACGTGCTTAACCAGCAGCGCGAAGTCGTTTACGGCATCCGCAACGCCGCCATTCACGCCGAACGCCCGAAGGACATCATCTTTGAGCAGGTTGCTGAGGAGATCGACAGCCGCCTCGAAAGCGCCGGCATCACCGGCCGTTCCAGCGCCAGCCAAACGGCCCTCGATAGCTTTGTCGGCTGGGTCAACGCGACCTTCCCCATCGGCCTGAAAGCAGACGACCTCAAGGGTGACAACATCGAGACGCTCACCACGATGGTGGTTGAACGTGTCCGCCAAGCCTATGGCGTGAAAGAGTCCGTTGAAGTTCCCGAGTCACTCGGTTCGCTGGAGCGTTACGTGATCATCAACGCGATCGACCACCACTGGCAGGAGCACCTCACCGAGATGG
>CBRAFO010000169.1:0-6091 GCA_967755175.1 uncultured Opitutaceae bacterium | reverse complement strand
GCGCGCGGGAGATACTCCTTCGCTCCCCGGCGCTTTTGTGCTTTTTGTGGCGATAACCCCGACGGTTGACCCTCTTCATGCCCCCCGCACCCGCGCCCTCTGCCCCCGCCGATCCCCTCGGTCACGATCTGCTCGCCCGACGCCTTGCCTGC
Organism: uncultured Opitutaceae bacterium; assembly: GCA_967755175.1. Classification (GTDB taxonomy): domain Bacteria; phylum Verrucomicrobiota; class Verrucomicrobiia; order Opitutales; family Opitutaceae; genus Rariglobus. Next base: position 5,939 of record CBRAFO010000169.1, on the reverse strand, counting down.
ATTCCCTCCGTGCTCGCCGGGATGCTGGCCACCCCGCCGCCCACCCCGAGACCGGCCACGCTCGGCTCACGCCGTTTTCTCATCACCGGCACCGGCAGCTCCGAGGCGCATGCGCGCTACCTCGCGATGTTGCTCAACCTCTACACCGATCGCGCCGCCGCTTACCTCCCGCTCTCCGGGTTCACGGTCGCCGACCGCGATGCCTTCACTGACAAAACCCTCGTCGTCTTTTCCCAAGGCGTCTCGCCCAACGCCCAGATCGCCCTCAACCGCCGCGGGGACTTTGCCCACTGCGTGCTGTTCACCGCGACCACGCCCGCCGCTGCGCGCGCCGCCGGCAAACAGGCCCGCGCCGATCTGCTCCAGCGCATCATCGATGAAGGCGGAGACCTCATCGAGTTTCCCCTCGCCGAAGAATACACCACGCTCATCCGTTTCGTCGGACCGCTCGCCGGCTACCTCGCCTGCCTGCAATTCACCGCTCACTTCGCCGGCTGCCGTTTCCCGCAGCCTGACGCCGCCACGATCCTGCCGCTCCTCGACTCGCGCCCGACCGACGAGTTGCGCGACGCCATGATCCGTCTGCCCAGCGCGTTCTCCCAAGGCTTCAACCTCGTCACCGCCGCACCCATCTCGGACTTCGCGCAAAACCTCGCGTGCAAATTCATGGAAGGCGTCTTCTGGCCCTGTCCGCCGATCAGCGACTTCCTGCAGTTTGCCCACGGGCCGTTTCAGCAAATGAACGCGCACCCCAAACCCGTGATCATCCTGCAAGGTGGCTCCGCCATCGAAGCCGAGCTGGTCGGACGCAGCGTGCGCATGCTGCGCGACGCCGGACTCGGCGCGTTCGTCATTCGCGTGGACGCGGCCCCACTGTATTCGATTTTCGGTTTCGAAGCCGCGCTCAACGCCTTGGTCTTCGATGTGATGAAGCACCTCCACATCGACCAGGTGAACTGGCCCGGCAAGGGCCGCGACGACCTCCTCTACGGCTTCTGCCCCGATGCCTAAAACGGGCATGGCCACAAAAGGCACAGAAGGCACAAAATGAAATCCGGCTTTTGCGTCTTCTCTGCCTTTTGTGGCCAAATGGATCGCGCCTATTTACCAAGAGCGAAACAGCTATAGCTCCGTCCAAACCGCACCATGCCCGACCTCCGCGATTGCATCCTCCTGCACGGCCCCGATCTCGTGCCGCATCGCTGCCGCCGCTTCGCGTGGGAACACGACACCATCACCGCCCTCGAACTCGGTGAGCCGTGCGCCCAGCTCGACTCCGGTGGCCTTGTCATCATCCCCGGGCTCTACAACGGCCACACGCATATGGGCGACAGCGCCCTGCCCGATGGCGCGACCGGCCTCACGCTCGAAGAGGGCTTCTTCCGTCCCGCTGGCTACAAATACCGCGAACTCGCCAAGCTCACCGCCGAGACGCATCTGCCGCACCTTGTCGGCCACCTGCGTTACATGGCCCGCACCGGCACCATCGGCCACCTCGACTTCCGCGAGCAAGGCGCCCACGGCGCCCGCCTCCTCCGCCAAGCGTCCGACATCACTGGAGTCGAGTCGGTCATCCTCAACCAGTTCGACACCCCGCCGTTCACCGCCACCGAACTCGACGTCAACCTCGCGCCGTTGCCCGCCTCGGCCCGTGAAGAACTCGCCGCCATGCTCGCGGTGGCCGATGGATTTTCCGAGAGCACGATGAACGACCTCACCGATGCGGCGTGGCGCGAGATCCGCGCGACCACTTCCGCCGCCGGCAAACTGCGCGCCATCCATTGCCTCGAAAGCGCCGGCTACCGCGACCGTTCTCTCGCGATCACAGGACGCGGCGACCTCATTCGCGCCATCGAAGTTTACGACGCCGATCTCATCGTCCACCTCACCGTGGCCAACGCCCACGAAATCGCATTGCTCGTGCGCAGCGGGAAAACCGCCGCGGTCAACCCGCGAGCCAACGCCAACCTCGGCCTGCCGCTTCCGCCGGTGGCCGCGCTGCTTCGGGCTGGCGCGAATCTCCTCCTCGGCACCGACAACGGCATGCTCAACTCGCCGTCGCTCCTGGCCGAACTCGACTTCACCTACAAGCTGGCCAAGTCGCAGTCCGGCGACGCGGTCACGCCTGATCCCGCGGCGATCTTGAAGATGGCGACGACCAACATCCGCCCGCTCCTCGGCGGAGATCACTACGGTTATTTGGAACGCGGCTTGCCCGCCGATTTCGCGGTGCTCGACTTCAACGCGCCGCACCTGCGCGCCACGCGCCACGTCGTCGCCAGCGTGCTCACGCGAGTGACCCCCGCCGATGTGCTCGCGACCTACCGCCACGGCCGCGAACTCTGGCGTGACCCGCGCTGGTAACCAAAGTAGACGCGACGGCCCGCCGCGTTTCCGAAAACCAACTCACTACCCAACCCAACGCGGCAAGCTGCCGCGTCTACTTTACTTTACGAGTGATGTAGGGGCGTCGCTCGCGACGCCCGCGCTAGCAGGAAAGTCACCCGAACTTCAATCCGGGCTTCGCAAGCGAAGCCCCTACATTTCGAAGCACTACGGCTATGGCTTTATTTGAAATGCTCTAGACGGCCACCAGCGTCGCCTCGGCTTCAATTAAGAGTGCCTCGCGGCAGATGTCTGCGAGCAACCACGTGACGCGATCGCCCTCCGCATAGAGCGCGCCGTTCAACAACGCCTCCGCCTTCGCGTAATCCGATGCGTGCCGTAGATAGATTTTAAAGTGCCGCGTCCAACCGGTCCCGGTGCCCGAGCCCGCGCCGAGACGTTCGCCCAGACCGCAGCCGAGCGAAAGGATGCGCAAGTTATCCAGCATGCAGGCGATCTGGCCGGCGAGGTCGCCTACCGCCATGGTCGCGTGCCCCTTGATAGCCGCGGTGCCCGAGATGAACACATGCCGGCGTCCCGCTTCGTCCACGCGCGTGGCGCGAGCGAAACTCGGGGCGCGCGGGCCATGCTCCGGCGGATATTCATACGCCGGCACCTGATCGGGATTTTCCACGTGGAGCGGCACGGTGCGCGTCGCCGCAAAGATCACCGACAACCGCCCGTCCACGCCGCCCACGGCCGAGGCCGCCGGCAGATGCCCGTGATAAACGGCGCCGAGGTTTTCCTCGAACGCGAGCGAACGCCCGCGACAAAACGCGCGATAGTTTTCCAGCCCGGTCGCATCCGGCTCGTTGATGCGCGGCACGTAATTCCAGACGCGCGCCAACCGGCGTCCATCCGCGAGGCGCAACAGACGGCGATACAGCTGATGCGTTTGCCCGGCCAGATCGACGTCCGCCGCCACGTCGATCGCGCCGATGAGCAGCCCATCGCGTTCAAAAAGACGAAATCCCTCGCGCGAAGGCAGCTCGTTGAGCCCGTCAAAAATCAGTTCCTCCGCCACTCCGCCCAACACGGGAATCGGCAGATGCAGCGCTCCGAGTTCGCCCGCGCGGTCGCCAAACTTCACGACAAAACCGGTGCGAGCTGACCGGGTTTTTTGGAGGTCGATGGGCGACATGACGAGCGACAACACGAAGGCGACTCCCGTGCTTCAAGTTAAAACGAATCCCTGCTGTGACGTAGGCCGCGTGCTTGCTCGCGCTCCGGCTTCCGGCCCCGCCATAACACGCCGCGCCCGCGAGCTGGCGGCCTACTGCGGGCGGAGCGCTTCAGAGCGCCTCAGTCCGGACGGACTTTTCCACGGCACCCAGCGTTCGCTTCGCGGCGAGACGTTTGCGCAGCAGATAAACGCCGAACCCGACCACGGCGAAGAGCACGCCGGCGATCGCGAGCTTGCGTTTATCGCCCTGCGCCAGCGCGTCGCCCGCGAGGACCGCGATCATCAGGTAGGAGGTCGGCACCACCATCGACACGAGCATGTAGATGCCGAACCGCACCCGCGCCAGACCGAGCAGATAATTTTGCAGAAAGAACGGCACACCCGGCACGATGCGCAGCAGCAACGTGAGTTCCAGGCTCTTGCCCTCCGGCAGCTGCGGAACCTTGTAGCCCATCCACGTAATCACCCGCTCCATCCACGGCCGCAGCGCGAACGCCGCGAACCAGTAGGAAACCGACACGTTAAACGCCAGCGCGGCCACGCCACACGCGATCACCACGCCCGCCCCCAAGGTGGGTGCGAAGACAGGGCCGGCCGACATGACGAACGCGAACAGCGGAAACCCGAAAAGCGGCAGCACGGCCATGGCGACGAAATACACAGCCGCGCCCTCGGCACGCACCCAAGCCAGGCAACGATTCACTTGTTCGCCTATGCCCAAGTGGAGCGCGATATACCCGAGCGCGCCGCCGAGCAGCGTCAGACAAGCGAGGATCAACAGTAGTCGTTTTTTGCGAGCATCCATGATTTTGCGGACGCGACGATGAACGGATGGCACCTCCCGGCGCAACCCGACGATTCAACTGACTACCGAGATAAACCTCTCGACGAATACCGGAATGATTAACCACTAATGAACACTCATAGACACTGATTCGAACTACACGGCCTGCTTTGAAGTGAATAAAGGAATGGACCATGGATTTTCCGCAACTAGTGCCCTTTAGTGTTCATTAGTGGTTAAAAACTCCGCCATGCCTTCTCCCGTCTCCGACCAACTCTTCGCCCGCGCGCTCCAGCTCATCCCCGGAGGCGTCAACTCACCTGTCCGTGCCTTCCGCTCGGTCGGTGGTGCGCCGTTTTTCACCAAGTCCGCCCAAGGCGCGACGCTCACCACCGCCGACGGACGTGAGCTGATCGACTTCGTCTGCACCTGGGGTCCGGCCATTCACGGTCACAACCACCCCGTCATCAAAGCCGCCATCGCCGCCGCGTTGGAAAACGGCACGTCCTTCGGCACGCCCAATCCCTACGAGGTTGAGATGGCCGAGCTGATCGTGCGCTTCGTGCCCTCGATCCAAAAAGTCCGCATGTGCAACAGCGGCACCGAGGCCACCATGTCGGCCATCCGCCTCGCCCGCGGTTTCACGCGCCGCGACAAGATCATCAAGTTCTCCGGCTGTTACCACGGCCACTCTGATTCGCTCCTCATCAAGGCCGGCTCCGGCGCGCTCACCCACGGCCACCCCGACAGCGCCGGCGTGCCCGCCTCGTTTGCCCGCGAAACCATTGTCCTTCCCTACAACGACCGCGCCGCGCTCGACGCCTGCTTCGCCGTCAACCCGGGTGAAATCGCCTGCGTCATCCTCGAACCTTATTGCGGCAACGTCGGCTTCATCATGCCCGACGCCGGTTACCTCGCCTACGTCCGCGAGATCACCGCGAAACACGCCACCGTGCTCATCTTTGACGAAGTCATGACCGGCTTCCGCATCGCCAAAGGCGGCGTGCAAGAGCGCGAAGGCATCGTTCCCGACCTCACCTGCCTCGGCAAAATCATCGGCGGCGGCCTGCCCGTCGGCGCTTTTGGCGGACGTGCCGACATCATGGATTACCTCGCGCCGCTCGGTCCGGTTTACCAAGCCGGCACGCTCAGCGGCAACCCGCTCGCCATGGCCGCCGGTATCGCCGGCCTGCGCCTCTTGGAAGACCTGAATCCCTACGCCCGCCTCGACGTGCTCGGACGCCAGTTGCGCGACGCCGTGGTCACCGCCTGCAAAACCAAAGGCATTCCGGTGCAGGCCCCCCAATGCGGTTCGATGTTCAGCTTCTTCTTCACCGACACGCCGGTGCGCGACTACGACACCGCGTTGAAAGGTGACGCGAAACTCTTCGCCCGCTTCTTCCGCGCCGCGCTCGACGGCGGCGTTTACTTGGCGCCCAGCGCCTACGAAGCCGGTTTCCTGAGCACCGCCCACGACGGCCCTGCCATCGACCGCGCCTGCGAAGTGCTATCGTCTGCGATCAAGGGATTATAACGGGTTTCCTTCCGAAATGTAGGAGCCTGCTTGCAGGCGATTCCGTAGCTCAA
>CBRAFO010000168.1:0-6101 GCA_967755175.1 uncultured Opitutaceae bacterium | reverse complement strand
GGCTGCTTGATGACCACTCGTTGTGGCCGCAGGGCAGCTCGACGTAGCGGGCTTGCGGGACGGATTTCGCCAGGTTCCGGGCGTGCGCAACCGGGATCACGTTGTCGTAAGTCGCACCGAAGATGTCCACGGGACCGCGATACGCGGCGAGGGCTTGGACGTTGTCCCACTTGTCACGCATGAGCAGGCCCACGGGCAGGAAGACGATGTGCTCTTTGGCCACCGAGAGCAGGTTGTCATACGGGACCATCAGAACGAGGCGGTCTGGCGGGTTGGGCAACGTGCAGAGGAACGACGCGGCTCCGCTGCCCAACGACTCGCCCAAGACGCCAATCGGCAACCCGGGATATTGCGTGCGTAGGTGAGCGTAGGCTTCGGTGGCGGCGGCGTTGATGGACGCCATCGTCGGTGTGCCGGGGCGTAGGCCGTAGCCGGGATATTCTAGGACGAACGCGCAGGTGTCGGCGGGCAACTGATCGACGATGTATTGCCGGTTCGCGGCTTGTCCGGCGTTGCCATGCAAAATCAGCCAGACTTGGCGCGGTGCGGCGACCATACGCCCATAGCCGACCAGTTGGCCGTCGATCCGCCATTCGCTCAGTTGCGAGCGGTTGGGGACGTGCGTGGGGAAATAAAGAAAGCTACCCTCCAGCATGGCGTGGGCGGCGGGCGCTGCGAACGCGGTCAGGAGTGCGAGGAGAACAAGTGACCGAACCTGAACCTGCGGACGCGAACGCATGGGGCGGGACGATCAACCCTTGCGCGTCCAGAGGCGCAGGGAGCTCAGGAGGAATTCTTCGAGCGCGGCGGATTCGTTGAGGTTGAGGCGCAGCAGGCCGACCACGTGTTCCAGTTTGTCCACGGCACCAGTGAGAGCGCGGCGGGTGGACTCGTTATTCTTCTTCAACGCAGGTAACGCGAAGTCGCGCGTGGCGCGTTCGATGTCGGCGAAGAGGCGTGAGCGGAGGCCATTGGCGATGCCGACTTCCATGGCCTCTTCTTCGTCGTTGGAGAGCTCGACTGAGAGCGCGGCTTTTTGCTTCTTCCAGATTTCCTTGGTGGCGAAATCAAGGACCGCGCCGAAGCGGGCGGTGAGTCCGTAAACCGCGAAGACCGAGTCGGCCACGGCCTTCTTGTCGGCAATGCCGCCGACGAGGCGCCCGAGCCACGCTTGGTAATCGGTCAGCCACGAAGACCAGCCATCCGGGGCGAAGGTCGCGCCGACGCCAGGGAAACGGAAGTGGAGGCAGCGACTGCGGATGGTCGTGAGGAGCGCGTAGGGACGCGTCGTCAGGAGCAGGAGCGTGGTGTTGGCGGGCGGCTCTTCCAGGGTTTTGAGGAAGATGTTGGCCGCCGAGATATTCATGCGGTCGCACTCGTGGATGATGGCGACTTTTTGGCGGGCGACGGTGGGGGAGACTTGGACTTTGCCGATGAGGTCGCGGGTGGCGTCGGCGCTGATCTGGCGCATCTTCTTCTCGGGCCGGATCGCGAAGCAGTCGGGGTGCGCTTCGGGCGGGAAGGGGGCGCTGGACTCGGGTGTGTTGAGCAACCGGTCGGCGATGGCGTAGGCGACGGCAAGGAGGATGTCGTGGTCGTCGCCGGTGATGAGCAAGCTGTGCGACAAACGCCGGCGCTCGATGGCGCGTTCAATCACGGCGACGGCGGGAGTGCCGGCGAGGGACGTGGGCCAGGAGAGTGCGGCAGAGGCGGACATGACGGAGGAAACGGAGGAAGCAGAGGAAACCTGAGGGCTGAAACTTGAAACTTGAAACCTGAAACCGGAAGACCGGAGGCGTGAAACCTGAAACCTACCTGAAGCAGAACGCTTCCGAAGTATTATTTCAGGTCTCAGCCCTCAGGTTTCAGGTTTTCCGTTCGTTCTGTTCAGGTCAGGAGCTTTTGCAGGCCGGCCCAGATGTCTTTTTCGACGCCGTCTTCGTTCTTGGAACCGTCGACGACGAGGAAGCGGGCAGGGAGGCTTTTCGCGAGCAACAGGTAGCCTTCGCGGACCTTGTTGTAGAAATCGATATTCTCACGCTCCATGCGGTCGGGCAGGTCGGAGGCGCGCTGGCGAATGCGTTGGAGGCCGAGTTCGGTGGGGACGTCGATGATGACGGTGAGGTCGGGCATGACGCTGCCCACGGCGAATTGGTTGATGAGGTTAACCGGGTCTTTGGCGAGATTGCGGGCGATGCCTTGATAGACGGTCGTCGAATCGAGGAACCGGTCGGAGAACACAATCGCGCCGCGGGTGAGGGCGGGGACGATGATCTCGCGCACGAGTTGGGCGCGGGCGGCGGTGAAGAGCAGGAGCTCGGTCTCGGCGCACATCTCATCGCCCTTGGAATTATGGACGATGATGTTGCGGATCTGTTCGCCGATCTCGGTGCCGCCGGGCTCGCGGGTGGTGACCACTTCGCGTCCGAGGAGCTGCATGTGCTTCGCGAGGCGGGCGATTTGGGTGGATTTGCCGCTGCCCTCGGAGCCTTCGAATGAGATGAGTTTACCGGTGGATGAGTGTTTCAGTGGCATGGCTATGAGGATGACGCGCGGGCGGTTAATTCCAAGTCTGGAGGAAGGTAACGAGGTCGTTGACCGACGGGCTCTTTCCGGTGCGCACGTAGTGGCCGGAGGTGCTCACGCCGACCGCGAGGCAGGCCTCGGGGGAAAGACCGAGCAACTGGGCGTTGGAGAAGCCGGCGTTGAAGTGGTCGCCGGCGCCGGTGGTGATGAGCGGCTTGGCGGTGTAGGGGCCGGGGACCCAAGCGGTGCCTTCGGCGGTGGCGCAAGCGGCGGATTCCTTGGGGTGGATAACCACCGTGGACACGCCGAGGCGGGCGCGGGTATCGGCGGACATCTTGCGCAGGCCGGCTTCGTCTTCGACGATGGGCGCGTAGTCGAGCGCGGCCCAGACCTGCTGCGCTTCCTTGAGGTTGAGGCCGAGGGTGACGCGGCCGAATTTCTCGAATTTGCCAATGACGGCGAGGGCGCTGAGCAGATCTTCGCGCGAACGTTTTTCGGGGTCGGCGAGGTCGAAGAAGAAGAGGCGGTTGCGCGCGGGCAGGGCGGGGAAAACGGTGTCCACCAAGGCGGCGAAGATCGCCGTCATGTTGGGAATCATGGTCCAGTTGACGAGGGCAACGAGGTCGGCGGCGGCGAAGGCCTGATCGACGCCGGGGCGGCCCATCTTTTCGACGATGCGCTCGAAGGTGATCTCATCGAGGCTGCGCATCTGGCCGAGCATGAGCTTGCCGTCGGTGAACTCGACCGCGGTGGTCGAGGCGGGTTCGGCGAGGCTGACGACGTCGGCCTTGCTGGCGAACTCATGGAAAACGGGATGGATCGCGGCGCGACCGAGGGCACCGATGTATTTGACGCGACCACCGGCGGAGAGGAGGGCGTTGGCCATGATCGGACCGTTGCCGCCGAGTTTATCCATGCGCGGATAGAACTCGATGTTGGTGCTTTTGCCCGCGGCGCCGAGGATGCGCTGGCCGAATTCGGTGATCGTGGTGATCGGCGTGAACGCCTCTCCCTGCGCGGTGCGCAGCGCGACTGGAGTCACGATGGTGTCAACGAAGCCGTCGAAGCCGACGACCGAGAGTTTTCCAGTGAGAGCGGAACCGTGCGTGCGCAAGGCCTCCAGCGTGCGGGTCTTAAAATCCATAGGGCGTAGGGTGGAGGGGCAGGGAAGATTTAGCCGCGCTGTGCCGCAACCAGATTCTCGTAGGCACGGAGCCTTGATTTCCATTGAAGGTGCGCGACGAACACACCAACTCTTGTCGCCCGCTCTACGCACCTCTCGATGACACTCTTTCTCGCTTCCGCCAACCTGCTGAAAATCTTCGGCGACACCGACACATTTGGTCAGGCTTTAACCATCGGACTTGGATTCTTCAGCTTGATCGCCTGGACCGTGATGTTCGGGAAATACAACGAGCTGAAACGCCTGCGGGATCTCAACCTTTCCTTCGAGCAACGCCTCCGCGAAGAACGCACCTTGCTCGACCTGCCTGAGTCGCTGCGCAACAAGCGCTCGATTCCCTACGCCGACCTGTTTGCCGACGCGGTCGAGGCCTATTGGCGTGCGGCCTCCATCCTCAAAGAAAAGGGCGACGACAGCAGCCGTGCCCGTCTCGAGCACTCGGAAAACGCCATTCAACGCGCCATCGCCCGTCAGGCGCTGCGCTATGAGGCGAGCATGATTTTTCTCGCGACGATCGTCTCCGGCGCACCCTTCCTCGGATTGTTGGGCACCGTGTGGGGCGTGATGGAAGCGTTCAGCGCCGTCGCCGACCAGCAGGCCGCCAGCATCCGCACGCTGGCCCCCGGTGTGTCGGCCGCGTTGATGACCACCATCGCCGGCCTCGTCGTCGCCATTCCCTCGATGTTCGGCTACAACTTCCTCCTCGGAAAAGTGAAGCAGCTCAGCACCGAGATTGAGAACTACGCCAGTTCGCTGGCCGACCGCCTCGAGCTCGAGTCGAAGAAATAAGGACCGCCCGACATGGCCCGCACTTTTCGTCAACGCCGCCAGATGCACGCCGTCGCGGAGTTGAACGTGACCAACCTCCTCGACCTCGCGTTCGTGCTACTGATCATTTTCATGATCGCCACGCCGCTGATCACGGCCGAGCAGACGATTCCCGTAAACCTGCCGTCGGAATCCAAGAGCCCGCAGAAGCCCGATCCCGACCAGACGTTTCAGCAAATCTCGATCAACCGCCAAGGTGCCTACTACTTCGGCGACAAAGCGGTCACGTTGTCAGAACTGCAGGCGCGCCTCCGTCAACTCAGCACCGAGAAGACGCCCCCGGTCATCAGCATCCGCGCCGACCTCACGCTGCAGTGGCAGCAAGTGGTCACCCTCATGGACGAGCTCAAGAAGAGTAATCTTTCGAAAATCTCGTTCGCTACGCAGGCTCCGGACTAAGAAACCGCACTGTTGCGCGTCATACCGGTAGCCATGTCGACTGATAGCCGTTCCCCCAACGCATTCTTTGCCTCTGCCACGCTTCATGCGCTGCTGATCGGGCTGATCTTGTGCTTTGCGTGGGTGGCCAACAAACCGCCCAAGGAGCCCGTTAAGGTCTTCGAACTCATCGCGGGCGCAGGCGATAATTTCGCCGGGACTGCGGCACCCGCACTCGGTGTGCCTGGTGGCATCAAGATCGACATCCCGCAGCCACCCCAGCCATCGCCATCTCCGATCGAGGCTGCGCCTGCCGAGCCCGAGCCGGCTCCGGTGGTGGCTGATGCGAGCCCGGTTGAGCCTACACCGGTGCCTACGCCTCCGGTGAAGACGCCGGCCAAGCCAACCAAGGCGGCCCCCACTGAATACAAGCCGGTCAACATGGCCAAGATGGTTGATCGCATCGCGGACAAACGCGCGGCCAACATTGAGAAGAAGCTCAAGGCGGATCAAAAGGCCGCCGACGAACGCGCCGCCAAAGAAGCCGCCCTGAACGCCAAGCGCATGACCAAGGCCGACTTTGACCGGCTCAACCAAGGCAAGGGCACCTCGCCGTCCCAAAAGACCGGTGGTGGCTCGGTGACCGCCAAGCGCATCGACACCGAAGGCATCGCCGGCGGTGTGGCCGGTGGCTCGACCGCCAACAAAACCGGCGGTGCTGGCGGCAAGGCGCTGACGCGTGAAGACATCGAGCTGTCGGAAGCCTATATTTCCCTGCTGATTCAACGGCTGAAAGAGGCGCATCAAAAGCCCGATGGACTCAGCGACCTGCTGCAGGCGACGGTGAAGTTCCGCCTGACGTCGAGTGGTTCGGTGGTGGAGGTCACCATCATCAGTTCGTCGCGTAACAGCGAATACGACCAGTCGGTGCTCGCCGCCTTCCGTCGCATCAAGCTGCCCGCGCCGCCTCCCAATTTAAAGACCAGCGACTACACGATTACCTTCAAGATGAAGGAAGACGCCTGAGGTGTTTCGCAGGTGCTCCTGCGCGGGGAGGGTGCCGAATGTAGGAGCCTGCTTGCAGGCGATGGGTTGACGTGGGAGCGAGCTTGCTCGCGATCGCTCGATCCTCGCGAGCAAGCTCGCTCCCACATTTGGAATCGCCTGCAAGCAGGCTCCTACATTT
>CBRAFO010000167.1:0-6132 GCA_967755175.1 uncultured Opitutaceae bacterium | reverse complement strand
CAGCCGACACCTCCGCTCCCCCGCGAAGGCGATCAGCCGGAGCCGCACCCAAAGACGGAGCGCGACAGCGCGGAGATGGTCACATGCGCAGCGTGTGGCCCCGAAGCGTTAGCGAAGTGGGTGACTGACGGCGGGTGCCCCTTGGGGCGACGGAGGAAACAAGCGCCACATTGGGCGATTCATTAGTGGTCCCAAATTCCGGCCTCCGATCCGGTTGAACCACTGATTAACACTAATCAGCACTCATTGAGATCCGTCCGATCCCGTGCAGGAACTCGAACCAACGCGGCAAGCTGCCGCGTCTACTTATCCCGATCCCCGGTTCGTCCCCCGTCGGCGATCAGCCGACGCCTCCGTTCCACCCACCGCCCCCTCGTTCTCTTTCTCGTAATCGTTCTCGTTCTCCCTCCCTCCGCCCCCCGACGATCATCCCCACAAGCTGACGGATTGCCAACCGCACTGCTCGTGATCAAGTTCCCGCCATGAACGCCGCGCTCGCCTCAGAGATTCGCCGACTCACGCCGGCAGAAAAACTCCAGCTCGTGGGCGAACTCTGGGACGACCTTACGGCCAACGAAGACCGCCTTCCCATCCCGACGTGGCACGAGGAGCTTCTGGCTGAAGATCAAGCTCGCTACGCAGCCAACCCAGCCGAGGGTTCATCTTGGGCGGAGGTCAATGCCCGCATTCTCGGCAAATCGTGAACTGCCGGTTGATCATCGTCTCGCAGAGACTGCACTGATTGCCGCTCATTCGATCCTCGATCTCGTGCCAGACGTTGAATCGAGTCCCGTCATCGACCCCACGCTTGGCTTTTGCCGCATTTATGCACTGGCTCGCGCATGGTTTCAAAACGCCTGCAGCTTATTCCCCTTCTCGCGCTTCTGCTCCTTGCCCCATGTCACGGCGATGAGCGCAAAACCGTTCTAGACGGTCACCATCTCGAAAACAAAACCGTTGGTTTTTACGGCTTCGCGGTCGACGTCCCGCTCGATTACGAGCCCTACTCGCCGCCTCAGGGGAAGGACTACAAGATTAAGACGTATGCCGATGCCGCTTGGGTCTACGCGTCCGGCCTTGACCGCCACGCAGGTTTCTCGACCAGCGAAATCATCCCATTCCAAACCAATGATCGCGGACTCATGGTTGTCGTAACCGCGACCACCCTTCAAATCCCGCCCATTAAACGGGAAAACGAGCATCGCAGGTTCCTGGATATGTTTATGAGTTGGGCCGTAAAACACACGCCAACCGACGTCACTCGAGAAATCCGTAAAATCGGTGACCTTCAGGAGGGCCGCTACGTCAATTCGAAAGACGGCATAGTGTTCGCCGCGAACATTGTGCTCATTCCCCCGGCGACCGTTTTGACTTTTTGCGGAGTCTGTCCCGAAGCGCGCAAAGGCGACCTCTTGGCAGACCTCGATAGTGCCATCGCCACCCTCAATATCGGCAAACGAACGCTGCCCTGAGTGCATGGTAGGCGACGAGTAATTGGGTGAAGATCGTTCGATCCGGTTGAACCGCTAATGAGCGCTGATTGCCGCTAATTCGATCCGCCAAAGTAGACGCGGCGTCCCGCCGCGTTTGCCGGCCCGAAACCGATCCGGTGAACCACTAATTAACACTAATCAGCACTAATGGAGATCCACCGATCCAGTGCCAGAATCCCGTCGGCGATCAGCCGACACCTCCGCTCCCCCGCGGAGGCGATCAGCCGGAGCCGCACTCCAAGAAGCGCCACATTGGGCGCTTCATTAGTGGTTCAAAATTCCGGTCCGGTCTCCGATCCGGTGAACCACTCATTAACACTCATCGGCACTAATTAAGATCCGCCGATCCAATGCAGGAGTCTCCGGCCCCGTTTTCGACAGGATTAACAGGATGAAGCAGGGATAAAATCCTCCTGTGCCTCTTATCCTGATTATATCCTGTCATCCTGTCTAAAATTCAGCCCCGCCTCATCTGCGGATCCGTGCAGCAGATCGAATCGTCTCTGCCTCTCACACCCACCGATCAGCCGGTGTCACGATCCGTTGGACAGGATTAACAGGATGAAGCAGGGATGAAAACCGCCCCGCCTTTACCCCCGTAAATCCTGTCATCCTGTCTAACTCCGGAACCCTCATCCACCCCGCCCAGTCAAACCCGCAACCGACGCGAGGGAACGAGAACGATTAAGAGGAACGAGAACGATTTTCGATCCGCCGAATCTTTCGCGCCTCCGGAACACTCGTTCTCTTTCTCGTCCTCGTTCTCGTTCTCGTTCGTCAGGGAGCTCCGCCACGTCTCCGCCTCCCCCTTGTGCTCCGCCCGTCCCTCCTTTTCATCCTGCACCGCAAATGCCTTTGACCGAGCATTTGGCGCGCCATTAGCTCACCGCCTTACTTTCCGTTTCCGAGCGCCTACTCACCACTCGCAACTCACTCCGCCTCCACGCCTCCGATCTACTTTTCCGTCTCCGCCTCCGAGCTCCGCCTACTCACTACTCGCTACCCGCTACTCACTACTTCGCCAATGCCTCCCTCCATCATCTACACCATCACCGACGAGGCTCCTGCGCTCGCCACCTACAGCTTCCTGCCGATCGTGCAGGCCTACGCGAAGCAAGCCGGCATCAACGTGGAAACCCGCGACATCTCCGTCGCCGCCCGCATCCTCGCCACCTTCTCGGACCTCCTCCCCCCCTCCCAGAAGACCCACGATGCCCTCGCCGAACTCGGCGCCCTCACCCTCAAGCCCGAGGCCAATATCATCAAGCTGCCCAACATCAGCGCCTCCATCCCCCAGCTCAAAGCCGCCATCGCCGAGCTCCAGTCCAAAGGCTACGCCCTCCCCGGCTTCCCCGAAAACCCCACCACCGACGCCGAGAAAGACGCCCGCGCCCGCTACGCCAAAGTCCTTGGCTCCGCCGTCAACCCCGTCCTCCGCGAAGGCAACTCCGACCGCCGCGCCCCCAAGGCCGTCAAAGACTACGCCCGCAAGCACCCCCACTCCATGGGCGCCTGGTCCCCCACCTCCAAGACCAACGTCGCCGCCATGACCGACGGCGATTTCTTTGGCAACGAACTCTCCTTCACCACCCCCACCGCCACCACCGTCCGCATCGAACTCGTCAAAGCCGACGGCTCCATCGTCGTCCTCAAGGACAAGACCCCCCTCAAAGCCGGCGAGATCCTCGACGCCACCGTCATGCGCAAGAAGGCCCTCGTGTCCTTCTACGAAAGCGCCATCGCCCGCGCGAAGAGCGAAGACGTCCTCCTCTCGCTCCACCTCAAGGCCACCATGATGAAGGTCTCCGACCCCATCCTCTTCGGCCACGCCGTGAAAGTCTTCTTCCGCGACGCCCTCGCCAAACACGCCGCCACCCTCGCCACCCTCGGCGTTGACCTGAACAACGGCCTCGGCGACCTCCTCGCCAAAATCGAAAAACTCCCCGCCCCCGAGAAAGCCGCCATCGAAGCCGACCTCGCCGCCGCCTACGCCGCCGGCCCCGCCCTCGCGATGGTCAACTCCGACAAAGGCATCACCAACCTCCACGTCCCCTCCGACGTCATCGTGGACGCCTCCATGCCCGCCATGATCCGCACCTCCGGCCAGATGTGGAACGCCGCCGGCAAACAGCAAGACACCCTCGCCCTCATCCCCGACCGCAGCTACGCCGGCGTTTACCAGACCGTCATTGAGTTCTGCCGCAAAAACGGCGCCCTCGACCCCAAGACGATGGGCTCCGTCCCCAACGTCGGCCTCATGGCCCAAGCCGCCGAAGAATACGGCTCGCACAACAAAACCTTCCAAATCCCCGCCGATGGCGTGGTCCAAGTCGTCGAAATCCCCGCCGACTCCGCCTCTCAACCCTCAACTCTCAACTCTCAACCCTCCACCTCCGCCCCCTCGCCCCTCGCCTCTAGCCCCTCGCCCAAGGTCATCCTGCGCCACACCGTGGCGAAGGGTGACATCTGGCGCGCCTGCCAAACCAAGGACGCCCCCGTGCAAGACTGGGTGAAACTCGCCGTTAACCGCGCCCGCCTCTCCGCCACCCCCGCCGTCTTCTGGCTCGACGAAGCCCGCGCCCACGACGCCCAGATCATCGCCAAAGTTAAGACCTACCTCGGCCAGCACGACCTCACCGGCCTCGACCTCCGCATCCTCGAACCCGCCGCCGCCTGCCAATTCACCCTCGAACGCATCGTCAAAGGCCTCGATACGATCAGCGTCACCGGCAACGTCCTCCGCGACTATCTGACTGACCTCTTCCCCATCCTCGAAGTCGGCACCTCGGCCAAGATGCTCTCCATCGTTCCCCTCATGAACGGCGGCGGCCTCTTCGAAACCGGCGCCGGCGGCTCCGCACCCAAACACGTGCAACAATTCACCGAGGAAAACTTCCTCCGCTGGGACAGTCTTGGGGAATTCTTCGCCCTCGCCGCCAGCTTCGAACACCTCGGCATTACCCAACAACACGCCAAAGCCAAAGTCCTCGCCGAGACGCTGGACGAAGCCAACGGCAAGTTCCTGGAGTATGACAAGAGCCCGGCCCGCAAAGTCGGCGCCGGCATCGACAACCGCGGCAGCCATTTCTACCTGGCGCTCTATTGGGCCCAAGCCCTCGCCGCCCAGACCAAGGACGCCGACCTCAAGAAAGCCTTCACCCCCTTGGCTGAGAAGCTCACGAGTGCCGAAAAGCAGATCGTGACCGAGCTCATCGCCGTCCAAGGCAAACCCGCCGACATCGGCGGTTACTATAAGCCCGACAACGCCAAGGCCTCCGCCGCCCTCCGCCCCAGTGCGACGCTCAATACGATCCTCGCGACGCTCTGAGTTCATCTGAGTCAAGTAGCCTAGCCCATAACTCCTATCGGTCCCCGGACGATAGGAGTTATTTTTTATACCTCTCAGTTCACTCGTCCTCCCCCCGCCGGTCGCTTCCCGGCCATCCCAACCGTCCTCGCTTCTTATGCCTTCCACCATCAATGGAATCGGAACCCATTATTATGGGCAAAAAAACGCCGTGCATCGCAAGGCGCAGTGCCCCCACTGCCATCGCACGGTTCAACTCACCTCTTACGATACCCGCCTCTGGTTCGTGGTCGTTTTCATCCCGATTATTCCACTCGGGCGAAAGCGCATCGTCGACAAGTGCCCGTCCTGCTCCCGCCACTACGCTATCGACGCGGACAAATGGGAAACCGCCAAGCAGCTTGAGGTCTCCGGCGCCGAAGAGAAATTCCGCATCAGCCCGACACCCGAAAACGCCATCGCCGTCCACCAGCAGTTGGTCAACTTCCACCAGCTTGAGGAAGCGGCCGCCTTCCGTGAACACGCGGGCAAGCTCCTTCCCGAAAGTGCCATGCTACAGGCCTATTTCGGGGACTCGCTGACCCATTTCGGCCAGCTCGATGAAGCCACCCCATTCTACGCCCGAGCACTCGCCCTCCGCTCCGACCTGCCTCAGGCCCGTTCCGGTGTGGCCGACAGCCATATTCGCGCCGGCCGCCTCGACGAAGCCCATCAGCTGCTCGACTTCCTCGAAAAGCCCGGTGCAGGCCAGCTGTATCCACTCAGCCCGCTGGAGAATCTCGCTCTCGCTTATCAAAAAGCCGGCCGACACGAAGATGCCCTCGCTCTCTTCGCCCGCTTGCAGGAAGAGCTGCCCAAGATTTCCGCCATCAAGGCCTTTCGGGCCATGGTCAAAAAGTCGGAGAAAGCGATCGGTCGCAAAACCACGATTCTCCCCAAAGCCAAGTTTGATTGGCGCAACGTCTTCAAACGTTCCGCCCCCCGCGGCTCCGCCCCCTCCGGCGCGCGCATGGCCATCCTCTTTGGCGTAGTCGTCTCTCTCATCGCGCTCGGCCTCGTTATCGCCAACGAAAACATCCGACGCCATCGCACCGTTCACCTCGTCAACGCTTACGCCCAACCCGCCACGATCGAGATTACGGGCACGGGTATTAAAAAACAGTTCCGGAGCCACGACTCCGTGGTCCTACCGGAAGGAAACTACCACGCCATCATCTCCGGCCCCGTCTCGCAGGAATTCGATTTTAAGGTGGGTGCGTCTTATTTCAGCCGCTGGTCCGACGATCCCGCCTGGTTGATCAACGTAGGAGGCGACACCGTTCTCATAAGCGA
>CBRAFO010000166.1:0-6182 GCA_967755175.1 uncultured Opitutaceae bacterium | reverse complement strand
CTACATTCAGATTCGGACCCGAGGGGATCGACTTTCATTCACCGTTTTCAACGCAGAACGATAAGTCCGCGAGCAGCGCCATCGCATGGAGACGGCGGAGCGTGAGCTGCTGGAGATCGGCAAGTTCGATTTCGTGGTCCACAGCCGCAACCGTGAGGACGACTTCCAAGCGCTCCTGGCGATCTGGCGACAGGTGCAAGCGCGCGCCGGCGAAGTGGCTTGAAATGTAGGCGCCTGCTTGCAGGCGATGGTTTGAGGTGGGAGCGAGCTTGCTCGCGATTTCGATCCTCGCGAGCGAGCTCGCTCCCACGGTTCGGAGATCGCCTGCAAGCAGGCTCCTACATTCGGATCCGGACCCGAGGGGATCGGCTTTCATCCACCGTTCTCAGCGCAAAACGATAAGTCCGCGAGCAACGGCAGGTGATCCGAGGAAACGCGCGTGAGGTCGTTGCGCGGCACGAACGCGTTCTCGGTTTCGAAGTGCGCGGACACGAAGATGTGGTCGATACGCATAAACGGATGCGTGGAGCTGAACGTGCTGCGCGGTTCGTATCCGTCGCGTCCCGCCTGCACGTCGGAGAGTTTCGATGCGGCCAAGCTGTAAGGCACGCTGCCGGGCGAGAGATTGAAATCTCCACACAGGATCACCGGTTCTTTCGCGATGACCGGACCGAGCCAGTCTGGGCCAAGCAGCACCTGCATCTGCGCCTGGCGCTCGCGCGGGCTGAGCCCGAGGTGGGTTGTGACGATGTTGAGTTCGACGCCCTTGACCTCAACGCGCGCCCAGAGCGCGCCGCGTGGCTCAGGCCACCAACCGCCCGGCGCGCCGGGCAGCTCGGCGACTTGGATGACCTCGATGGGCCAACGACTGAACAGCGCGTGTCCATAGTGTTCGCCTTTGCCGTGCAGCACGGTGCGGCAAAACACGACGTGGTAGCCGAGCGCCTCCGCGATGAGCGTCGCCTGATCCTCCCGGCGTGAACGCGAGCGCCCATGGTCGAGTTCCTGCAACGCGACGAGATCGGCGCCCTGTTGTCGGATCACCCGTGCAATACGTTGCGGGGAGATGCGTCCATCCATGCCGCTGCATCCATGCGTGTTGTAGGTCATCACGCGCAGATGTGTTTCGGTGCGCGCGCCCGCGTGGCGCGTCGAGACGAGCGGCTCGCGACCAAGCAGCGCACGGCCCGCTGCACGCACGTCGGCGGGGCGCACGAAATCGGTGGAATGCGCGGGCAGTCGGGTGCCGGGCGGAACGAGGAGGAATCCCTGCGTCTCATCCAAGCCCGGGCCGGCGTGTGCGCCGCGTTCGGCCGCGAAGGTCCACGCGCCGTTCGCTCCCCAGCCGAGCAGGATGAGGTCACCGGCATTCGCGTTTTCGCAAAACGTGACGAGGTCGAGGGCGATCTTTGCGCGCAACGGTTCCGGGTGGCCGCTGAGCAGTTGGTGCGCGTCTTCGGGCACCGCAGTTTCGCCCTTCTCGTGAAACCAGGTCACTCGTCCGGCCACATCGCGGTGCAACACGCCGGGAATTTTCCCATGGTTGACCAAGCAGCGGGACAAGGCGCGTTTTTGCGCGTCATCCATCGGCGCGGTGAAATACACGTGCCCGACCGGTCCCGGTGCCACCACGGAAAACGGCTTGGTCGCGTTCTCCGTGAGCACCTCGGCGGCCAGTGCCCGCGCGAGTTCGCGTTCAGCACGCGGATTGCGCAGGAACTCGGGCGCATGCACTCCCTCGGGCGCGTGCGCTTGCCAAGCGGGGTCTCGGGTGCGCGCCAACTCAAGGCAGTCGGCGATGATTTTCTCCACACCGCCGGGAAACTCCGTGGCGAACGAGCGGGCGCGCTCCTGCCCGTGGTCTGAAAAAATCCACACATGATAATCGCGACGCGGCGAGCGATGCGCGGCTCGGTAGAGGTTCTTGATCGCACGGTCGATGCCGTTGAGTGACCAGTGGGCGAAAACCGAGCCGGGCCCGCGCCGATGGGCGAGTTCGTCATAGCCGAGGAAGTTCACATGCACCGCTGGCAAGCCTCGGGTGACATCGATCTGGCCTCCGATGGTGATGAGTTCGCGCAGGCCGACGCCGATGAAGGTGCGCGACATCACCATGCCCAGTTCCTGCGACAACCATTGTCCGCGAAACACTCCGCGCACCGCTTGCGGAATGGAGATCGCGAGCTCCACCAAAAGCAGTCCGGCGATCTTCAGCGCCGAGGGGATGTGAAAAAGAATGAAGACAAAAATATTCCTGATCTTCCCGGTGCGCCACATGTCGCCAAAGCCAATGCTCGACCCGCAGAAATGCGTCTCCTCCGGTGCGGCGCCTCCCGAGTAAATGTTGGACCACGAGCTGCCACCCTTGAGCAGGCCCTCGGCTTTTTCCTGAAAGCCGGCCTCGATTTTCTTGGCCCATTCGGGGCGAAACATCAGGGCGATGCGCTTGCTCTCGCGGTGGAGAAACGAGAACGAGGGCACGCCGGCGCGCACGCCATAATAGAGTTCCCCCTGCACGGACGGCGTGGTGCTCGGCATGCCGGGATAAAACGTGTGCATCGCATAGTGGCCGTGGTCGCGCAGGCGCTTAAGAAAAGGCATGGTGCCTTTCGCGATGGCGGCTTCGAGTTGCCGACGTGCGAGGCCGTCGATCTGGATGAGCAACAGGCCGGGCTCTTCGCTATGGCCCTCGACAGGCGTGAGCCCCAAGTGACGAATGGCCCACTCGCTGCGGCTGAAGCGGTGGCGCAAGCGGCGAAGGCAGGTCTCGATGGGGGCAAACATGGCGACGGTTCAGGCGACGAGGGCGTGAGTGATGGCCTGGACTTTCTCGGCGATGAGTTTCCATTCCATTTCGACGCGCTCGATGAGTGATCCCCACGGGTTTTGTTGTGTGATCAAGCGAGCGCGGCGCGTGGATTTCTGGATGTGTTCGTAAAATGCCAGCGCGCGTTCGGCGCAGTTGACGCTGGAAAACGTCTCGGCCGTGCGCCGCGCCTCTTGAGAAAAAGAACGGCGAAGCGCGGGCTCGGCGTGGAGCAGCCCGAGGTGGGCGGCGAACATTTTGGCGGGCGCGCGCGCGGGGAGCATGAATCCGTTTCGCTCGTGACGCATAACTTCGCGGACCCCCGGGGCGTTGAGCGCGACCACCGGACGCCCGGCGGCCATCGCCTCGGCGAGGACCATGCCTTGCGTCTCGGTGGACGAGGCAAAGGCGAACACGTCCATGGCGTTGTAGGCGTCGGCCAGCGTCCGTCCGCTGTGCTTGCCAGCGAGGATGAGGCGCCGGGTGATGCCATGATTGGCGAAGGCTTCTTTGATGACGTCCTCGGACGGGCCGGACCCGATTACAAGAAAGCGAGAGCCGGGCGTTTGCTTGATGAAGCGCGCGACCGCATCGGCGAGGTAGGCGAGATTTTTCTCGGGAGCGAGGCGGCCGACATGGCCGACCACGAACGCGCGCGGAGAGATCTTTAGCTTCTGCCGAAACCGCTCGCCGTTTCCAGCGGCGAAGGTCGTTACATCGATTCCGGTGGGCACGACCCTGATGGGCGCGGTGACGCCGCGTTTTTTTATGAGCCGCGCGATGCTTTCGCTCGGGGCGATGACTCCGTCGCAGAGGTTGGCGAACTCGGTGGAGAGGTTGATGGCGATTTCCTTGAGCGCCGAAGAATCGAACGGGACGTAGTGAGTGTAATCTTCATAACGCGTGTGGTGGGTGAAGATGACGGGGACGTTTTTCGCGGCGGCGACTCGTAGCGCCGTGTCACCGAGCAGGAACGGGTGGTGGGCGTGAATGATATCGGCTTTAAACGCATCAAGCCGGGCGGAGAGAGCAGCGGCCAAAGGCAGGCGCACGGAGAAATCGCTGCCATTGAAATTCTGAATCGCGGCCACGCGCTCGACGATGGCGGCGGCGTTTTTGCTGAGTGGCCGGCCTTTGAACTCGGGGGCGATGACGAGGACTTGATGGCCGCGTTTGCGATATTCCTCCGCGAACGTGCTCACCGAACGAGCCACCCCGCCGACGTGCGGGAGGTAGGTGTTGGTCATCATGCAGATGTTCATGGGGAGAGGGACGTAGCTACGAGCGTGAGCGAGTGGTGGCTTGGAGGCGGGCGTCCACTCGCTCACGCTCGTAGCTACGGGGAGGGAAGCTTTCGGAGGATAAAGGTGCTGAGGTGTGCGGGGCGCTCGACCACCACGGGGGAGCAGCCGGGCAGGCGGAAATCGAGGCGAGGCGGCTCCGTGCGCCACTGAGCGTTGACGGTGACACGGGCGTTGCCATCGCTGCCTTCGCCTTCGACTTGGAGGGTGATCGCGCCCCAAGGAGTGAGCGTCGGCCCCAGCGATGCGCGTTGGTTTTGCCACCATGAGGGCTTTAGACCGGAGGCGAGGATGAGCGTGCCGGCTTCTTCGCGCACGAAGCAGTTGCGGATCATCATGAGCCACTCGGCGGCGGCCCAGATGTGTTGACCATCGCCCATGCAGCCGCCGCCGGTGCGGGGATGAATCGCCTCGGGCCACTGGCCGGTGGGCGAGGCGAGTGCGGCCACGCGATCAATCAAGGCCCATGCGCCATCCGGTTCGCCGGCGCGCAATCGCACCTGCGCAAGGTGGAGCGTGAGGTAGGCGTTGATGCCGGAGTGAATCATGTTCTGGAAAAACCCTCCGCCATGCATGCTGTGCTCACGGAGATAATTGGCCGTTTTCAGGATGCGTGCGTCCGCCGGGGGGAAGAGTTGCAACGGGTAATCCGCCACCAGCGAACCGACGGCGCCGGAGTCCATGCGGCGTTTGGGCGAGGCGGGAATCGCCCCGGGGAAACGCCGCTGCGCGCCGGTGGGAAAGGAGTGTTCGATGGTCGCAAGGAATTCATCGGCCTCGCGGGCGCAACGCCCGGCGAGCGTTGCATCGTCCGCACCCAAGAGATCCGCCGCGCAGCGCAGGCCGGACACGCTCCAAAAGTCGTCCCAATAATAAAAGTCGTTGGGCCCGAGGTGCTCGGCGCTGAAGCCGGCGGGGAGGAGGCCGGCTTCGGGTTTCCCTGTGCCGGTGGGGAGGCGCTTTTGCGTAATCCAACGGGCACCTTTGGAAACCGCGTTCCGCCACGATTCAGAGAGGCGCTCACCCGTGAGGGCGGCGAAGCGGTGGTAGATCCAAATCGCTTCGCCGTTGGAGTCCCATTCGCCCTCTTGGGAGAGGAAATAGCCGTCGCGCCGTTGGCGCCCGGCGAACGCTTCGAGTGCGCGCCGGGCGCGTGCGACATCGCCGAGCGTGATCAGCGCGTTGAGCATGAAGGCGGCGTCACGGAACCAAAAACGTTTGTAGGTATAAGGTCCGGGATACGCGTCGCGCGGGGTGTGCAGCACGAGGTTGGCGGCGGCGAGGTCGTAGAGTTGTTGTATCCGTTTATCGGGCACCGTGAGCTTGGCGAGTGGAGCGGTCGCGTCTTTCCACGAAGGCGCGGCGGGAAACGACAGGTGTTTCTTGGGATCAAGTTCGTCGTGGATCGGCGTGCGCACTTCGACCGAACCTTTGCGCAGTTCGCTCAGGCGAAACAGTGCGACGGCCGTGCTCATGTTGACGGCGCAATCGGCCTTGGTGGGCCCGTGGTCAGCGTCGTGCAACTGGTGGGAGACGTCGCCGTCCTTGTAAACGGAGAGCAGTTGGCGCGCGGGAGGGCGGTCGAAGAAGACGTGGTCGCGGCCGTTGATGAGCCAGCCGGGGTGGTTCGAGGTCAGGGCAATCGTATCGATGAAGCTGACGCCCTCGGGATTGTAGGGCCTCAGAGAGACCGCGAGAAAACCATCGGTCGGGCCATCGACTTTGAGGGTGGCGCAGCACTGCGGCTCGCCGTGGTCGAGGCGAAGGGTGACTTCGCTGGTGAGCGTAACGCCGTCGCCTTTGGCCACGGAGCGCACCCGGAGGTTGTCGTCGAGGCGCAGGGTTTGTTCGAACGCGTGGTCTTCGAGCAGCGAAGGAAACAGCGGTTCGGCTTTGGGGTCGGCGGGGACGAACCAGAAATCGAGCGACCAGCCGTCGAAGATCGGGGTGACGAGACCGCGTGGATCAACGATGGGGTAGTAGGGCACGTCGGGCTGGCCCACGGCGGTCCAGTTGCGATGCGTGAGGTTGATGTGGCTGAAGGAAAACGCGCGCGGGATAAACGATTCGTCGGC
>CBRAFO010000165.1:0-6247 GCA_967755175.1 uncultured Opitutaceae bacterium | reverse complement strand
CCTTGCTGGCGCTCTCGTGGAGGGCGGCCTTGTCCTTCTCGAACTGCTCGGCGGGAACGCCGCGGCGCATGTTTTCCTCGATGAACTGACGGAGCACCTGCTGGGTCTCGGACTCGACGAGGCTCTCAGGAACGGCGAAATCGACCTTGGCGTTGAGGGCCTCGGTGACTTGGCGGCGTTGCGCCTGGCGGTTCTCGTAGTCCTTGCGGCCTTTGAGGTTGTTGCGGACGTTGGTCTTAAGACCGTCGATGTTGTCAGCCTGGTTGGCCTTGAAGAAGGCTTCGTCGAGCTCAGGGAGAACGCGCTCGCGGATTTCTTGAACTTCGACCGAGTAAACGGCGGTCTTGCCGGCCAGAGCAGGCACAGCGGCGAACTCGGCGGGGAAGGTCACAGTGATGTCCTTCTTGTCGCCCTTGGAGAGGCCGGAGAGCTGCTTGCCGAGACCGGGGATGAGGCCTTCGTGTTCGCCATCAACTTCTTCCCAAGTCTGGGGAACCTTGGCGTAGATCTGCTTCTCGGGGGCGATTTCGAGGATGGATTTGCCATCAACGGTGCCCTCGTAGGAAAGCTTCACGTAATCGGCCTTGGCGGCGGGGCGCTCGGCGACCTTGAAATCGGCACGCTCGGCACGGAGGTCTTCGATAACCTTCTCGACCTCGGCGTCCGTGGGTTCGACAGACTGGATCTCGGTGGCGAAACCGGTGTAGTCAGGCAGCGTGAACGTCGGGCGGACATCCAGCGTGATGGTCACGGTGGCGGCTTGGTCAGGGGCGATGGTGCCTTCCTGGACGTCGGTGATGTTGAGGGCTTCGAGCTTGGACTGCTCGAGACCGCCGCGGTAGGCCTTGGCGAGGACCTTTTGCTTGAACTCGTCGCCGATCTCCTTGCCGTAGCGCTTGATGATCATGGAGGCAGGAGCTTTGCCCGGGCGGAAGCCAGGGAGGCGGGCCTGCTTGGAAATCTCGCCGACCACAGCTTGGTGTTCGGCAGCGACTTCGGCCTGATCGAGGGTGACGACGAGGCTTTTACGGGTTTCGGAGACGTCTTTGATTTCGATGTTCACAGTAGAAAACGGGCGGAGGTTTTTATTGACAGAATTTGTGAAAATACGCGCCCGCCTTCGGTGCGGTCAATGCCTGATTCTAAGCTGGCTCAAAGCGCTTGAAAGCCGTCGAACGGGCGAGCTTGATGCTCCGCTTCATGTCCAGCCTTCGCCAATTGCTCGCCGAGCACCCCACTCTGTTGCTGATCGATTCCGCCTCGGCACGCGTGCAGGTCGGCCTTTGGACCAAGGGAGACGCGCTTCCGCCCCGTTGGCGCGCGAGTGACACCGAGGCGGGCACCGGGGTGTTCGCATGCGTCGAGGCGCTGTTGAACGAAAACGGCCTCTGCATCGCCGACGTGAACGCATTTGTTTTCTGCGAAGGCCCGGGGTCGGTCCTCGGCATTCGCACCGCCGCCGTGGCGTTGCGCGCGTGGCGCGTGATCTCGTCGGCAGCGGTCACCGCCACCTACTCTTATCAAAGTCTGGAACTCGTCGCGCGTTCGCTGAATCGCCCCGAGGTCAACGTCATCGCCGATGCGCGCCGAGACACGTGGCACGTGGTTCAAGTGGGCGCGCCATTGAAACGCGTTCCGTCGGCGGAGCTGAGCGGAGAACTCGTCATGCCGGAGCACTTCCGCCACTGGACGCCGCTGCCCGCCGGGTTAACGACGACCAGCTACGATCTGGCCACGCTGCTCCCCGCGTTACCCGATGCCGACCTGTTTCGCGCAGTGACCGAACCGGATGCGTTCATGCACGAAGATCCGAGCTACGTCACTTGGACGCCGCAAGTTCACCAAGCTCCGCCGCGCGCCCTCTGATTTTCCATGTCCACCGCTTCACGTCTGCCACTGCGTTGCTGGGCCGAGATCGACCTGGCGGTGCTTGAGCGCAACCTGCGTCTCATCCGCGCCTCGTTGCCCCGCCACATGCGTTACGTAGCGGTGGTCAAAGCCGACGCCTATGGGCACGGCCTGCACCAGACCGCCGCCCGCCTCATGCACGCGGGCGCAGATCTGTTCGCCGTAGCCAACCTCGCCGAGGCGGCCGCTCTGCGCGAGATAGGCCCCGGCTGGCCCGTGCTCCTGCTCAGCCCGCTCCTGCCCGAGGAAGATCGCCACGTGCTCAACTACGACGTGGCCGTCACCGTCTCCTCCGAAGACGAAGTCACCCGGCTCGACGCCGCCGCGCGCGCCGTGGACCGCATGCTGACGGTCCACCTTAAAATCGACACCGGCATGGGCCGCCTCGGCGTCTGGCACGCGGAGGCACCCGCGTTGTATGAGAAGATCGTTGCCGCCACGCACCTCCGCCTCGCGGGCGTCTTCACGCATTTCTGCAGCCCTGACGACGACGCGGCCTTCACCGCCGAGCAACGCCGCCGGTTCCTCGCCGCGCTGCAAGCCTGCAAGGGCATCGACCTCAGCGCGCTCTTCATCCACGCCGACAACAGCGCGGGCCTCGAAACCATCGAGGTTGCCGGTCCCTTCAACGCCGTGCGCGTGGGCCTGCTGCAATTCGGCGTGCTCCCCCACTCGGCCTCCCTGCTCGCGCACGTCCAAGCCGCACCCGTATTCAGCTTCCGAACACGTGTCGGTCTCGTGAAAAAACTCCCCGCCGGCACCGGCGTGAGCTACGGACGCACTCACACTCTAAAACGCGACACCACGGTCGCGATCCTCACTGCGGGTTACGGTGATGGCCTGCCGCGCGCCGCCAGCAATCGCGGCCACGTGCTCATTCGCGGCCGTCGTTGCCCGATCCTCGGCCGTGTCACCATGGACCAAACCATCGTTGATGTGACCGATGTCCCGGGCGTGATCGCGGGTGACGAAGCCGTGCTCATCGGTCGGCAACAAGGCGCCCAGATCGATTTGGCCGAGTTCAGCCGCTGGGCCGATACGATCCCGTGGGAAACGCTTTGCTCCGTGACCAAGCGCGTGCCCCGCCTCTACCGGACTTCACTCGGGCTCTGAGCCCGGAATCCACTCGCTGGCGCTCGTAGCCACGACGAGAAGCTACGAGCGCCAGTGAGTGGATTTCAGATCCGCGAGAAACCTCGTGGCCACAGAAAACGTCCTATTGCCGTAGCGCCGCCTCCGGCGCATAGCAGACACGTTAGCTTTGCTTCCACCCCACCCCCCATGAAGCTCGATCTTTCCCCGCAAGACGCCTGGCAACCCCTACCCGCCTCCCAGTGGAACGAAGACGCCGCCCGGCACCTCCTTCGACGCACCGGCTGGGCAGCTCAACCGCCTGAAGTCTCGCGCTTGATGACCGAGGGATTGCAGGCCGGCCTTGATCGACTTTTCCCAGCCAAGGCCAACCTCCTCGCCAAGCCCCGCCTCATTGCCAACCTCGAGGAAGCAACGCCCGCCTACGTCGAAAAGATCCGCAGCGCCGACACGCGTGAACAACGCCAGGTGCTCCAACGCGAACTGCGCGAACGCCAGCAGCAAGCCATCCAAGACCTCGCGATCAAGTGGCTCCAGTTTGCATCCCGCCCCGAAAATGCTGCCACCGAGAAATGGACGCTTTTCCTGAGCGACATCTACGTGGTCAGCCAGGAGAAGGTGGACAGCGCCAGTCGCATTCACCGGCACCACGACCTCCTGCGCCAAGGCGGTCTCGGTGCCGCCCCCGCTCTCACCAAGGCCGTCTCGCGGTCCCCGGCCATGATCCGGTTTCTCGATTTGGCGGACAGCAAGAAGGCCGCGCCCAACGAGAATTTTGCCCGCGAACTCTTCGAGCTCTTCGTCCTCGGCGAAGGTAACTACAGCGAGCAAGACATCAAGGAATCCGCCCGCGCCTTCACTGGATATCGACTCCGCGGAGACGAGTTTCACTTCGCGACCAGCCAGCACGACGAGCGGCCGAAGACCGTGTTCGGCCAGACCGGCAACTATACCGGCGACGACATCATCGACCTCGCCTACACCCTGCCCGCCGCCGGTCGCTTTGTGCCTCACGAAATCGGCAAGTTTTACCTGAGCGAGGACGCGATCTCTCCCGATTACCTCGCGCCGCTTGGAGAGTGGTGGCGTTCCACCGGCTATGATCTCCGCCAGCTCGCCCAACGCTTTTTCAGCAGCCGCCTGTTTTTTCATCCCGCGTTCCGGGGCAACTACATCAAGCGCCCCACGCAATTTTACCTCGGCCTCGTCCAAGATCTGAACATCAACGTGGCGCCCTACCCACGTCATTCACTCAGCACCCTGCGCCTGATGGGCGAGGAACCCTATCGCCCACCGAACGTCCGCGGCTGGGTCGGCGGCCGTCTCTGGATCAACTCCGGCACGCTCAACGCCCGGCGCCAGTTGGTCGAAACGCTCTTCACCCCCATCAACGAGGATAATCTCAACGCCGACGAGCAGGTCGAGGTCGTCGCCGCCCGCGCCCAAGGCATCGGCACGTTCACCGTCACCGACGAACGCCTCGATAAAATGCTCCAAAGCATGAACCCCGATCAGATCACCGCCCGCTTCCTCGATTACTTCCTGCCGGTCAAAGTCAGCGAAGCCTTCCGCGCCAACGTGCGCTCGTTTCTCGCCGACGAAACCGATGAGGCCAAACGTCTCGTCCGCCTCCGCAACACGACCATCACGCTCCTGCAGTCGCCCGAATACCAACTCTGCTGAAACCGCCCACCTGATCGTTCTCAGTCCGCCCAATCATTCTCGTTCTCTTACTCGTTCTCGTTCTCTTTCCGTTTCTGAGCGTCGAAGAACGAACGAGCCGAGGACGAGCGGGAGAACGAGAACGAGTAAGAGAAAGAGAACGATTTCAATCCGCCCCCCCGCCCCCATGAACAACGTTTACCAAGCCCTCCCCACCACGCGCCGTGAGTTCCTCAAATGGGGTGGTCGCGGCATTGGCCTCCTCGCCTTCAGCCAGTTCGCGCCATCCTTCCTCGTCGAATCCACGCTCGCCGCCACGCCCTCCCCCGAGAAAGACCGATCGATCCTCGTCCTCGTCCAACTCGCCGGCGGCAACGATGGCCTCAACACCGTCATCCCCTACGACGATCCCGAATACTACCGGCTCCGCCCGACCATCGGCATCAAGAAGAGCGAAGCCCTGCGGATCGACGATAAGCTCGGACTCCATCCTTCCCTCGCCGCGTTCCAAGCGCTCATGGAAGAAGGTCGCGCCGGCATCATCCAAAACGTCGGCTATCCCAACCCCAATCACAGTCACTTCCGCTCGACCGAAATCTGGGAGACCGGCAGCGAGAGCAACCAGTTCCTGCCCACCGGCTGGATCGGTCGCTTCCTCGACAACGCCTGCGGCGGCACGCCCGGCACCGCGGGCACCGGCGGCGATCCCGTCGCCGTTCACGTCACCAACGAACTCCCCCAATCCTTCCTCGCCGACAAACCGCACGCCACGTTCGGCCTTCGCACCGGCGGCAATCGCAACCGCGAGAACCTCGCCTTCCTCGAAAGGCTCGTGAAGGCAGACGACCACGAAGCCAACGCCAACGCCTCGTTCCTCCGCGCCACCATGATGGATGCACTCGTCACGGAGCAACGCGTCCAGCAAGTTATCGGTGGCTACCGCCCCGAGGCCGTTTACCCGGGCAACAACTTCGCCCAGTCGTTGCGCAACGTCGCCTCCCTGATTGCCGCCGGCATGTCCACCCGCGTCTATTTCGTTTCGCTGGGCGGCTTCGACACTCACAGCAATCAGGTCAACAACCACGCCAATCTCCTGCGCACGCTCTCCGAGGGATTGGCCGCGTTCCAAAAAGATCTCGTCGCCAAAAAACTGGATTCGCAGGTGCTCACCATGACGTTCTCCGAGTTCGGACGCCGCCCCAACGAGAACGAAAGCCGAGGCACCGACCACGGCACCGCCGCACCGCTTTTTGTGATGGGCAGCGGCATCAAAGGCTCACTCCACGGCACGGCGCCCTCGTTGAATCTGAAGAAGAATCAAGACCTCGAATTCAGCACCGATTTCCGCCGCGTCTATGCGACCGTGCTCGACAAGTGGTTCGCCTGCCCGACCGACCAAGTGCTGGGCAAGACCTACGAACCACTGCCGTTCATCTGAGGCGCCCAGCCCCTCTGCCTGATCCGAAATGTAGGAGCCTGCTTGCAGGCGATTCCGAGTGTGGGCGCGGGCGTGGTAGGGACGATGGAGCGAAAGCCAGCAAGCAAGCTACCACCTCAAAACATAACCAGCAAGCACGCGACAGCA
>CBRAFO010000164.1:0-6258 GCA_967755175.1 uncultured Opitutaceae bacterium | reverse complement strand
CGGCGGGCGGGCCGGGTATGGTGCTCGTGCATTGGGATGACGCGCGCCGCGCGGATCGCTACCGGGTGCTGCGGCAAGTGGCTGGGATCGACACCACGCCCATGCTGGTGAGCGGGACGGTGCACGATTGTGAGGTGACATTGCAGGGATTGCCGAGCGGGAGCGACGTGAAGATCACCGTGCACGGCGTCAACAGCGCGGGGGCAGGGCCGGAGACGGTTTCCGAGTTGTTCCGCATTCCGTAAGCGGAGCGAGCGGGGAGGGTGACGAATAAACGCCCCCTCGCAATGGACCGAACCCACAAGCCTGCCGTGTTTTCACACGGCAGGCTTTTTTGTGGTGATCGCTCTCACCAGAGCACGGGATCTCCCCCGTCCGGCTCTTCTCGGGGCCACGAGGGTGTGTCTGGGAAAGAAATCGGGCCAGCGTGAGTGAGAAAGGGTGCTCGGCCAAGGCGACTGAGGCGGGTCAGCGGCCCGTGCCGCCGAGGGCAACGCCGGCCCAGTGCCCTTTCTCACTTCACTCGTAGAGCTTCAGCGATGGGCTGATTTCTTTCCCAGACACACCCTAGGTTACGTCGAGCCCGAGAGAGGGTTCCGATGGCATGATCGTCGAGCGAGCCTCCGCCATGGCGAAGCGGTGCGGCGGGCGATATTGCATGCGTTTGACCGCGTTCTGAACGATGTCGTATGGGAGGCAGTTGTCGCAGGTTGCGGGTATGGCAACTTGGCATAGGTCTTTGTTCGCACGGTTGTTTTTGCTTAACCCCCATGTCTTTTCATTCCTGCCTATTCTCCCCGGGCATACTGTTCCCGTCTTCTGATTCCCGCCAATGGATGCATCTTGGTGGGGCTTCTTCTGCGGAGGGACTGATTGATGCGGGTGGCCACGTTGCTTCCGAGGCTCTTGCTTATGTGCGCTGAAACTTCTCGTCACACGGAAACCCGGAATGCGCTGAGCACGTTCAGGGCGGCATCGAGACGTTTATCCGGAAACGGGCGGCGCGGATTCGCGTTGTTGATCACGATCACGCTGCTCGCGTTTCTGGTGCTGCTGCTGGTGTCGCTGGCGTCGTTGACGCGGGTCGAGACCAAGGTGGCGAGTAACAGCCAGACGCTATCTCAAGCCCGGCAAAACGCGGTCACTGCGCTCGGGATCGCCTTGGGCGAATTGCAGAAATACGCCGGCCCCGACCAGCGAGTCACTGCTACGGCGGACATCAAGGGAACGGCCACCGGCGCGGCGGATGCCACCGTCATAAACCGCTATTTCACCGGGGCATGGGATGCGACGCCTAAGGACCCGATTCTCCCGCCGACGCTCGCCGCAGGCACTCCGCTCGCCTGGCTCGTCTCTGGAACAAAGCCTTCGGCCACCACCGATTACAGTCCCTCGGGACCCTCGCCGGGCGTCCAGCTCGTCGGCCCCAATACGGTGTCCCAAGCCGATACCACAAAATATGTTTATGCGCCCAAGGTGGACATCTCCTCCACCCAGGTTCCTGGCTTGGGCGGAACCAGCACGACCATCGGTCGCTTCGCCTACTGGGTGGGTGACGAAGGCGTGAAGGTCAGGGTCAATCTCACCGACCGCCTCGAGCCTCACCCCGCCGGCAGCGGAGGTTCGCCTGCTGCGTTCACACCTACCGCGACGCAGTCGTCGGTCCGGCTCTCCGCCGCCCAGCGGTCGGGAGTGGAGACGATCGCGGACTTGGGCGAGATAACCAATATTCACCAAGAAACCGCCGCAGCTGTCACCGCGCAGGTGAACCTCCAACGCATCATGGGTGTTGATCAGCTGCCTCTCTTCGACACGACGTGGTCGCAGTCCACGAAACGGGATCGCCTGCGTGAACTCTACCACGATCTCTCCGCAGTCTCCAAGAGTGTGCTGACCGACACCGCCAACGGCGGTCTCCGCGCCGACCTCACCTATCTCTTCGAACAGAGCACGGCTGCGAATTTTAAGACCGAGATCAACAATGTCCTCACCAAAAACAATATCATCGGTGACCCGGGGGATCAGACCAACACCGGCATTGTGCCCAAGCTCGTTCCCCCCGCCACCACCAAGTATTCTTGGACGCAGGGCCCCACTTGGTATCAGCTCCGCTCCTTTTATTTGTCGGGCAAACTGACATCCGCCTCGCCCGCCGGGGCGCTTAATGCCGCCGGTGAAGCCGTGCCCCGAGCCCAGACACCCGATGTCCATGGCATTAGCCCGATCATGATCCAGTATCGCATGCGTATAGGTATGCAGGCCCGTCAGACGGAAGCCGGCAAATATCGGCTCGAGGGTGTCTTCAGCCCGCTGATCGTGCTCGCCAACCCCTATGACGTGCCCATCGCCGCCCAAAATTACCTGGCGAAAGGCAAGTTTTGGGGAAGCAGCGACTTGAGATTGAACAACACTTTAACCTCCAACTGGGGTTCCCAGTATCTCGACACCATTTACTTTAAAATCGAGGGAGTGAGACTCGCTCCCGGCGAGGCCCGGGTTTACACGCTTCGGGCTGGTGACACCTCGGCGGGCTGGGACGCGGCCCTTGGCTGCTACACTTGGGCCAACGGCGGTCGCTATCCCATGGAAAACGACCTCAATCTCGACGATGTCCGCATTGCGGTGCCCGTGTCATCCTCGCCTACCGTCACCAGCGCCGAACTCAGCGCCGGCGTAGATAATAACACACTCCAGGTCGGCGGCCAGTATTGGGCTCACCTGTTTTTGGACGACGGCTCGGTGGGCAATCCCACCCCTTCACGGCTGCTGCAGCGCCTCGAGGCTTCGTTTGGGGCATGGTCGGATGGCACCAATCGCTACGGAGATATCCCCATCGGCAAGCTCTCCGCCAGCGGCACTCCCTCTTACGTGCTGAAGTGGCCTGGTAATGTCGGCGATTCCTTCGGTTATCACCTGACGAGTCCGGCCGACCTCGAATCGGTAAATGATCAAGACATAAGAGATATAGATGGTTATCAGGAAGTAAACTGGAGGTCATATCTTCGTGCGGGGCTCAGTATAGGAGGTGATGGCTGGTTCGGTCCGAATGAGTCGGGTATGGGATTCGGCGAGCCCATCGGTTGGCGTAACAACCTGCTGGTCGCGAGCGACAACAAGACCGTGCTCTGGGGGATGCGTAACCGCGGCTCCAATAGCCCAGCCTACGACAGTCCGACGGGCAATGGCGCTGCGCCGGCCGCACTCGATAAGGCGATCTTCTTCGACGTGCCCACCTCGACCACGCCTATTGTCTCGCTCGGCCAGCTTCAGCACTTTAACGCCACCGGCTTCCCCGCCAGTTCCTTTAATTTTTTCGCCGGTAGCCCCGAGGTGGACTGCGCTATGAGCGCCGCTCCCAGCTATGCGATTGGCAACAGCCACGCCACCCCCTTCGTCGCCCGAACAGCCTACGACCAAGGTGGCTCAGGTCACGGCGCCATCAAAGACTCTTCCTACCTGCTCAACCGCGCCCTCTGGGACAGCTGGTTTTTCTCCACCGTGCCGCAAGCGGGGGCCTTTGACTTCGCCACCGACCTCCTCGGCAACCCTCGCCTGATGCCCTTCCGCAGCACGCTCGCGAGCAACGCCGTCACTTCGTATCGAAACGACCCCTACGCCGCCTCCTCCAACCTTCTGCTCGAAGGCGGCTTCAACGTGAACTCCACCTCGGTCGAGGCTTGGCGCGCGCTCTTCTCTTCGCTCAACCAGGTCCCGTATCCCGGCACGGCGACGAAGCTCACCGGCCCCTTCGCGCGCACGCTCAAGCAGACCGGCGGCATCCCCACCACTACCACCGGAAACAATGCCGTGTCCGACGGTGCGTGGTCCGGCTACCGCAACCTCACCACCGACCAGATCGACGCCCTCGCCACCGAGATGGTCAAACAAGTGCGCCTGCGTGGCCCGTTCGCCTCTCTCGCCGACTTCGTGAATCGTCGCTTGGTAAACACGTCCAACGGTCTGATGGGGGCGCTCGAGGCCGCCATCGAAGCAACCGAAGGCTACGCTGCGAACAAGCGCATCAACAACCTCACCGACGGCAAAGCGAAGTGGCCGCTGTATTTCAAAGCGCCGACGCGCAGCAACAGCCTCGTTATTGCCGCCAATCATGAAAGCAGCCGGGTTGCGGGCATTCCCGGCATTCTTAAGCAAGCCGATCTGCTTCAGGCGCTCGGCCCCGTCATCACCGCGCGCTCCGACACCTTCACCATCCGGGCCTATGGCGAAACGGTGAATCCCCTCGACTCCACGGTGGTTCTCAGTCGCGCCTGGTGCGAAGCCGTCGTGCAACGTCTCCCCGACTACGTGGGAGGAGAAGAGCCTAAAACCTCACTTACGGACCCGACCCTTTCCGCGGAAAGCGTCCGCTTCGGCCGGCGTTTCCAAGTGGTCTCCTTTCGCTGGCTGAGCCCCGACGACATTTAAGCCGTAACTTGTAATAACCTGCTTATGATACCCCTCAAAATTCACGTGATCTTCGGCTTGGCGAGCCTGCTCGCGCTGGCGCCAACTGCGCGCTCCGATGACACCCCCCGGACCATCGAGGTGTTGAGCTATGGCCGCGCACTGGGCGACGTGAAGATTAGCCTAGGAAAGACCACCGACTACAAGGCCTCGCTCGGCATGATTCCGCCCGGCTTCTCCGCGCCCCTCGGCACGGCGAAGACCTTGGTCGTCTCGCGCGAGGAGGTCATCGAAGGCAAGCCGCGTATCACGCCCTTGGTCTCTCTTGCGTTGCCCGCCGGGCTGGTCGCCCCCCTTGTCCTGGTTGTCCCGCCGCCTAAAGACGCCGATCCCTCCGTGCCTTACGAAGCCCGACTGATCGATCAGGACCTGCCGCTCAAGCCAGCCGTGATGAACATCTATAATCTCACCTCTGTGCCCATGGTCATCCAGTCTGGCCAAGGCGAGAACCCGGTGGAGGTGGCTCCGTGGGGCAGGGGCACGTTCAGCCCGAAAACGGACAGTAAAAACCGCGCTCACATCCGCGTTGCCTACCACAAGTCAGACGGGAGCTGGGCCTTGGTGAAAGACAGCGTAAGCGCCTTCCGTCCCGGTTCCTACTGCCGCATGCGCATCGTGCTCGCCGCCGAGGGCCTGGGCACGCTGGTTGACGTGACCAGCAATGAGCACAACACCGCGTTGGTGTATATCGACGAGCAGCAGGTGGTCCTGTCGGACCCCACGAAATCCGCTCCGGTCGGCGAAGCTCCGGACTATAAGCCGCCCTATGAACATGTGGCGGTGGTCATCGCCCCCAAGAACGTCAAGGCACAGCAATCGCCCACGTCACCGTAGGGTCTGGACGGAGGCCCCGCCGACCGCAAAAGCCACCGGCCGTTCCCGACGGCGGCCCTCGACACCGCCAAGGTGACGGGCGGCAATCCCCGCGCCCCCAAGATCGTCGCCCGTCAGTTCTCCAGCCTCACCGCCTAACACTCCACTATAGCCACAAAATATAGCTACGCTGAGCCGCCCTTCCGCCGTCTCTCCCGCCTTTCCCATGAACCGCCCGATCCGTTCCCTCCTGATGACCCTCGTCCTCGCCTCCGTCGCGTCTCCGCCCCTCCCGGCGGCACCGGCGGAGCCTGCCCATAATCCGCTTATCTGGGCCGACGTCCCGGACATCTCGGTCATGCGTGTAGGAAAAACCTACTACATGAGCAGCACGACGATGCACATGAGCCCGGGCCTCCCGATCATGAAGTCGGAGGACTTGGTCAATTGGCGCATGGCCTCCTACGCCCATGAAAACCTCGTGGACAACGAAGCCATGCGCCTCGAAAACGGCAAAAACGCCTACAGTAAAGGCTCCTGGGCCAGCAGCCTGCGTTACCACGACGGTGTATTCTACGTCACGACGTTCTCCTACACGAGCGGATACACCCACATCTACAGCACGCGCGATCCGGATCACGGCCCGTGGAAAGAGACGCATTTCGAACCCGCGATGCATGACAACAGTCTATTTTTCGACGACGACGGTCGCGTTTACATCATTTCCGGGGGCGGTCGCATCACGCTCACCGAGCTGCAGCCCGATCTCTCCGGAATCAAGCCCGGCGGCGTGAACAAGGTTATCGTCGAAAACGTCAACACCGTCTTCGGCACCGACCTGGGCGGGCTCAATGGCGAGGGTTCGCAGCTTTTCAAGATCAAGGGCCGCTACTACCTCGTTAACATCGCCTCGCCCGGGACCCGCTGGGCGCGCAGCGTCATCGTCCACCGCGCCGACAAAATCGACGGTCCCTACGAGGG
>CBRAFO010000163.1:0-6279 GCA_967755175.1 uncultured Opitutaceae bacterium | reverse complement strand
CCCGTGCCCATAGGTCGTTAAACGCCCGCACTCTCGTATCGACGCCTGAGATCGGGCCATCCTACTGCTTATCCATGCACAGTGGCTTTGATTTTTTACGTAAAGCGGCCGAAGGGTTCGAAGTCGGAGCGCGCCGTAAAGCCGACAAGCATCCGATCCTTTGGATTGCCGGTGTGATCGCGGTGGCTGTGATCATCTGCCTGTTCTCGCAATATCCGCCCTATTCCGACTCTGCGAGCGGTGCGAGCGGGACATTCTCGGGGTTCGAGCACACCTCCTATGGGCACGCGATCACGTGGTGGTTGAGCCATCCGTTTCAATCCGTGCCCGCGGAAACCTTTTTCCACCCGTCGGCCATCGCGGATAAAACCGCGGCGGGCCCCATTTCCCATTGTGACAAGCTGGCCTTCCGTCCTCTGCTGCCGGCATTAAGCAGCCTCACGCACGGAGGCTATTGGACCCTGATTGTCGCCAACCACTTGGCGGGCCTGCTGAGCTTCGGGCTAATTTATTTAATCTGCCTGCGCACGACCGCGAGTTTCACCATCGCCGTCGCTTCAACGTGGGCCTACGCGGCCTGTTGGTCGGGCGCCTGGGGTTTCAACGACATGATCTACGGTGATGCCGTCGCCATGGCTTTGTTGCTAAGTGCCTTGGCAGCTGGCCGCAGATCATGGCTGGTTGCGGTGTTGATATTTGCCGCAGGCTTTGTCGATGAACGGGCAATCTGCGCGGCCCCTCTCCTCATCCTATTTCGCTACTGGGAATTGCAGCCGCCTTTTGCGGATAACCCCGAGCGGCTGTCGGTCGGCGAACTGCGCAGGATAAGCCTGCCCGTTCTCCTGGGCGTGCTGGGTTATGCGGTGTGCCGCCTGTATGCGGCGCACCACTTCAATCTCTCCACGGGCACCAGCATGGTGGCGACCTCGCGCATGCCCGTGTATCACTTCTACATCAACTACCCGACAACCCTCTTCAAGGTGTTCGAGTTTATGTGGCTCTGGCCGCTTTTAATGCTTCTTAACCTGGGTTCGGCCGGCAAATCGCAACGTCGGAACCTGCTCGCTTATCTGGCCGCCAGCCTGGCTGTCGCCTTGATCGTGCTCGTGGTGTGGGATTTCGACCGCAGCATTTTCTACCTGCTGCCCTCGATGCTCGCGGCGATTTGCTTTGGCGCAGGCCCCTCTTCCACGCGAAGCCAGCTGGCCCTCGCCATCATGCTCGCCTCGCTCGTCTGGATACTCCCGCTTGAATCCTACTTGGGCCGCTTTCTGCGCTGAAGTTTGTGCAGCCACGTCCGCCAGAGAGGCCTGCGATCATTACGCGGAAACGACGGCACCACGACCGGCTCACTCCTGCGGCTGGCCTCCTCACCGTTTTTCCGATCGAGATCACCAGGTCGTAATCAGGCAGGACGGTTTCATCCACAAACACCGGATTATCCCTTCCGATAAAATCCACCTGCACACCGTCCCCGCGTGCGGCGATCGCCATCAACTTCACTTCCTCCGGCGGATGATTCGACACCACCACGATGCGCTTGATGCCGCTTTCACGCTGCGACCGTTGCCGTGCGAAAAACGCCTTCGGCGCAAAGTTGGGGAAATAGTGAATACGTTCCTCCGGCAGGCCCAGCCCGCGCAGATAATCCACGTTGTAAGGACTGTGAGCCAGCACCCGGTCCAACGCCTCAAAATAGGTCGGCGGACTCTCCATCGCCGTGAGCGGACTCAAGCTGCTGAACACCACCCGGCATGGCGCCAGCGTTCGCCGAAAGACGACATGAGTTAAAACCGGAGCGTGATGCGCCCAGATCACCTCATAATCGAGCGTCGGCCCCTCGTCTTCCAAAAAATTGTGCAGTTGGATTCCGTGATTTTTCGCGCGCTCCAGCAACGGGCCCCGCAGCTCAAACGCCCCGATGTCCGCCTCGTGCCCCGCCTCCCGCAGCGCCACGCTCAGTTGCAGCGCATTGATCTCCGACCCGGTGAATTCTCCAAAGAAGTGGTTAAGCACCAAGAATCTCATGTTTCCAAAAGGGGTTAAGCATTCATCACGGTCGTATTCCGAGGAAGCACCGCGTCATCCCCATCCTCCGCCGCGTCCTCCGTCACGCCCACAGGATCGCGCAGCAATCATGCGCAAGCCGCCCCTCGGCCAACTTAAGGGACATGATAACAGTAACCGACTGCTGCGACCTTGATGAACTCGCCCGTGGCCAAGTTACCATCGTCCAAGATCGCATCCACTTTTTGCATGACAGAATCCGTCTCATTCCCTCCGCGCACCACGATATAACCACTCGGCCCGGACCAGCCATAAAGCCCGCCCAGAGGCGCGGCAGCGGAATAAGTCGCCGGAAGGTAGCCTGCCATACCCGTGGGAGTCGCCCCATTCAGCGCAGCCGCAGTCGGCAGCGCCCCTGCCTCCAAAGCGTAACGCTGAAACGACGCTTCGAACTGCCTAAAATCGTTCGCATACCGCGAGGCGCGCGACTTGTCCTGCACACGCTGCACCGCCGGAATCGCCAGCGCCGCCAGCAGCCCGATGATGACGACCACGATCATGATTTCCACCAAGGTAAACCCGTCCTTTCGCGACATCCTCCTGACCTGCCCGGCAAGCGCTCTCGCCGGGTGATGTGCAAGGTGGTCCATGCGCGAACTATGCCCAGCCCGTCTCAATCG
The DNA here is from genome assembly GCA_967755175.1 of uncultured Opitutaceae bacterium. GTDB lineage: Bacteria > Verrucomicrobiota > Verrucomicrobiia > Opitutales > Opitutaceae > Rariglobus. The sequence goes on along the minus strand of CBRAFO010000163.1, from coordinate 3,592 downwards.
GGTCAACCTCAGGCAAACAGCCACCGCTTCAGCAGCTTCGTGTAGGGCGGCATCACGACCTACGTCATCAGGAAAACCGAGCCCAAGAACCGCAGCAATGGCATCACCTCGGGAGGGACTCCGGACATATAATCGTTTCAACCGCGTGCCTCGTGAGTCGATTGCGCGACCGGCAGGCGCGGGATCGGGATATCCATCGCGTTTAGGACAAAGCATTTCTAAAATGCCGAATCAGCCGAAAATCAGGTGGGCGTCCCATGCACTACGCATCCGCCCTCCTGCACGCGGCGGACCCATTGCCATTATGCGAGATGATTACCTGAAAAGCGCCCTGCTCGTCATCGATGACCCCATGATCCTCGTCAACGTGGTCTCCCGCCGCGTCAAACAGCTCCGGCACGGCAGCCGCGCCCTCGTGGAATCTCTCGAAAAACTCTCCGCCGAAGACACCGCCCTCCGCGAAATCGCCGAAGGCAAAATCAGCTACGTCCTCGCCGACCCAGCGGCCCGCCGCTAAAGCCCCGCCCCCTCCGGCAGGCGCAAAGCAACGAGCGCGTCGGAGGGGATGAGATTCGAAGATCTGGGGACCCGCGCTGTTACGCTCATCTGAAACGCCCTCCGGCGTGCAGACTCAGCCACGCCAGTTATCGCGGTATCCCCTCAACTCGTCGGACTCTGCCTCGATCCGCTCCTTCAAGATTTCGACGAATTCATCAACATACACCGGGTTCGGTAAGGCCTGATTAAAGTGGAGCAGCGCATCGCCGGTTCTACGGGAATAAAAGATGATATGAGCGAAGGTCTCTTTCCTCCCCACTGCCCAGCAGAACAGTCCGGTGGCCTCCGCGATCAAAGCGCCCAGCCAGAGGCCAACGCTGTCGTCGCCCGCTTGGGCCGCGAAGGAAAACCCCAACAACACCAGCCCCAGCCCGATGAGCAGGCCGCCGGCGATATACCAGCTGAGCCCTTTGTTTTCCTGTTCAGATGAACGCGAATCGATGGCCGCGTAGGGGATCTCATAGCTGGCCGAGGCGGTGCGGGTGCTTCGCTTCACGTGCAAAGCATGATCATGCACGGTGAACTCAAACTGCGGCTGCCAAAACCCTTTTTGCACGAGGTTCATAGTGGGTGCGTCGAGGTGGACTGAGTCAGCCGAGCATATCGATACCGCGCTCCGAATAGGCGGTCGCATCAAGCCGGTCCGTCGAGCGGACCCGGACCCGCGCAGGTTGCACCGGTGCAAGGCCGATGGCTTGGATGAGTATGGAAAGGAATTCGTGGATCAGCGGTCGGAGTTTCATGGCGCCGATGATACCGAACGATGCGTGCCTCCCGTTATCCGCGCCCGTCCGATAGGCACGTCGGCTGATGTCCTACAACGCACGATGCGGCCCAGCTAATCCGATGATCGAAACGTGGGAGCGACTTTACGTCGCGATGACGCGCGAAGCGCGCATGGCTCGATTGAAACACTGAATCGCGACGTAAAGTCGCTCCTACATTTCGGAAAGCCGATGTCGCTCAGCTAATCCGATGATCGAAACGTGGGAGCGACTTTACGTCACGATGACGCGCGAAGCGCGCACGGCTCGACTGAAACACTGCATCGCGACGTAAAGTCGCTCCTACGTTTCGGAATGCCGAGGTCGCTCAGGCGCTCAGCAACACCTTCGCCATCTGGAAGGCGGCCAGGCATCCCAGAAGCAGCGAGGCACCCCAGAGCCAGCGCTTTTTAACGACCAGACACACACCGCCCATCGCGATGGCGATTTGGAAAATCGTCGTCGCCAGCCCCATTCCCCGGCTGAGGTCGGAAGCCTTGGTAGCGAAGTCACGCGCTTCGTTGCGCTTGGCTTCAAAGGCCTTTGCCTCGGCGCTGAGTTGCTTTTTCTCGCCGTCGTATTTGGCGACCTTGGCCGACAACGCCGCAATCTCTTGGGCGTCCGCCGTGCCGGCGTTGGTAAGGCGATCGCGCTCCAATTCGTAGATGCTCTGCTTGATTCCCTTGGCCTGAAAATAAGCCCACTGGTCGGACGCCTCGGCTTGGTTGTAGGTCGCCTCGTTCAGTTGCTTGATAACGGTCGACGAAAAACCCGCTCCCTTTTGGGTGGCGATGGCCGTCAGCACCGCCAGCACGATCATCGACAAGGATACATACTTGGTCCACGCGTCGCGCTTTTCCTTATCCTTTTGCGCCTGATGATCCGCCCGGATGGCGGCGACCAGACCTTTAAGTTCGTCGAGATTATGATCCATGAGCGCTGAGATAAGACTGCGGAACGTAAAAACGACGGAATTCGGCAACCACGCAGCCAAATCCTTAAAAGCCGGGCGGCTTACAAAGTTTTTCCCGATATAAAGCACGGGATGCGGAGCAAATCCGCCCGGATGTGCGACCTTGGGAGGAACCCTTAACCCAAGGATGTTATGAAAACCCTACCCTCACGCCCCACCACCGATGAACTGCTCAACCGACACGCGATCGAACTGAACACGACTGCTGCGGTGCCTACCCATCCGCTGTCGATTAAGACCACCTTGGCTGCGCACCAGAGCGACCCGACGCATCGCTTCCACGCCACCGGAGGCATCCATGATGATCGCGCCACCGTGGCCGCTGGCGGCGCGTTGCAACGCATGCGGGGTCGCCGGCACTGAACCGCAGGCCTCGTCTTTTGGGGAGGCAGAGCCATCGGGTAACACCCCATAGTTGTTCAGGTAGTTATATCCTAACCTGATGAATGAACAAAAAAACCTGCCTCCCCCTGCAATCGGGCGTCCTCCTCGCGGTGCTCCTGCCCCTCTTTGCCGGATGTATTATTCAGGAACCCCGAAGATACCCGGAACCACGGGCCGTAGTGGTGCAGCCGGCCGTGGTGATTATGGACGATTACGATTATTACCCGAGCTATGGGATCTACTATAGCCGCAATCGACACGAATACGTCTACATAGAAGGCAACCACTGGGTGCGCCGGTCGGAGCCACGAGGGGTTACGGTGCAGGTGCTTTTGGCCACCCCAACGGCGCGAATGAACTTTCGTGACGCCCCCGAATATCATCACACCGCGGTCGTGCAGAGTTATCCCAAAGATTGGGGCCGTCAGGAAAACTCACGCAAAGGCGACCACCCGAACCATGGCCAAAAGAATAAAGACAACAGGGGCGACCCGTTCGACAGATAGGTCTTAGGCGGCGTTTTTGAAACAGACCGGACCAGCGGGCCCCTTCAGGGCTGGTGCGATGGCCCGGTTTATTTCTAAAACCTAGTCCACCACCGTCGCGTAAAGGGCGCCTTTGCGGACCTCGAGGATGTAGTGCTTATTTACGTCGAACTCGAACTCGTCTTTGAGCTTGGCCTTGGTGGCTTCGAGTTCGTCGGCCTTGGCGGGATCAGCCGCCAACTCGCCCACCTTGTTCCGTAGAGCCTGCAGTTCGTCGTAGGCCTCGGAGGTGCGGAGTTCTGCCACCAACGTCGCCTTGGCTTGGTCCTCAATCGGCTGGCCTTTGTCATCCGTGCCCTTGAGCAAAAGCGCAGAATTCAGCGGGCTCAGCATATAGTCACGATTCAGGGAATAGCCGTAATGCTTGG
>CBRAFO010000162.1:0-6435 GCA_967755175.1 uncultured Opitutaceae bacterium | reverse complement strand
CCACATCTCCGCCGCCGTTTCACCGCCCGGCGGACGCCGCGTCCACGGATCGAGCGCCCACGCCTCACTCTCCAGCCCGTAAAACGTCTCCCAACGTCGCCCTTCCCACGCTCCAAAGTTCAGCTCCTGCAACCGTGCGTCCACCCGCACAGGTGCGCCCGCCGCCAGCACGTCCGCCAACGCTCGGCACCGTGCCGCCGGACTCGTCCACACCTCGCGCGGAGCCCAGGGCAACGCCGCCACCACCGCCTGCGCCTCCTCGGCAAACGTGTCGGCCAACGCCACCTCCGCCCGCCCGTAACAAAGCCCGGCCACGGTCTTCGTTAATCGCGTATGCCTGATCAACACCGCGTTCATCGCAACAGGGCGGTCACGCCGAGATAAAAACCCACTTCACACACCTGCTGCGCCGCGCCGAGGCAGTCACCCGTGTAGCCGCCGATTCGCCTGCGAAACCACCGTGCCAGCACCACCCAAAGCAACGCCACGCCCGCGACCGCCCACACGCAGCGCCCCGGCAACAGCGTCAGCGGCGCGAGTCCGCACAACAACGCCACCACCAACCGCCCGCCGCCCAACTCCGTCGCGAGCGGTTTCGCCTTGCCCGCCTCCTCACGCACATACGGCAGCACGGCCATCAGGGATACCGCTGCCGCCCGACTCACCGCATGACCGGCGAACAACACCGCCGCACCCTTCGCCACCGGCAGTGCCGCGACCGTCTGCCACTTCAGCCCCAGCATGACCATCACGCCAATCGCACCAAATGCACCGACCCGAGAATCACGCATGATCTCCAGCACCCGCTCCTTCGTGTAACCGCCCCCAAACCCGTCGCACACGTCGGCAAAACCGTCTTCGTGAAACGCGCCGGTGAGCAGCAACGTCGCCACTAAGCTCAACCCGCTCGCGACCGCCGGTGGCCACACCTGCGACGCCGCCCACCACACGCCCGCTACCACCGCGCCGACCAGCCAGCCCACCAACGGAAACCACGCCGCCGCCCGCTGTAAATCCGCCGGATCGTGCCGCGCCAACGACGGCACCGGCACGCGCGTGAAAAACATCACCGCCGCCCGAATCGCCGCCAGCTCCCGTCTCCAAATGCCCGCCTCCGGTTTTGTGCTTTCTGTGCCTTTTGTGGCCATGATTGTCTGGATCGGTTTTTGCGTCGTCTGCGTCTCTTTGCGGCCACTCCACCGTTAGCCGCGTTCGCTCACGCCTGCCGACTCAAACGTCGCCATCTCCTTCAAGAATCCGCATGCCGCCACCAGCAACGGCCACGCCAGCGCCGCGCCCGTGCCCTCGCCCAGCCGCAGCCCCAAATCCAACAGCGGACGCATCTCGAGCGCCGCCAGCAGCCGTCCATGCGCTTGCTCAGCCGAACCGTGCGCGCACACCGCATAGTCGAGCACCCGTGGCTCGATGCGCGCCGCGCACAACAGCGCGGCCGACACGATGAACCCATCGTTCACGATCACCATACGCCGCTCCGCCGCCGCCAGCATCGCTCCCGTCATCATGGCGATCTCGCAACCGCCGAACGCCGCCAGCGCTTCGCGCGCCGTGCGCACGCCGGCATGACGCGCCCGCACCGCCGCCAGCGTCGCCTGTTTGCGCGCCAGCCCGGCATCGTCGTGCCCGGCACCACGCCCGACGCAGTTCTCAATGGGCTCGCCGATCAACGCACTCATCAACAACGCCGCGGCTGAAGTGTTGCCGATACCCATCTCGCCAAACAGCACCGCGTTCACACCCTCGCTCGCCAACCCGTCCACGATTTCCGCACCGCGTCGCAGACAGCTCTCCACCTCGACAGCCGTGAGCGCTTCTTCGTGAAGCGCGTTACGCGTGCCGGCGCGCACCTTGACCGCGATCAACGATGGATGCACCGGAAGCTCCGCCGCCACACCCGCGTCGATAACTTTCAACGCGAGCCCGTGCTGCCGCGCGAACACGTTAATCGCCGCGCCGCCCGCCAAGAAATTGAGCACCATCTGCGGCGTCACTTCGGCGGGAAACGGACTCACGCCCTCGGCCGCCAGTCCGTGATCACCCGCGAAGACGAGCACCGTGCCGCGGCGCAACTCCGGCGCGGCCGTCGCCTGCATGAGACCGAGCCGCAACGCCAATTCCTCCAGCCGACCGAGCGCGCCCAGCGGCTTCGTCTTGCCGTCGATGCGCGCACGCAACGGGAGTTCGAGTTCGGTCGCCAGCGGAGGGATGATCCAGGTTTTCATAACAGATAAATTATTTGAGCCGCACCGGGCAGCCCGAGACCAACAGCCAAGCCTCATTGGCAGCCGCCGCCGTGCGTTGGGCGAGCCAGCCGGCCAAGTCGCGAAACCGGCGCAGCTCGGCGGACTCCGGCACCGGGCTCCAGCCGATTTCGTTACCCACAATCACCGCCGAAGCCGGGCCGGACTTGAGCGCCGCAAGCACGCGATCCCACTCCGCGAAAATCGCTTCGTCATCACGCTCGAAACGCGCGCCGAGCCAGAGCGTCAGGCAATCCAGCACGACTCCCGTAGGCGACGGGCTGAGTGCGGCGAGCTCGGCGGCGACATCGTCCGGCGCTTCCAGCGTGCGCCACGCAGCCGGACGTTCCGCACGATGGCGGCGCAATCGGTCCGCCATCTCCCGGTCGTCACCGGAGTTCCGATACGTCGCGACAAACACCACGCCGTCGCCCCAAGCTCGGGCGAGTTCGACGGCGCGGCGGCTTTTCCCGCTACGCACAGGCCCGGTAAGGTAAGTCAGTTTTCCCATGTCGCTTAGATGCCGAGATACCGCCGAACCGACGCGAGATCGACGTGCGCCACGACATGGTCGGCCATCGCATCGTAAACCGTGCGGCGTTGCTCCGCCCACGTCGAGTCGGGCGCGCGGTGCCCATCCATACCGGCGGCGCGAGCGAGACGGCGGCGCGTCTCCGGCGCTTCGAACCAACCGTGTTGATACGTGCCCCAGGTGTTGCCGACACACACGCCTTCGGGACGCGGACGCGATCCGGTCGCCGCCGGTTGATCATCGACGTGATGCAGCGGCGACGCGGACGCAGTCATCTCGGTGCGGCCCATGTGGATCTCGTAAGTCGTCCAGCGCCGCCCGTCGCATTCACAGGTGACGGGGCGCACGATTTTCTCCGCCACGAACCGCGTGCGCACCGGCAGGAGCCCGAGCCCGGGCTCGTCGCCCGCATCGCCCGCCACGCCGTCGGGGTCGGATAAATGCTCACCGAGAATTTGGTAGCCGCCGCACAAGCCAACCACCGGCGTGCCACGTCGAGCGGCAGCGATGATCACCTCGGCCAAACCGGTGGCCCTCAACCAACGTAAGTCGGCGAGGGTGTTCTTGGTTCCCGGGATGACGATGGCGCGGGCGCTGGCGAGTTGCACCGCATCGGCGGTCCAGCGCGTGCGCACGCCGACATCGCCCCACCACGGCTGGCAATCGGTGAGATTGGCGGCGTGCGGCAGACGCACCCAGGCGATGGTCGCGCCCGCCGGGTCGCCGCGATCTTCGTCGGTGCGCGCGAGTCCGTCTTCTTCCTCCGGTTGCAAGTCACGGCGGAACGGCACGGTGCCGAGCACGCGCAATCCGGGAGCGTGCGGAGCGAGCCAGGTTTCGGGATCGGGAAACAGACCGATGTCGCCGCGGAAACGATTCACGATGGCGCCGAGTCCGCGTGCGCGATCCTCAGGCGCTAACAGCGCCCACGTGCCGGCGAGTTGGGCGTAGATACCGCCGCGATCGATGTCGCCGACCAGCAACCAACGTCCGTCGAGATGGCGCAGCGGACGCAGGTTGACGAGGTCACGATCCATGAGGTTGAGCTCAACCGGACTGCCCGCGCCTTCGAGCACGAGCACGTCGCAGCGTTCCCGCCAGCCGTCGAGCACGTCACGCACTTCGGTCCAGAGCCGGTCGAAGTGGCGGTAGTAATCGCGTCCCGCTTGGTGGCCAACCGCGCGCCCATTCAAGATAAGCTGCGAACCTTGCGGGCCAGTCGGCTTGAGCAAGATCGGGTTCATCGCAACCGTGGGCGCAAGGCCGCACGCTTCCGCCTGCACGGCCTGGGCGCGGGCAATCTCGCAGCCATCGGGCAACGCCCACGCGTTGTTGGACATGTTCTGCGCCTTGAACGGCGCGACGCGCACGCCTTCACGGCGCAACCACGCGCAAAGCGCGACGGCCATCCACGTCTTGCCCGCATTGGACGAGGTGCCGAGAACGCCGAGGGCCTTCATCTCAAAACTCGATGCCGGCCTGCGCTTGCACTCCGGTCGCGAACGGGTGTTTCACCACGCGCATCTCGGTCACCAGATCGGCGGCCTCAACCAGCTCGGGCGGCGCGCCGCGACCGGTGACGACCACATGCAAGTCGGGACGCCGCGCCTTAAACGCAGTCACGATCTCCTCGATGGGCAGGTAACCGAGTTGGAGCACCACGTTGAGTTCGTCGAGCAACACGAAATCCATCTCCGGATCGGCGAAATGTTCCAGTGCACGCACCCAGCCGGCACGGCAGCACGCAATGTCGGCGGCTTTGTCCTGCGTGTCCCAAGTGAAACCTTCGCCGTAGTGATCCCACGTGAGCAACGGGCCGCGCAGCAAGCGCTCCACGGCATCGTTACTCGCCTTGATGAACTGCACGACCGCGCAACGGCGTCCATGCGCGAGCATGCGCGTGAGCATGCCGAAGCCGGCCGTGGTCTTTCCCTTACCATCGCCTGTGTTGAGAATGAGCAAGCCACGTTTCTCGCGCGCGGCGCGCACCTTGGTCCGCATCTCCTCTTGGAGTTCACGCATGCGCTCGCGGTGCTGTTCCTCGGTCTCCGTGTGGTAATCGTTCATAAAAATAAGGTGAGCCCCGGCTCCTGGCGCGCCTGCACGCCAAACACATCACGCAAGAGCGCGGGCGTAAGCACGTCGGCCGGCGCACCGTGCGCGGCCAGCGCGCCTTCGTGGAGCACGACCACTTCGTCGAGGCAGTGCGCGAGCCGCAGGTCGTGCAACGACAGCACCAACGTGCCGCCTGCCGTCCGCCGGTCGTGGGCGAGCGCGAGGGTTTTTAGGGCGTGACGCGCATCAAGCGCGGCCAGGGGTTCGTCCCAGATTTGGATGGGCGCTTCGGTCGCCAACGCCCGTGCGAGCAACACGCGGTGTCGCTCGCCGCCGGAGAGACGGTTAACGGGTCGGTCGGCGAGCGCCGTGAGATCCATGCGAGCCAGCGCCTCGTCCACGCCTGCGCCATCGTCACCGTGTGCATAGCGGCCTTGAGCCACCACCGAGCGCACGCTGAACCCAAACTCGAACTGCACCTCTTGGGGCACCCACGCGAGTTGCCGAGCGCGGTCAAAGATCGGGATTTCCGTGAGCGCGCGGCCGTTCCACCGCACCTCGCCCGTCGCAGGTAGCAAGCCAGCCAGCGCCTGCAGCAGCGTGGATTTCCCGGAACCATTGGGCCCGACGAGACCGATCAAGCGACCTGGGCCGAGTTGAAGACTCACGTCACGCAAACGCCCGGGCACCGTGAGATGGCTGGTTGTTAGTGCGTTCATGTCCGAATGTAGGAGCCTGCTTGCAGGCGATGGTTCGTCCTCATGCGCGTTTCCTCAACAGCCACAGGAAAAAGGGGCCGCCCACGAGCGCGGTGACGATGCCGAGACGCAGGTTGCCGGCCGCGCGGCCCACCAGATCGCAGGCAAGGACGAACGCCGCGCCGCCGATCAACGACAAGGGCACGAGACGGCGATGCTCCGGCCCGACGACCAGCCGCAGCAAGTGCGGCACCACCAAGCCCACGAATCCCACCGTGCCCGCGACCGCTGTGGCCAGCGCAGTCAAGATGGTCGAGAACGCGAGCATCTGCCGACGCAGCACCCGCACGTTGACACCGAGGCTTTGTGCTTCTGCGGCACCGAGGCTGAGCAAATCCATCGGACGTCCCAGCGGCAGCAGGAGCAACCCGCCGAGCAGGATCGGCGTGGCGATCACCACGTGCTCCCACGTGCGGTCTTCAAGCCCGCCCATCAGCCAGAAAATAATCTGCGCGTTGCGTTCGTAGCTGAGCACGACGTTGGACAACACGTAGCTGGTGACGGCGCCGAGCAGGGCATTGAGCGCCACGCCTGCCAGCAGCAGCCGCTCGGTGCTCGCGCCGCTGCGGGCGAGCATCAGCACCGCGCCCGTGGCGACAAACGCGCCCGCGACGGCCAGCAGTGGCACCATCAAAATCGAATGCGCCGCCCAGCCCAAACCAATGGCCACAACCGCACCGGCCGCGCCGCCGCTGCTCACTCCGAGCAGACCGGGACTGGCGAGGCTGTTGCGAAAATACGCCTGCATGACCAAGCCGGACGACGACAGCGCGCCCCCGATCAAGCACGCCACGATCATGCGCGGCATGCGGATGTTCCAGATGATCACGGA
>CBRAFO010000161.1:0-6483 GCA_967755175.1 uncultured Opitutaceae bacterium | reverse complement strand
GGTTTTCGGGGCCCCCCCGCTGTCCCGCGCCTTTTTTCCTCGGGGGGCGCGTGCTGGCCTCGCTTTTTTGCCCGTTACGGGGCGGCACCCCGGCTCCCACGTCGAAACCGAGCCGCTCACTTCTTCACCGGAATATGCGCCGCCTGGTGCATGGCCTCGCTCTTCGAAATCTTCAGCCCGTGCGCGATCTTATTGAGGCGCACGGCCTCAGCCGGGGTAAGCACCGTCGAACGCTCCGTGCCATCGCGGTCCACCCAATCAACGCGGTGCGGCTTTTGGCGGGAGGCTTTCACCAGGTCGGACAGGAAGGTCAGTTCGGCTTCGGGCAGGTTATTCATTTAAGACCAGCGGAATTGACCGCCCCGCCGCGCCGGGTCAACGCCCCATCCGCGATCGTTCGTCACACCAACACGCCTGCCGACGCCCGCGCGGTCGCCCCATCCGCCCACGAACCGCCAATAAACGTCGCGCGAGGAAACGCCGGCACGCCCGTCTCATTGTTGTTCAAAAGGCTCACCAACATGTCCACCGCCGCTTCGCCCGTGAGGTCGTTGTGCTGCTCCATGCCCGCCCAGTCTTCGCAGCCGCGCCGGCGCTCAAGCTGGATCAGCCCCACATCACGCGGGGCCTGCACTCCGATGGCGGACAACCATTCGCGCGCCACCGTGTGCAGCGTGAGAATCGCATCCGGCCGGTGCTCACGAAACCATGCCTGAAAACGCGCCGGCTCCGCACGCGCGGCCTCCACCGCGTAAAAACCCGGCAGCCGATCCTCCGTCCGCAACGCCTGCTGCCCCGACCAAAAGCCCGCGCTGAAACGCCCGTCCACCAAGCGGTCGATGCCCTCCTCCAGGACCAGCGCAGGTCGCCGATAGCCAAGCCGCCGCGCGTTTTCGAGCGCCTCCAACATCAGCGCATGATGATCCACGCAGGCAAAGGACAACGTCGGCTCATGCGTGCGCACACCCGTCACGACCACCGCGTGACGTTGCCACGTGACCGAAAAGCGCGGCGGCAGCCGGTTCTCCTTCATCAAACCCACCACGATCGCCCCGCGGATGCCACGAGCTCGCAGCACGCGGTTCAACTGTTCGCCATATAGCCCCGGCTCGTGCAGCCAGAATTCGTCGAGCGTGCAACCGTGCTGCGCCGCCCGCCGCCGACACCCCGCGACATACGCCGGGATGGTCGGGTGACGCGTGAACGCCTTCGCGTCGATGTCCGCATTGAGCAGGGCAAACGTGCGCTGGTGTCCCGCCGGATGCGCCTTGCGCAGCTCGGTCATGAGCTGGGCGACCACCGGGTTTTTCGCATAGCCCAGCTCGCGCGCGATGCGCTCGATGCGTTCGCGCGTCGCCAGCGGGATCTGCGGATCATGCCGCAACGCCAGCGAGACGGTGTTTTTGGACACCTCCGCCCGGGCTGCGATCACCGACATGGTTACTCGTGCCATTTCCACATTACTGTAATGTGCGACGGCCGTTTACCAACCTATTTCCCTGTGATTGGCTTATACCAATCGTCTGTCGGCCCACCCCTGCCATTATGAAACCCTCGTTTATCCTACTCCTCCCCACGCTCTGCCTTGGCCTCCTCTCCGGTTGCGGAAAATCCTCCTCCGCCCCCGCTGCTTCCGGTGATGCCGCCGCCACCCCGGCCGCACCCGCCAAAATCAAGATCGGCTTTCTCGTCAAACAGCCCGAGGAGGCGTGGTTCCAATACGAAGGAAAAGGCGCCGAGCGCGCCGGGGCCCAGCACGGCTTCGAGGTCATCAAGCTCGGCGTCACCGACGGAGAGAAGACCATGACCGCCATCGACAACCTCGCCGTCTCGGGCGCGCGCGGCTTCGTCATCTGCACGCCCGATGTCCGCCTCGGGCCCGCGATCATCAACCGCGCCAAGCAAAAAGGGCTTAAAGTCGTTACCATCGACGACCAGTTCGTCGGCGCCGACGGCAAGTTCATGACCGAGGTCCCCTACGTCGGCATGTCCGCCTCGGCCATCGGTCGCACCGCCGGTGAAAACCTCTTCGACGAGATGACCCGCCGCGGCTGGTCCGTCGCCGAGACCGGTGTCTGTGTCGTCACCTTCGATGAGCTCGACACCGCCCGCGAGCGCACCGACAACGCCATCGCCGCCCTCAAAGCCGCCGGCATCCCCGCCGACCGCATTTTCAAGACGGCACAGAAGACCACCGATATTCCCGGCAGCTTCGACGCCACCAGCGTTCTCCTCACCCAACACCCCTCGGTCCGCCACTGGCTCATCGCCGGCATGAATGATAACGCCGTGCTGGGTGCCGTGCGTGCCATGGAAGGACGCGGGTTTAGCGCCGACGCCGTCATCGGCATCGGCATCAACGGCACCGACTGCCTCGACGAACTGCGCAAGCCGGCCGCCACCGGTTTCTACGGCTCCATCTTCGTGTCCTCCCCGAGCGAAGGCTTCAAGGCCGCCACGATCCTCCATGCTTGGATCAAGGATCGGGTTCAGCCCCCGCTCGACACCCGCGAGGCCGGCACGCTCATCACCCGCGACAATTTCGAGGCCATTCTCAAGGCCGAAGGCGTCCTGCCCTGATCGAGTCTCATGGTTCCGCGCCCACCCCGCCTCGCCTTCGAGGCCATCACCAAAACCTACCCCGGAGTGAACGCCCTCCAGGGTGTTTCCTTCGGCGTGCACGCCGGCAGCATCCACGCGTTGATGGGTGAAAACGGCGCGGGCAAATCCACCCTGCTTAAAGTCCTCAGCGGCGCCCACAAACCCACCTCAGGAACGCTCCGCATCGAGGATCGCGAACACGTCTTTGCCGACACCTCCGAGGCCATGCGCGCCGGCGTGGCGGTGATCTATCAAGAACTGCACCTCGTGCCCGAGATGAGCGTGGCGGAGAACATCTACCTCGGTCACCTGCCGGTGAAAAACGGCATGGTTGACTCGGCCCGCCTGCACGCGCTCGCCACCGAACAGCTCCGCCGCCTCGGGGAGGATATCAATCCCAACACCCGCCTCGGACTGTTGCCCATCGGCCAGCGTCAGATGGTCGAAATCGCCAAGGCCCTCAGCCGCGGCGCCAGCGTCATCGCCTTCGACGAGCCCACCAGCAGCCTTTCCGCCCGCGAGATCGAGCGACTCTTTGCCGTCATCCGCGATCTCCGCGCCCAAAGCTGCGCCATCCTCTACGTCTCGCATCGCATGGAGGAGATTTTCCGCCTGTGCGATGCCTGCACCGTGCTGCGCGACGGTCGCCACGTGCGCACCTACGAAACGCTGGCCGAGGTCACCTCCGATCACCTCGTGCGCGCCATGGTCGGCCGCGACATCGCCGACGTGTTCGGCTACGCCCCCCGTGCCCACGGCGCCGCTGGCCTTGAAGTCGCCGGCCTGACCGGACCCGGCGTGCGTGCGCCCGCCTCCTTCACCGTCGCGCGCGGCGAGATCCTCGGACTCTTCGGCCTCGTCGGCGCAGGCCGCACCGAACTCCTCAAGCTCCTCTTCGGCGCCACGCCGCTCACCGCCGGCGAGATCCGCATTCACGGACAACCCGTCACCATCGAGCGCCCGGCCGATGCCATTCGTGCCGGACTGGTTTACTGCCCGGAGGACCGCAAGGCCGAGGGTATCATCCCGCAACGCTCCGTGCAGGAAAACTGCAACCTCAGCGCACGCCGCAACACCGTGCGTTTCGGCTGCGTTATTAACGAAACGTGGGAGCGTGAAAACGCCCGCCGCCAGATCGAGGCCCTCGGCGTGCGCACACCCTCGCTCGACCAGCTCATCCGCCATCTTTCCGGTGGTAATCAGCAAAAGGTCATCCTTGGCCGCTGGCTCTCCGAAGAGGTCAAAGTGCTCCTCCTCGACGAGCCCACCCGGGGCATCGACGTGGGTGCCAAGAGCGAAATTTACCATCTCGTTTTCAAGCTCGCCGCCGAAGGCGTCGCCGTGGTCGTCGTCTCCAGCGACCTCCCCGAAGTGCTGGGCCTCGCCGACCGCGTTGCCATCATGCGCCAAGGCGCGCTCTCCGCCATTCTCTCCCGCGCCGAAGCCACGCCCGAACGCGTGCTCGGACTCGCCCTCCCCATCGAAGAACCCGCTCACGCCGCCTCCGCCTCATGACATCCGCCTCCCCGCTTCGCCAGAAACTGGGCTCCGCCCTCGACCGCGCCGGCATGCTGCTCGTGTTCGTGCTACTCGTCGTCGTCTGCTGGAGCACCGTCTCGGGCTTCGGCACCGCGCGCAACGCCGCCGATCTTCTCCTTCAGGTCTCCACCGTCGGCATCGTCGCGTCCACGATGCTGTTCTGCCTCGCCTCGGGTAACTTCGACCTCTCCGTCGGAACGCTCATCCCATGCGGCGGCGTGCTCTGCGCCCTCATCTTGCGCCAAACCGGAAACGCCCCGCTGGCCGTCGCCACCGCGCTGGCCTTCGGCGGCTTCGTTGGCCTGATCAACGGTGTGGTCGTGGCGAAGTTTCGCATCAACGCGCTCATCACCACGCTCTCCTCCATGATGATGGTGCGCGGCATCGCCTTCGTCTTCGCCGACGGCAAGTCCATTGGCATCAGCGACCCCACCGTTCTGAATCTCGCCAATTTCGCCTTCCCCGTTTTCCGCGACTCCGAGACCGACGCGGTGATTTTCCAAATCAGCCTGCCCGTGTGGATCTGCCTCGGGCTCTTTGGACTCTTCGGCTTCATCCTTCAGCGCACCACCTTTGGCCGCAACACCCTCGCCATCGGCGGCAACGAGGAGGCGGCGCGCCTCGCCGGCATCGCGGTGGATCGCGTGAAGATCACCATCTTCGCCGTGCAAGGCATGGTCGCCACGCTTGCCGGCGTCCTCCTCGCCGCCCGCATGGGCATCGGCGATCCGAAGACCGCCCAAGGCAGCGAACTCTCCATCATCTCCGCCTGCGTGCTGGGCGGAGTCTCGCTCGCTGGCGGCGTCGGTCTCATGAGCTACGTCGTCGCGGGCGTGTTCATCATGGGCATCGTCGAAAACGCCATGAACCTGATGGGCATCGACTCCTTTTACCAATACATCGTGCGCGGGGCCATTCTCCTCGGCGCGGTGCTCTTCGATCGCTTCCGCACCCGGCGCGGCTAAGCACATTTTTCTCGCACCCTTTTCCATCTTCCAACTCCTGACCCACCATGTTCACCATCGGCATTGATTACGGCACTAACTCCGTCCGCGCTCTCGTCGTCCGTTGTAAAGACGGCGCCGAACTCGGCACTGGCGTTGTCAACTATCCCAGCGGCACCCAAGGCGTGCTCCTTGATCCCAAGGATCACCACCTCGCCCGCCAAAATCCCGCCGACTACCTGTTCGGCTTGGAAAAATCCATCAAGCTCGCCCTCGCCCAGGCGAAGAAGACCAAGGGCTTCGACGCCCGCCAGGTCGTCGGCCTCGGCGTGGACAGCACTGGCTCCAGCCCAATCCCGGTCGATGCCGCCAATACCGCCCTCGCCCAGCAAAAGAAGTGGGCCGGCAACCTCGCCGCGCATTGCTGGCTCTGGAAGGACCACACCTCGGTAAAAGAAGCCGCCGAGATCACCGCGCTCGCCGCCAAGATCCGCCCCCACTACATCGCCAAGTGCGGCAACACCTACTCGTCCGAATGGTTCTGGGCCAAGGTGCTCCACTGCCGTCGCACCGCCCCCAAGGTGTTCGCCGCCGCCTATTCCTGGGTCGAGCTCGCCGACTGGATTCCCTCCGTGCTCGCCGGCGTGAAGGACCCGACCGCCGTCAAACGCGGCGTCTGCTGCGCCGGGCATAAAGCCCTCTACGCCGCCGATTGGGGCGGTCTGCCCGACAAGGAGTTCCTCAGCCAACTCGACCCGGCCCTAGCCGACCTGCGCGACCGCCTTTACGAGGAAGCCCACGACGCCACCGCCTCCGCTGGCACGCTCTGCGCCGAGTGGTCCAAGAAGCTCGGCCTGCCCGCCGGCATCCCCATCGCCATCGGCGAGATGGACGTCCACTACGGCGCCATCGGCTCCGGCGTTGCTGAAGGCACGCTCGTCAAAGTCATCGGCACCTCCACCTGCGATTGCGGCGTGGTTTCCGCTGACAAGACCGTCGCCGACATCCCCGGCATCTGCGGCATCGTCAAAGGCGCGATCCTCCCCGGCTATTACGGCCTCGAAGCCGGCCAGTCCGCCGTCGGCGACATCTTCAAGTGGTTCGTCGAAGGCGTGCTCGGTGATGTGAAACTCCACGCCACCCTCACCGCCGAAGCCGCCAAGCTGAAGCCCGGCCAATCCGGCCTGCTCTCGCTCGATTGGAACAACGGCAACCGCACCATCCTGGTTGACCAACTCCTTACCGGCCTGACCCTCGGCACCACGCTCTACACGACCAAGGCCGAACTCTACCGCGCCTTGATCGAAGCGACCGCCTTCGGCGCCCGCGCCATCATCGAGCGCTTCAAGGAATACGGCGTGCCCATCGACCGCGTCGTCTGCGCCGGCGGCATCGCCGA
>CBRAFO010000160.1:0-6541 GCA_967755175.1 uncultured Opitutaceae bacterium | reverse complement strand
CCCCCGCGCCCCAAACTCCCGCAACGGGACGACGACGGCTCGATCGAGGACGAGGAGGCGCTGAGCCCCGACGAAAACGAACGGTATCCCTCCGTGGACATTCCGCTGCGCGAGGCGCTCCGCGTGGTCACCGACTTGATCAAAGCGCCCGCCAATGCAGCTCCTCTCCCCAAGAACGACGAGCTCGTCAATGCGAGTGGCGGCACACGCTGAGATAAACCGCATTGTGGTGAGGTAAACTGCCTTGAAATGGAGGAGCCTGCTTGCAGGCGATTCCGAGCGTGGCATGGGCATCCTGCCCATGATCCGATCCCACGGGCAAGATGCCCGTGCCACCTCGAACCATCGCCTGCAAGCAGGCTCCTACATTTCGGCATAGTTACACCGCCCTAAACACGGGGCCCGCTTCACCGTAGCGTGGCGGACAGGCTTATTCAGCCGGCTTACGCGCAAAGACAAACCGGTCGCGATCCGTCAAATCGCGCACGGACTCGGTCGCGACAAGACCAGCGGTCGCGAGCAACGCTAACAGCTCGGCATGTTGCGCGATGCCGGTTTCCAGCGCCAGCAAGCCACCGGGTGTTAAGAACCGAGCAGCGCCCGCGATGATGGTGCGAAGATCCGCCAGCCCCTGATCGGCCGAAGTCAGCGCCGAGACCGGCTCATGCACGCGAACCTCGGGTTCGGCGGCGGCGGTTTCCTCCGCCGTCAAATACGGGGGATTGGAAACAATGAGGTCATACGGCTCACCATCCGCGGCAAGCGAATCATACCAACTGGACCTCACGAACTCGACGCGCGCGGTGAGCTCAAGCGCCCGGCCGTTTTCTACGGCCAGCGCCAAAGCGTCCGCACTGAAATCGACTGCGGTGACCGCAGCGCTTTCGTAACGTTTGGCCAGAGCGAGGGCGATCGCCCCGGTGCCCGTCCCCAAATCCAAAATCCGCAACGGCGGAGTCGCCTGGCGCTCGCAGATCAAGTCGATCAACAGCTCCGTTTCGTGCCGCGGAATTAACGCACGCCGGTCCACTTTCAGCCGCAACCCCGCCCACTCGGTGTCGCCAACGATGTATTGGAGCGGCTCGCGCTGGCTCCGGCGCTTCACCAGCGGACGGATCTTTTCAAGATCAGCTTCCGGCAACACCCGCTCAAACTGCAGGTAGAGCTGCATGCGCTTCAGTCCCAGCGCATGCCCAATGAGCAACTCGGCGTTTAACCGGGCCGACTCAATGCCTTTGGCGGCAAAAAAATCCGTGGTCTTTTGGATGACCTCAAGAAGGGTAAGCGGCGAAGACATGGGCGTGGCGCGATAGTGGCTGGTTAAGTTACCCGTTACTCGTCGTCATCCGTCCGAGCCCGGCGCGGCGTGTAAGGTTGCCCGGTGAGAGCGGCGAATTTCTCTTCGAAATCGGCGCGTTGCAACGCCTCGATGATCCCGTCGATCGCACCTTCGATCACGTGGGGCAGGCTATAAAGCGTGAGGCCGATCCGGTGATCAGTGAGCCGGTTTTGGGGGAAGTTGTAGGTGCGGATGCGCTCGCTCCGTCCACCCGTGCCAATCTGGCTCCGGCGTTCGTCGGCATATTTGGCGCGCTCGGCATCTTCCTTCAATTGAAGCAGGCGTGAACGCAGCACGGCCATCGCGCTGGCCTTGTTCTTCTGCTGCGAACGTCCATCGGCGCAATAAACCATCATTCCCGTAGGCTTGTGAATGATGCGCACGGCGGAGTCGGTCGTATTGACCCCCTGCCCGCCCGGTCCACTCGCGCGTTGCACGGTGATTTCCAAATCCTGCGGGTCGATATGCACATCGACTTCCTCGGCCTCGGCCAGCACGGCCACGGTGACGGTGGACGTGTGAATGCGCCCGTTTGCCTCGGTCAACGGCACGCGTTGCACGCGATGCACGCCGCTCTCGAATTTGAGCTGACGGTAAACGTCCTGCCCGGTGATCAGAAAACTCACTTCGCGAAATCCGCCGCGTTCGCTGAGGCTGCTGCCCATCGGCTCGATCTTCCACCCACGCCCCTCGGCGTAGCGTTGATACATACGCGTGAGCTCGGCCGCGAAAAGTGCCGCCTCTTCACCACCGGTGCCGGCACGGATTTCCATGACGGTGTTGCGCGAATCGGCCGGATCAGGTGGCAACATCGCGGCGAGCACGGAGTCGTGCAGTCGGGCGTGCGCTGCTTCCAAGTCCGGCAGCTCAGCGGCGGCAAGCTCCTTGAGTTCCGCATCGCCCGTCGGGTCCTTGAGCAACGCCTGAGCCTCCTCCAGTTCGTTTCCGATCTTCACGTAGGCTTTGTGATCGGCCACGAGTTGCCCGAGTTTTTGCTGCTCGCGGGAAACATCGGCGGCCTTGCGCGCGTTGGCGTAAAAAGTAGGCGCCGCCATCTGCGCATCGAGTTCATCAAGGCGGCGTTGAAAAGGAAGAATGTCAGGCAGGGAATCCATGCGAAGGAAGACGGAAAGAGCGTCGGCGCGGAGACGATTTGCGCATTGCGAAGGCATTTGCGAGCGGCTTGGGTAAGCCCGCTCAACGAAAGCCGCGGCACTTATGCCTAGCGGTGTTGATCAGCAATGGCCACGACGCTTTTCACTCAGAACATCATCGCGTGCATCTGGGATTTCGACAAGACCTTAATCCCCGAATACATGCAGTCACCGTTGTTTCGCCGTTACGGCATCAACGAGGCCAACTTCTGGAACGAGACCAACAACCTCGTCTCTCATTACCACAAGCGTGGCTACCAGCTTTCCGGAGAGATCGCCTACCTGAACCACCTGCTCACGCATGTGCTCGCCGGTCAGATGGCCGGCCTCAACAATCGCATCCTGCGCGAGTGCGGAGCCGACATAAAGTTCTACCCGGGCATGCCGTCGTTTTTCGATCGCAGCCGCCAGTTCGCCCGCGAGAAACCCGAGCACAGCAAACACGAGATCACGCTGGAGCACTACATCGTGAGCACGGGTTTGGCCGAGATGATCCGGGGAAGCGCCGCCGCTTCGGCCGTGGACGGCATTTGGGGCTGCGAGTTCGTTGAGAACCCGCTCCAGCCAGGATTCCTTCAACAAGAGGAAATGGACTTGGCCGCCGAGTCCGAAATTGCCCAAATCGGCATGGTCATCGACAACACGACCAAGACCCGCGCCATCTTTGAGATTAACAAGGGCACGAACAAAAACCCGTCGATCGATGTTAACGCCAACATCAAGCCCGAGGATCGCCGTATCCCGATCCAGAACATGATTTATATCGCTGATGGCCCCAGCGATATTCCGAGCTTCTCGGTCGTGAAAAGCGGCGGAGGCAAAGCTTACGCCGTTTACAACCCCGATTCGACCGCCGAGTTCGAGCAAAACGACCGCCTGCGACAGGTGGGACGTATTGATCACTACGGTCCCGCCGACTACGAAGAAAAGAGCCCGACTTCACGCTGGCTCCGCCTACAAATCCACAAGATCTGCGACCGCATCGTGGCCGACCGAGAAGCCGCCGTGGCCCAGCGCGTATCGCGCCCACCCCGACACATCTCGTCGGAGTCCCCAACCGGGTCAACGCGGGCGACCCCAGCGACTCCACGGCAGACCTCTTTTATCGACGAGACCGCCTGAGCTTCGGTCAGCTCATTGTGATCGTCATCTTATGGGCACAAAAAAGGCCGACCCGGTTAGGGGTCGGCCTTTTACTTAAAAATCAGTGGGAGGGGCTGACGATGGTGATGTCAACGGGGTTAGCATCGCTGGTGGTGTTCACGTCCTTGATACGCTCACCGCTCTTGAGTGCCTGGCTGAGCTCCTTGCCAAGCGAAGTGTCGGGAGCGCCAATATTACCGGCGGCATCAACCTTGACGGCGAAGCCCGCGTTGACCGTGACCGATTTGCCCGTCGTCTGGTTAATGAACGTGACGCTACCGCGAGCCACATAGGTGATCGATGAACCGTCGGACAGCACGTAAACGATGTAGATGGTGCCACGAGCGGCAGCAACGCCCTTCGGGGTGCGAATGGAGTAGTCGTTAATAGCCTTCTTGGTTTCATCGAGGTTCGAAACCACCGAGCCAAGGCTGAGATTGATAATCGCGCTCTGCTTGGTGATGACGCCGTTCGCCGTGGTCAGCGAAAGCTTGCTCAGATCCGCTTTCGAACCGGCCTTGATGGTTGAGACGGCGCCGGAGAAAACTTGGATATCCACCTCGGAGTTACCGGGCGTTTGAATAACGGTGCCTTGAGGAAGTTTATCCCCGACTTTGAGCGCAACCGCCTGGGTTTGACCAGGGAGCGTGGCTTGAGCGCCGTTTTGAACTTTAACGACGATGGCTTCGGAAACCGCTTCACCGGCATGAGCGCACACGACAGTCACACTGACGATAGCGGTTACGAATAGAGAATAGAGCGACTTTTTCATTGGTATAGGGATAACTGGGCGATGAGAATATGTATAATGCTGGCGTTACGAAAGGTGATTTACAGAAGCACGGCAAGCCCGAAGGCGAAGGTGTATCCTTTTTTTGCGGATGAAAACACCCCAGTGTTTACTACGCCTCCAATCCTGCACCCGACAAGCTCACCACTTGGGAGCGTAAATCCGCAGCCAACTCCTTTCGCCCCTGCCCGGTAATCGGCACCACCGGGACGCCCCAGACAACGCGTGCCCGTGTCCATGAAAGCGTGGTGAGATTCCACAGATGCGGCAGCAAGGTCATCTCGCCCCACCAGCACACCTCGGTGGCTGACGAGTGACCGGGAGGCACCAAGTAACTCAGCGCCACCGGCATCACCCGCCACCCGTTGCGCACCGCAGGCTCCAGCAACGCAGGCTTAAACGGCAGCACCTCCCGGCCGTCCGAGGAGGTGCCTTCCAAGAAAATCGCCAGATTCAGACCCGTCGTCATCACCGCTCCAAGCTCGGCTCCGATTTTGGCCACATCACCGGGGCGGCTACGGTCAATGAAGAGCGTGCCGGCTTTCTTGGCAAACCAGCCAAACATCGGCCAGTTCCTCACCTCTTTCTTTGACACAAACACCACCGGCATAAGCGACGCCAACACGAGTATATCCAGATAACTCAGGTGATTCGCCGCGACTAACACCCCTTCCGCCCGCTCTCCACGCGTCTCCACCGAAATACCCAGCACGCGCAAGGCCCGCCGACACGCGACCTGCAACCACCGCGCCCGCGCCATCGCATCGCGCCGATGAGCCCGATTAACACCATAAGCCGCCATCGACCACGCGATCACCGCCAGCAACGCCACGCACCGTCCCGCACCGCGCATGTTGCTCCTGAGTGTTCCCATTTGGTCGAAGATCAAAAGCGTTCGATCAAACTCAGCCCGCGAACTTGCGCAATACCCGCGCCGGCATCGCCCGCAGATCCATCCACGTCAGAAAATCGATGGTCTTAAACTCCCGGTCGATTGCCGGCTCTCCGCAGATAACCGCCCCGACCGCCAGATACGCCATCATCAGACGCGGAATCTTCACCCCAACGCGCACGCGCGCCAGCACGTCCTCAGCACTCGCTTCGCAACACCAAGCCGCCAACGGTCGCGTGCGCCATTCCGATTTCGCCAGATGCCTGCTCGCCAGCTGCTCATACGCGGCCAAACCCTCGGCCGCGTCTTGCGAGGTGAGTGAACTGCACCCGATCAGATAACGCGCACCGCGTTCCTGCGCATACTGCGCGATCCCGCGCCATAACAGACCGATCACGCTCTGATTGCGATGCGCCAACGCCACGCACGCCCGGCCCAATTCCAGAACCTCACCGCGCGCAGGCTCGAACGGACCAAAATCAAACTCCCGTTCACTGTAGTAGCCCAACCGCGACGACGCCGCCATCCCGCCCGTCTGCATGCGATACGTCCCTACCACCTCGCCCGTCTCCCGCTCGGTGACCAGCAAGTGATCGCAAACCGCGTCAAACTCGTCCGCATCCATCCCGGTCTCCACTGAAGCGGGCAACCCCTCGCACAGCTCCAGGTTAAACACCGCGAACCGCAGGCGTTGCGCCGCGCGCACATCGTCCGCGCCAGCCGCCAACCTTAACTCGTAGCGCTCCGTGCTCATCGCGCGCCTCCGTTTCCCTGCAACAAGCGCCAGATCTCCCCCACCGTGAGCGGACGCGTCCCGCCTGCCCGATTGGCCGCACCGATTTGGAACGCCAGCCGCCACTGCGTGCACAACACCCGCCAGCCAAACCACACGGAATGCTTGGGATCGTAGATGCTCGTCGCCTCCGACGTGAGCCCGTTGAGCTCGATCACCTGAAACTCACCGCGCTGAAACGCCTCCGTCGATTCCGTCCGCACATCATAGCGACCGAAGTAAAACCCCTCAAACGCCCGGCTCACCCGGTCCACCGCCGCCACCAGTTCCGGAGTGACCAACGCCCCGCCATCTAGGAACACCGCCCCACGACAATGCGTGCCCAACTCCGTCAGCACGACCCGCGCCCCGGCAGGTGGCACCTCGTCGAGCCGCGCAGTAAACTTTTCCAAGAAGAAACTCCCCATGCACACCGCGCGGTCGTCGGCCA
>CBRAFO010000159.1:0-6589 GCA_967755175.1 uncultured Opitutaceae bacterium | reverse complement strand
TTACCTGCATCCGATAGTTAAAACATCTCGTCGGCAGCTCCTCGGTTTTGCACGATCTGCCGATGAAACGTTTTTTCCTGAGCCTGGTGGTGGCGGCCACCGTCGGCTTCATTGCCCTCATGGCCGTGCACCACGAGAAGCCGCTGGCGACATGGCAC
This sequence comes from uncultured Opitutaceae bacterium, assembly GCA_967755175.1. Lineage (GTDB taxonomy): Bacteria > Verrucomicrobiota > Verrucomicrobiia > Opitutales > Opitutaceae > Rariglobus. Next base: position 6,431 of record CBRAFO010000159.1, on the reverse strand, counting down.
CGGGTGACCGGATTCGTCACCACGCTGCTCCAGTCCGAAGCGCGTCCGGTCGGGACGCCCGTGCCGCCCATCCCGGAGAAGCTGGAGCCCGCGCTCAAGGAAGAGCCTGAAGCTCCTCCGCCCGAACCCGAGCTGATGCCGCTTCCGGAGCCGGCTACACCGCAGCCCTCTCCCGTGCCCGAGTCCGCCCCCGTGGTCTGGCTGCTGGAGCATAAGGATTACTGGCCCCGCACCGTGACACTTACGGAACCCTGTGAGTTCCCCATCCTCGCCGACGGACAGGCGGTCGGCACCGTTCGCCAACCCGCCGGCACCATCGTCAGCGTGCGGGGCATCGACGCCACGCACGTCTCCGCCACTTACCTGCGCACCAGCGCCCGCATTCCGATCGATTCGACCAACCTGGTCGCGTTGGCCTCGGCCGCGATGGCGCGCCAAGCCGCTGTCTCCGCTCCGCCCGCGCCGCGTTTTACCTTCGCGTCGGACCGCGTCAAAATCGATTACCTCGACTGCCTGCGTCTCGGCGATGCCAACAGCGAAAAACGCCACGGTCTCACCTCCTTCGATCTCACCAAGTCCGAGGTTTACACCGGCCAGCTCGGCCTGCCCGCCCGCCGTTTTCTGCCCGATCCCCTCAATCCCTACCAAGGCGCCTACCCCGGCATCTACGGCGGCGAGATCTCCTTCGTCATGAAGGTGGACGGCACTCGCCAGAATTATCTCACGATCAAGGTCTCCGGAGACGAGACCTACCCCGGTCGCCTCCTCCTCGACATCGACGGCAAGGAAGTCGCGATCCGTCACAGCAACGACATCCTCTTCGAACAACGCGACCACCCCGTCTGTCCGGGTGCGTTTTTCTATCGCACGGTGCCGCTCCCGCGCATGCTCACCGACGGCAAGCCTCGCGTGGTGGCCCGTGTGCGCGCCACCGGCCGTTTCTACCTCTACGGCAAGCCCCACCAGTTCGAGACCTACCAGCGCGTCATGGAAGCGAAGACCGGTGGCCTCTACCGTGTTTACACCCACACCAACCCGCTCTTTTCGCTCCCCGCCGACGACCTTCAGGGCAAACGCCCGTCCTATGCCGAGGCTCCCAGGCGCACGCGTGACGATCTCGCCGCGCTCAAGGCAAAGCTCATCGCCCGCATTGACGACCACATCCGTGACCTCCTCAAACGCCACGGCGACATCGCTCCGCACAACAACAATAACTTCAACGAAGTGGAGTTGCTCGGCGTGGCCTACCACACCCCGGGCTTCGTCTCCTACCACAACCCCGATGTCGTGCGCGCCATCCGCGACGCCGTGGACACCGCCGTGGTCAATCGCAACAACGGCAAATACCCCGTCGGCTTCTCCTGGGGCGGCGCGTATGGACGTCCTGGTTACGCCGTCTTCCGCGTTTACGACCAATTGGACGGACTCGACGATCCGGTGGATCTCGGTGCGGGTGCCAGCTCCGGCCCCGGTGCCGGCAAAACCCGCCGTGCCCAATGGATCGAGATTTTGAAGGAAAGCTTCGAGTTCGGCGGCACCCACCGGAAGACGATCACCAACCAGGAAATCGAAGTCGCCATGTCCGTTTACGGTGCCGCCCTCGGTCTGTCCAAACTCGATCCTCAGACCTACGGCCATTATCCCGAGGTCGCCGCTCATCTCATCCTCGAAAGCGTCGGCATCGAAGCGTTCAGCGGCAGCATCGTCCTCGGCTCCGACCAGCCCCACCTCGGCGACCCCAAAGACAGCGGCTTCGGCGCGGGCTATTATTTCATGACGCCCAAGGGCACCAGCCATGAACCCATGTGGGTCTCCGCCTGCTGCTACGGCAACCTCGGCTCCAAGATCAGCGAGATGTATGAGATGACCAAGGCCGACCCCGCCGTCACCCGCGATGGTCCGGGCCAAGGCGACCAGCGCATCATGGAAACGGGCCGCCGCCACAATCTCATCCAAACCGCCTTCAGCTACCCCGGCGTCGATACGGATGGCTTTCGCAGCATGCTCGTCGAAGGTGCCATCTGCGGCCGCAACACCTACGTGCCCGGCAAGGTTTTCTACGGCATGGAATGCGCCGCCGCCGAAGCCAACGACCCGGCCGGTCTCGGCTACCTGCGCCAAATGAGCGATGACGGCCAATTCTTCCGCGACAGCGATACCACCCTCCGGCACACCCACGTCCTGTTCCTCCCCGCAGCCTTCGACGCGGTCGCCCGCTCGACCAGCACGATCAAAATCCCCACGACCCCGGGCGAACCCGACAGCGTCACCGCCGACGAGAAGAACGCCGTCATCGCGATCAAACACGGAGACGAACTACTTTTCGTGCGCCTCTTCGGCCACGCGCAGACCATGGCTTACGCGCACTATCTTTGCCCCACCCACGAGCGCATCATTAACCTCCAGACGGATACCACCGAGTTCTATCCCAGTGGAAAAACGCTGACGGTCGGTGCCGGCGTCGGCGGTCCGTGGGCCGGCGAACCGCCCGAGCGCCCCGTGTATGCCTGGGCCGGTTACAAGGAAGAGCTGCCCTCGTATGACCACAGCAACCACACGCACGGCAACCGTCAGCTCCTCGATTTTTACCAGACCCGCATTGGCGATTACCTCATCGCCATGAACACCACCGACGACCTCACCAAGACCGCGAAACTCCCGCCCGAACTGGTCGGCACCACCGCCAACGAACTTGTCACCCGCAAACCCCTCCGCCTCTCCGCCACGGTTCCGGTGCCACCCGCGACGACCCTGGTGTTGCACGTGCCGAACACCTCTGCGGGCGCCCCCGTCGCGCTCCCCTCGACATCCGATGGCGTTTTGCCGTCAGGCAAAGCCCTCCTCGCCGCAGCCATCCGCGAGACGGATCAGCTCGTGACCGATCCCAACACGATCCAGTCGCTGAGCCTGACGAAAACCAACGGCGACAAACATCGCCTCCTCGCCGACACGGTGCGCAGTCTTGCATCCGCCCGATATTATTATGAATCAAAGGAGGCTTCCCCCGGCGAAATCGACTCCGCTCGCGCTGAACTCGATCAACTCCTCGGCCAAGTAAAAGCCGCGCTTCAGTAACAATCCCTTTATGCTATCCCGTGCCACCGCCCGCCTGGGCAAACACTTGATCGTCTCTGCGATGCTTCTCTGCACGCATGCCCTCACTTGGGGAGCCGACGGCGGCTTCTTATTTGTGACCTTCAATGGCGAGGGATCTCCGATGACCGAGCAGATTTATTTCGGCCTCAGCAAAGACGGCCGCGAGTGGGAGGCGCTCAACGACACCAAGCCCGTCCTCGTCAGCAAACTCGGCGAAAAAGGCGTGCGCGATCCCTTCATCCTTCGCTCCCACGACGGCAAAAAAGCCTACATCCTGGCGACCGATCTCTCCATTCACCTCAACCGTGATTGGGGCCGCGCCACCCACCGCGCCAGCAAGTCCATCGTCATCTGGGAGTCCGACGACCTCGCCCACTGGTCCGAACCGCGCATCATCCCGGTTGCCGCCCCCGACTCCGGCTGCACCTGGGCCCCCGAAGCCGTCTATGATGAAGACACGCACGACTACCTCGTGTTCTGGGCGTCGATGAACGGATCCGACAACTTCGCCAAACAGCGCATCTGGGCCAGCCGCACGAAGGACTTCAAGACCTTCGGGCAACCGTTCATCTATATCGAGAAAGCCAGCAACGTCATCGACACCACCATCATCCGCGAGAACGGGAAATACTACCGCTTCTCCAAGGACGAGACCTACAAGGCCATCACCATGGAAGTCAGCGACAAGCTCATGGGCCCCTGGCGGGACGTCTCCCAGTTCTCCCTCTCCAAGATGACCGGCTACGAAGGCCCCACCTGCTTCCTGCTGGAGCCCGCCGCCTCCGGCAAACCCGCCACCTGGTGCCTCCTGCTGGACTACTACAGCAAAGGCCAAGGCTATAAGGCCTTCACCACGCACGACCTGGCCGGCGGTCAATTCACGCCCGCCCCCGGCATCACCTTCCCCTTCCACTTCCGCCACGGCACCGTGCTCGCGGTCACCGCCGCCGAGTATGCGCGCCTCAAGACGACCTACGGAAAATAAACCGAGCCGTTCCGAGCCCGAAGCTACAAAACAAGGCGCGTTCCTCATCGGACGCGCCTTTTTCATGAAATGTAGGAGCCTGCTTGCAGGCGATAGTTCGACTGATTGACGTGGCACGGGCGTCCCGCCCGTGGGTTCGGGGAAACATGGGCGAGACGCCATGCCACCTCAATGCGGCCGCCGTCCTTACTCGATCCTCGTCCTACTCGCTACCCGCTACTCACTACCCGCTACGCTTCCCCGCATCCGCCCACCCCATGCCATCCCCCTTCCTTCGCATCCTTCGCTTTCTCGGCCTCCGTTTCGTTCTCCTTTTTCTCTGCGCTCTTCCCTGCGCCCTCTGGCCGCTCCGCGCCGAGCCCGGCCACGTCTTCCAGCCGCTCACTCCTGAGCAAACCGCCCGCATCGACGCCGCCGTCCCGTCCACCGCCCCCGCCAAGCCCGCGCAACCGCGCCGCGTCCTCGCCTTCTACCGCACCGAAGGCTGGGTCCACGATTCGATCCCCGTCGGCAACGAGGCCCTCCGCCGCCTCGGCGAAAAAACCGGTGCCTACGAAGCCGTCCTCAGCGACGACATGGCCTCCTTCGAACCCGAAGCCCTCGCCCGCTTCGACGCCGTCGTCTTCCAAAACACCACCCAACTCAAATTCGAGAACCCCGCCCACCGCGCCGCCCTCCTCGCCTTCGTCCGCTCCGGCAAAGGCCTCGTCGGCCTCCACGCCGGCATCGACAACTTCCCGACCTGGCCCGAAGCCCAGGCCATGATCGGCGGCGTCTTCCACAGCCACCCGTGGACCGCCCGCGACACCGTCGCCATCAAGCTCGACGATCCTACGCACCCGCTCAATGCCGCCTTCGACGGACACGGCTTCTGGTTGCGCGAAGAGCTCTACCAAATCGTCGGCCCCTACTCCCGAGACCGCCAGCGCGTGCTCCTGAGCCTCGACATGTCGCAGCCGGCCAACGAACGCGACCCGGTTAAATCCAAGATCGTCCGCACCGACCACGATTTCCCCATCTCATGGATCAAACCCGAGGGCCAAGGTCGCGTCTTCTTCAGCTCGCTCGGCCACAACCCCGAAACCTTCGAGTCACCCGCCATCCTCAGCCACTTCCTCGCCGGCATCCAATACGCGCTCGGCGACCTCCCGGCCGACGCCACGCCATCCGCGCAGCTTTCTCCTGCCCCCACCCCCGCCCTCGCGCCGTCCAAAGACAAAATCCCGGTCCTCATCATCGACGGGCAAAACAACCACGACTGGGCGCGCTCCACCGCGATCCTCCGCGACATCCTCACCACCAGCGGACGCTTCACCGTCGATGTCTCGACGACCCCCGACCGTGCCGCCCCTCCCGAGGCATGGACCGCCTGGCGTCCCGATTTCGCCAACTACCGCGTCGTCATTTCCAACTTCAACAGCGGACACCAACCCGACGCCCCCCGCTGGCCCGCCGAGGTCGAAACCGCCTTCGAGACCTACGTCCGCAACGGCGGCGGCTTCGTGTCCTACCACGCCGCCAACAACGCCTTCCTCCAATGGCCCGCCTACAACGAAATGATCGGGCTCGGCTGGCGTGACAAAGCCTTCGGCCCCTCCCTCATCGTCGGCCCCGACCGCACCGTCATCACCCTCCCCGCCGGCCAAGGTCGCGGACCCGGCCACGGCCCCGAGCACGATTTTGTCGTCACCGTGTTGAACACCGAGCACCCCATCACCCGCGGACTGCCCGCGACCTGGTTTCATCCCCACGAGCAGCTCACCCACGGCCAGCACGGCCCCGCCAAAAACCTGACGGTCCTTGATTACGCCTACTCAAAGGACACCCACGAAAACGAACCCATGGACTGGACCGTCGCCTACGGAAAAGGCCGGGTTTACACCACCATGCTCGGCCACCTTTGGTCGGACGGCCCCGACACCGCCCTCCGCTGCGCCGGCTTCCAAACCCTTTTTCTTCGAGGAGTAGAATGGGCCGCCACCGGCACAGTCACCCAACCCGTCCCCCCAGATTTCCCCACCCCCACCGCGAGCAGCCTCCGCCAGCCCTAAATCCACACCCGCCGCATCTGGAGTGCGGAGACCTGTCTCCGCTTTCGAGGACTCGACCCGTCGAGTCCCCCTCCGGACAGGCTCCGTTGTGTCAGCCGGCTAAGGCAAGATACGTCTCTTGATCTCTGACAACAGACCTACAGCGCCCAACAGACTTCCCACCAAGATACGCTCAGCTTCCAAAGCATAAGGGCTTACCGCTCTGTCTGCTGTCCGATGGCTCATTCCCGTCCTCCCGGAATTCACGGCAGCTTTTCGGCAGTCCACGGCCGTCTTTTTCAATTCCACGGCCGTCTTTT
>CBRAFO010000158.1:0-6694 GCA_967755175.1 uncultured Opitutaceae bacterium | reverse complement strand
GGGAATCGTTTCGCCGCTGTCATCTCGCGGCCGTCGATCTTGCCCTTGCCGGGCAGTCACTCGGCCTTGATGTGCGCATCGAGGACGAAGGCGGTTATTGGCCGGGGCGCAATGAGGTCGCTTTGCGTGCGGCAGTCGAACGACTCAACCGATTGGTCGCGGGTCTGGCGGGTGCGCTCAAGGACGTAGAGGACGCTTCCGGTAGGGCTCCGTCGGTGGAAAGTCCCGTTTTCGAGCACCCTGCGTTCGAGCGTCTGGAGGCTGAGGCGCAGGATACTGCGGACTCACACAAACTCCGTGATGCTTTCGATGTCCTTCGGAAGGCGGCTCGGCTTAATGAGTCTGATTGATTGCCTCAAGAACGATGCCGGGCGTCAGTAGCTCGGGCAGGAGGATCGGGGCGGGCTTTCCGGGGAGGTAGACCAAGTTGAAAGGCACTGCGCTGCGGTTCCATTTGGCGAGCTCGGCGGTGATCAGGGGATCTTCGTCTGTCCAGTCGCCGCGTAACGCGACCACTCCTTTGTCGCGGAAGGTTTTGAGGACTTCGGCGGAACCGAAGACGACCTTCTTGTTGGTCTGGCAGGTGAAGCACCAGCGGGCGGTGAAATCGACATAGACCGGTTTGCCTTCGGCCACGGCTTTCGCCACCGCATCAGCGCTCCACGGTTGCCAGGTGATCGCGGTGGGAGCGGGCGGGCGGGGCCAGCCTAGCCACGCGCCGAGACCGAGAAGCACGAGGCCGCCAATGATGCCGAAACGGACGCGCGCGGGTTTTCCGCCGAAGGTCGCGTAGTGCCCGTAGAGCCAAGCACCGAGCGCGATCACGGTCAGGCCCAAGAGCACGGAGAGAAGGGCGGTGTCGTTGGACTTGAGCTGGCCGGCGAGCACCCAGATGAGGAATCCGACGGTCGCATACAGGGGGAACGCCATGACTTCCTTGAACGTTTCCATCCACGCGCCGGGGCGGGGCAGCGCTTTCACCGCCTGGGGGAACATCGAGAGTAACAGGTAGGGCAGCGCGAGGCCGATGGCGATGTCGGTGAACACGGCGAACGATTCGAGCGTGGGCAACGCGAGGGCGGCACCGAGCGCGGGCGCGAGGAAGGGCGCGCTGCACGGAGTCGCGACGACTGTGGCGAGCACTCCCGTGAAGAACGACCCGGCGAAGCCTTGCTTGGTCTGCAGGCCGGCACCGATGCCCGTGGCGCGCAGGCCGAACTCGAACACGCCGCTCATGCTCAGGGCGAACACCAGCATGACTGCGGCGAGCGTGAACACGAAGCCGGGCGACTGGAGCTGAAACCCCCAGCCGAGATGACTGCCTCCGGCGCGGAGCACGGCGAGCACGCCGGCGAGTGTCCAGAACGAGAGCAACACGCCGCCGGCGAAGGCGAGTCCGTGCAACGTGACTTTGCGGCGGTCGGCCCCGGCTTGATTGACGAAGCCGAGGATCTTGATGCCGAGCACGGGGAAGACGCAGGGCATGAGGTTGAGGATGAGTCCGCCGACGAAGGCGAGAGCGAGCGTGCCGGCCAGCGTGTCCACTGCGGCGGAGGTTTCAGGCGTGGCGCGGGTGACGCTAAACGTCGAGTGGCCAACCGAGCCGGCTGCGGCAGCGACGGCGGGCGCGGCTTCGGCAGCGGCTTCTTCGATTGGCGTATCGATCACCACTGCCGGAAGCGGCGAACCATCGGCGGCCCACGTGCCATCGATGCGAAGAACTCCGGTGAGCCGCGCAGGCGTCGCGGCCAGGTCGAGCGCGACCGGTAGATCCAAGGTCAGGAGTTGGCCGGGGTCGTTGGAGTTGCTGGCGCGCACCGTCTGGGGTTCGTCGAATTGGACGGTGGCATCGGTGGAGAAGAGCCATGGGTTTTTCAGCGTGGACGGGAGGTGATCTGCGGAATCGGAATGGCGGAGCGTGAGCGTAATGGTTTTCCCGTTACGCGTGGCGTGGGCAACGAGCCCGGGAACTTCGCGTGGTAGGGCGGCGACCGTCGCGGTGATTGCGCCGCCATGCGTGAGATCGGGCGCGGGTGGGCCGGCGCGGACAGGCATCGTGAGCGAGAGGTCGGCTTTGCCAGGAACGCAGACCTTTGAGCACATGAGCCACTTGGCTTCGGCGGCGAGGGTGATGGTTTCACCGGGCTTGAGGTCGGCGGGCGGGGTCAGCGTGACGGGGAGGTAAACGATGCCCTCGTAACCGTTGCCCGTGATCATGCCGGTGGTGTCGCGGACGACCTGCGGCGCGGGCCATTGGATGACGGAGGCTTTCCACCCGGGCGGGAGTTTCCAGGCGAGGGTGGTCGGGTAGCCGGTGCCGGGGTTGATCCAGTAGGAATGCCAGTGCTCGTCGTGGGCGAGACGGAGGGCGACGGTGAAGACGTGGCCGGGTTGCACCGACTGGTCGGCGGCGACGAGCGTGGCCTGGACCTGCGCACGCGCGGCGGGTGCTAGGAGCGCGACGACGAAGACCAGCAGGAGGAGCGGAGCGCGGGAAAGCATAGGAGGGGAGTTAACGTCTGACCGCGTAAGAGGCAAAGGGGCCCGGTTTTATTCCGCGGGTCGGCGGACCCGGTGGGTTGCCTCGCGATGGGACATGTGAGCGAGCACCAGGGTGAAGAAGCAGAGCACGATGTTTTGCAGCGGGAGTTGAAGAGGGGTGGGCAGCGCGTAAATGATGCACACGAGCGGCAGCCAGACGCCGAGGTTGGCGCAGAGTAGCGGCATGACGCGGCGGGCATACCAACGAGGTCCGCGCAGGTCGTCAGCGACGGCGCGCAGGTCGAAGCCGGTTTTGCACCACAAGTAAAACATCGCGGTGGTCGGCACCGCCCAGATCGGGCAATAGACGAACTGGTCGAGGAAGCTCTTGGTCGCGATGATGCCTACGCCGGCGGATTCGCCGATGCTCCAGGCGAGGAAAGAATACCAGAGAGCGATCTCGATGCCTTTGTAGGACCAAAACGCGGTGAGCGTGAGGCCTTGTTTCCACGTGACGTGTGAGCGGGTGGAGGGCGCGGCTTTTAGGTAGAGCAGGGGGAGCAACCCGCCGAAGAGTCCGGTCGAGATGACGCCGAAGATCATGCCGGTTTCGTTGCGCAGGTCGGCGAGCCGGGTGAACCAGAGGCGGGTGGGTGCGTGAAAATAGTAGCCGAGCACCAACACGAGCGCGAAGGCCTGCAGCACCAGCCCGGGCACGAGGTTGGCCCGCGCACTGCGCAAGCCGGCTTTCCAAGGTGCTTCTTCGAGCGTCGAGGTGGCGGACATAAAACGCGGCAGCGTGCCGGGGCGGTGTTGGGCGTGCGAGCGGGAAGTGGGCGCGAGCCAGGTGGGCAGATCGGCGGCTTCGTGTGGAGTGCGGAGTCCTGTCGCCGCTGGGAGGCGGAGGCGGGCCGACAGGTCGGCCCGTCTAAAGCGGCGAGAACTCGCCGCACTCCAGAATTAGAGGGCCGTCAGGTGCCACTGGCGGCTGACGAAATCCGCCGGGGCGGCCGGCACGTGCAGGCCGGCGTGGAGGAGAACGTCGCCGGCCATCACGGCCTCGTGATCATCGAGGCGCACTCGGTAGGTTTTTGTTGAGTCAAGTCCGCGTAGTTTCAGATGCCGCAACGGTGCGTTGGGTTCGGCCAATACAGTGACGTGAGTGACGAGCGCTTCGGAGGCGTCCGCGGAGACGATCATCCAGGCCGCCTCCTGCCCATCGAAGGGGCTCTTCAAGCGGTAGAGGTCGCCCGAAAGGAGCAGCGGGCGCACCTGTTTGTAGAATGCTGTCTGGCGTTTCACCTCGGTTTTGTCGGCCTCGCTGAGTGACGCGAGATCGAGTTCGTAGCCAAACGCCCCGGTGAACGCGACGTCGCCGCGCGTGCGGAAGGGCGTGACGCGGCCGACTTGGTGGTTGGGCACCGCGGAGACGTGCGCGGCCATCGTGCTGAACGGATACGCGAGGCTGGTGCCGTATTGGATGCGCAGGCGCACGATCGCGTCGGAATCGTCGCTCGTCCAAATCTGCGGCATGTAGGCGAGGATGCCGGGGTCGAAACGTCCGCCGCCGCCCGAGCATCCTTCGAAGAGGATGTGGGGAAATTCGCGCGTGAAGCGGCCTATGATTTCGTAGAGGCCGAGCACGTAGCGGTGGGCGGTCTCCTGCTGGCGGTCGGGAGGAAGCGCGGCGGAACCGGCCTCGGTGAAGTGCCGGTTCATGTCCCATTTAACGTAGGTCACGGGCGTCGAGCGCAGGATCTTGGCAACGCGTTGAAAAATCTCCTCGCGCACCTCGCCCCGGGAGAAGTCGAGGATGAGCTGGTTGCGGCCTTGCGTGCGGGCGCGCGACGGGACGTGGAGACACCAGTCCGGATGGGCGCGGTAGAGATCGCTGTCGGGCGAGACCATCTCGGGCTCGAACCAGAGGCCAAACTCGACGCCCTGCGCACGGATGCGTTGGGCGAGATCATCGAGTCCTCCGGGCAGTTTTTTGCGGTTGACCACCCAGTCGCCGAGCGAGGAGCGGTCGTCGTCGCGCTGGCCGAACCAGCCGTCGTCGAGGACGAACAACTCCACGCCCAGCGCGGCGCCGGCGGTGGCGATGGCTTCGAGTTTATCGGCGTTGAAATCGAAATACGTGGCCTCCCAGTTGTTCACCAAAATCGGACGAGGCCGATCCCGCCACGCGACCGGCAGGAGGTGCCGACGATAGAACCGGTGCAGGGCGCGCGACATTCCGCCGAGGCCCTCGGACGAAAAGACGAGCACGGCTTCGGGCGTTTGGAACGTGTCGCCGGGGGCGAGTTGCCACGAGAAATCGAACGGGTTGACGCCCAGTTGCGCGCGCGCCGTGGCGAACTGATCGAGCTCCACCTGCGTGAGAAAGTTGCCGCTGTAAACGAGGTTGAACCCGTAAACCGTGCCGTGCTCCTCGTTGGCACCGAGTTCGGCGAGCGCGAAAAACGGACTGTGTTGATGGCTGCTGGTGCCGCGTCGACTCTCGATGGATTGGACGCCCGGCCGCAGCGCGGAGACGTGAGTGTCACGTTCACGCGCCCAGGCGCCGGAGAGCTGGACGAATTTATGGGTCGAGAAGGAGGCGTTGAAATCAACCGACGCGGAGAGCGCGCGCCGGAGTTCCAACGGAGCCGGGCCGGCGTTTACGATGCGGGCCGAACGGGTGATGACGGGGTGGTCTTTAAAAACCGTATAGAGCAACTCGACGCGCAGGCCGAGCAGCGGGTCTTCGAGCACCAAGGTGAGGGTTTCGGCGTCGGCGGGGTTTTCGGTGAAGGTGGCAGGCAAACCGGCGAGGGCGGGTTTTCCGGCTTCGATGCGGTGCGAGGTGTAACGCAATGCGAGGATGCGCGAGCCGGTGTGCGGCTGGTAAACTTCGAGCGCGGGCTCGCGGAAATCGGAGCTGCCAAAGGTGGGGAATTCCTGCGGCAGCACATCGAGGCTTACGCCAGACGGGGCGCCGGCGAGGGTGGGGCTAAAGGGGCGGTCGAGCCGGGGGAGGGCGTCAAGTCCGTGGGCCGGGGCGGCGAGGGCGGCGCCCCAATACAGGTGCAACGGCACGCCGTGCTCCGTGATTTTGATCACATAGCCGGCCGGGCCGGCTTGGAGGAGGAACAGGGATTGATCCGCGGAAAAATGAATCGCCATTGAGGGTGGGGGTAAACGGGGGCGGAACCTGCCTGACCGCCGGAGCTGAATCGAGTTCATTTGCGCAGCGGCGACGGGCGCGGCAGGTGCGGTAACGCGGTGACGCGGTGACGACGGCCTGAGCGGTGGATCGTTGGAGCGGCGACGTCCCCGTCGCCGGCCGTTCCTTTCTGGGCTCCAGCGGTGTAGGCGTTGTCGGATACTGGACGCCAGTAGCGGAGCTTTTGCCGCGAGGCGGTGGGTTGCGTTCGCGGGCGGGTTTTGCACGTTCGGTCGGATGCTCATCGATTTCACGACGCTCTCTCCGCGCGACGCATATAACTGGATGGCCGATACAATCACCCCCCGCCCGATTGCGTGGGTATCGACGATCTCCGCCGACGGTAAGACCAACTTGGCGCCGTTTTCCTTCTTCAATGGCATCACGGGCAACCCGCCTACGCTGATGTTCTCGGCGGTCGCGAATCGCGGTGGCGTGAAGAAAGACACCGTGCGCAACATCGAGGCGACCCGTGAGTTCGTGGTGAATCTGGTGCCGCATGCGCTGACCGAGAAAATGAACGCGTCGGCCGCGCTATTGCCGCATGGCGAGAGTGAGTTCGATGCCTTCGGGATCACCACGGCGGCATCTTCGCGGGTGACCCCGCCGCGCGTGAGTGATGCGCCGGTCTCGTTCGAATGCGTGTTACACACGATCGTGGCGGTGGGCGAAGGCGCGGGCGCGGCCAGCGTGGTGTTCGGCCGCATCGTGGCGGCGCACGTGAGCGACGCGATCCTCGGGGCCGATGGCAAAGTTGATCCCGAGTTACTCGACACAGTGGGGCGCCTTGGCGGCGAAAACTACGTGACGACCCGTGATCGTTTCAGCCTCAAGCGCCCGGATCGGAAGTGAGTCTCTGGCCGCGCACGCGGGGGACGGTGGTGACCATCGCACCGATTGAAGGGGAAGGAGCCGTCCGATTCAGTCGAGGCAGTTTGTGACGTATTAATTGAAAAAATGGGTCGGGGGGTAGCGGCGAATGGTGCGTTTAAATGATGTATTTTTTGC
>CBRAFO010000157.1:0-6755 GCA_967755175.1 uncultured Opitutaceae bacterium | reverse complement strand
CGGCCCTTGCGGCCGGACCTGGTTGGACTTCGCGCGTGTGCCGGAGACCTCGGAAGGTCCGGCCACAAGGGCCGACCCTACAGCGTTGCGCGTTTGGTGCCCTTTTGTGGCCAATCCGCCGGGTTGGCTTTCGTGGGCGGGGACGGAGTCTGGTTCGTTCTCGTTCTCTTACTCTTTTTCGGAAACGCGGCGATCAAACCGAGAGAACGAGAACGATTACGAGAAAGAGAACGATGGGGACAGAAGGGGCTCGCCTCGTTTCGATGATGTAGGGTCGGCCCTTGCGGCCGGACCTGGTTCGACTTCGCGCGTGTGCCGGAGACCTCGGAGGTCCCGGCCGCAAGGGCCGACCCTACAGCGTTGCGCGTTTGGCGGGTTGGCTTTCGTGGGCGGGGCGGCGCCTGGTTCGTTCTCGTTCTCTTACTCGTTCTCGTTCTCTTTTTCTTTCCGGACGCGCGGCGTTCAAACCGAGAGAACGAGAACGATTACGAGAACGAGAACGATGACGGAGCGGCTATTACCCACGCGGCGGGGCGTCGCGTTTACTTTAGGTCCAGGCAGTCGATGCTATAGCCGGGGCTCAGGAATCCGGGGCCGGCGGTGCCGGAGATCGGGGTGAGGGTGAGCGTGTTGGTGCCGGCGACGAAGGCGGACGCGGGCACGGAGAAGGTGTAGGTCACGTTGTTGCCTCGGTAGCTTCCAACCGTGAGCGAGCGGGTGCGCGGCTGGGTCGAGGCGGCGGGGGCGGGCGATTTCCAGGAGTTGACGGAGATCTGGGGGCGGGCTCCGGCGTAGGCGATGGTGATGCCAACGCGGACGGTGTGGGCGGCGGCGGCTTGGGCTGCCGTCAGGGTGAATTGCACGGCTTGCGAGCCGTTGATGTCTTTCCACTGGTAGCAGGGGAAGTCGGTGTTGGCGCTGGTGCCGACGATGAAGGGGCCGGGCGTCCAACTGGCGAGGCGGACGTCGGAGGGGTGGCGGGTGGTGATAGACGAACCGTTGCGGAACTCAAGCGGGGTGCCGTCCCAGTCGCCAATGCGCCAGATGGGGGTGTCGAAGCTGGGGTCGGCGGTGAGGGTGGTGGTGTCGCGTTGGAGGGTGCCGCCGGCGGTGATGTCCACGCTGCCGGTCCAGACGGAGAGTTCGTTTTTGTAGATCGTCATCGCGTAGGTGCCGGGGAGCATGCCGGAGCAGGTGTAGGCGCCGTCGGAGGCGCGGGCGGTGGTCCAGTATTGGGCGGCGGAGTTGGCGAAGCCGACCGTGTAGGGGTAGTGGGTATCACGTCCGGCGATACCGGTGCCGGTGATGCGGCCGCGACCGGCGGGGCCAACGTAGCCGGTGAGGCCCATGTCGGAGAACCAGGCGGTGTCGATCGCGGTCGAGGGGGTGGCGCCGGTGGTGGCGACGAGGGTGTAGGTGTTGAGGATGCCGGTGCGGAAGGCTTCGGTCTGCGCCTCGCCGTAGTTAACGATGTAGGTGATCTCTTGGTGGGTGGCGGTGCACTGGTTGAGCAAGGAGCGGTAGAAGGAGCCGCCGGAGTCGCCTTCGTGGTTGTCGCGCACGATCCAGATGCCGGCGTGGGGGCCGGTGGCACCGATGGTGGTCCAGTCGGTGAGGCGCTGGTTGGAGTAGTGTTTCGAGCGCGTGGTGCCGTCGGACAGGCCGAAGATGTCGCCGGACTCGATCGCGCCGGTGTGGTTGCGAATGTCGGAGGGGGGCGGGCCGTCGGGGAGCTGGGCGACTTGCAGGCGCAGGATGTAGCGGCACAGGCCGAGGGTGTCGGGCTCGGTGGTGAAAGTGGTGCCCATGTAGATGTGCGGGTAGCCGGAGCGCGCCAGGTAGTAGTGGGTGAGATTGCCGGCCTGCACGGTGACTTTGATGTAAGTGGAGTTGACCACGGCGGCGGTCACGGAAACGGCGGAGGTGCCGCGGTAGAGGTAGTCGAAGCCGGAGTTGAGCTGGGAGCCTTTGGACGGGTCTTGGTATTCGACGCCGTTCCAGACGAGGGAGGCGATGTC
This sequence comes from uncultured Opitutaceae bacterium, assembly GCA_967755175.1. GTDB lineage: Bacteria > Verrucomicrobiota > Verrucomicrobiia > Opitutales > Opitutaceae > Rariglobus. The sequence goes on along the minus strand of CBRAFO010000157.1, from coordinate 4,737 downwards.
GCCGGGGGACTGCGTGCTGGAGCCGTGGTCGGTGCGGCGGATTTTGAAGACGAGGCCGGCGCCGGTATCGACGGTGTAGGTGTCGGGGCTGGTGCTGAGGCCGAAGGCAGTGAAGGCCGAGGTGACGGGCAGGAACACGGCGGCGACGAGGGCGGTCAGGGCGATGAGGCGCGACAGGCGGGGCAGGGCAGGTGAGCGCGGCGGGGTGGGGCGGGGTGTCGTCGGCATGGGCGGTGGGGTCGGAGGGGCGGGGGCGGAGCGGTCTCGCGCAGCAGTTGACCGTGTTAGTTGATTTGGCGATGGCCGCAATGGTAAGGGATGACCGAGGGGGGCTGGTTCGTTCTCGTTCTCGTTCTCTTTCTCTTTCTCTTTTTCCGGAAACGCGGCGTTCAAACCGAGAGAACGAGAAAGATTACGAGAAAGAGAACGATGAGGACAGAAGCGGCTCGCTTCGTTTCGATGATGTAGGGTCGGCCCTTGCGGCCGGACCTGGTTGGACTTCGCGCGTGTGCCGGAGACCCCTCGGAGGTCCGGCCACAAGGGCCGACCCTACGGCGTTGCGCGTTTGGCACCTTCTGTGGCCAATCCACCGGGTTGGTTGTCGGAGCCTGGTTCGTTCTCTTTCTCGGAAACGCGGCGCTCAAACCGAGAGAACGAGAAAGATTACGAGAACGAGAACGATGGCGGAGCGATCCGGGGCTATACCCACGCGGCGGGCCGCCGCGTCTACTTTTCGGCACTCGATCTTTGAGAACGAGAACGATTACGAGAAAGAGAACGATGGCGGAGCGATCCGGCTCGCCTCGTTCGGTGATGTAGGGTCGGCCCTTGCGGCCGGACCTGGTTGGATTTCGCGCGTGTGCCGGAGACCTCGGAGGTCCGGCCACAAGGGCCGACCCTACACATGCGGAGGCGCGTTTCCTTGGCTGGACCGGTTACCCTAGTTGGCTGACGAAAGGGCGGGCGTCGGGGCGACGGCTGGGCTGGAGATCACTTCGACTTGCAGGGGTTTGCTCGTTCCGAGGTGCACGTCGCGTTGGGGAAAGGCCATGAGGATGCCGGCTTGGGCGAACGCTTCGGCGATGCGATGGCGAAGTTCGCTTTCGATGTTTTTTCGTCCTTCCAGTTCGCCCCAGAAGGACGCTTCGAAGTTGAGCGCACTCTCGCCGAAATCGGTGAACACCACGAGCGGGGCCGGCTCCTTGCTCACACCCTCAATACCCCCGAGCACTTCCAGCAGCAGGCGCTCGACTTCACGGGTTGGTGAACCGTAGGCGACGCCCACGTGTATCCGGGTGCGTATGACGTCGTCGGAGAGCGTGAGATTGACGACGTTTTCATCGAGCAGGCGGCTGTTGGGGACGGTGACGTGCGTGTTGTCGCGCGAGAGCACCAGCGTGCTGCGCGGGCCCACGCGGAGGACCGTCATTTGCAGGCCGTTTATCTCGATCACGTCGCCTTGGTTCACCGGACGTTCGATGAGGAGGATGATGCCGCTGATGAAGTTTCCGATGAGGTTCTGACTGCCGAAGCCGATGCCCACGGCGAGCGCACCGCTGACCACGGAGAACTGAGTGAGCGAGAGGTGGAAGAGATTCGTCGCGACCAGCAGCACGACGAGGAAAAATGCGTAGAACGAGAGCGTCTGCCAGGCGGCGCGGCGGCCCGTGTTCATGCCGAGGCGGTGAAGCACCGTGCGGCCGATGAGGTCGCTGGCGCGGCGCGACACCCAGTGACCGGCGAGCACGAGGGCGAAGACGGCGAGGATCGTCTTCACGCGGATGGGCTGATCGGTGATCGAAAACACTTCGTAATTCCACGCGTCCGCGAGATTGGCTTGGGTGGAGGCCAGCGACTCTGCCCACGAGAAGGTGTTCACGTGGTCGCCCAGCTCTTCCTTGAGCCGGTTGCGGGCGGTGGTGAGGTCGCCGAGGTCGGTCAACTCGCGTTCGTTCAGGGCGACCCAGGCCGTCAGGTGTTTCACTCGATCCGGCACCCAGGCTTGGTTATTGGCCGGCCCGGCGGTGTCGGCGAGGCGGGTGCGCAAGTCCTGGAGTTCCTTGCGGCTTTTGTGCAGTTCGACGAAGCGGGGACGGCGGGATTTTTCCAGCTGTTCGAGCCCGGCGTTGTTGGCATTCGACCAGGTTTTCATTTCGGCGGACGAGGCTTCTCGCGCCAGCGTGCGACGGCGCAGATCGAGGACTTCGCCAAACGTGGCCTGACGCTCACGCTGTGCCGCGAGGGCACTGAGCATGAGGTGCACGGTTTGCCGGTCTGCGCGGCGCGACTCGAGTTCGGCATCGCTGGTCGTGGCCACCGCTGGCGTCACCGACGTTCCGACGGCGTTGCGGCGTTCCGTGGTCACAACGAGACGGGCAACCTGATCGGCTTCTCCGCGCGTTTTCTCCAGAGCGGCGTCGAGCTCGGCGAGGCGTTTATCCTGCTTGGCCTTGGCGTCGGCGAGGTCGGCGTCGGAGATGACCAGGTGGTCGTGCAACCACTCGAAGTCGGGCAGGAGCAAGGCGAGCCTTGGGGCGATCAGCGATTGCTGGAGCTTGAGTGTGGCGAGGGCGAGTTCGGAGAGGAGGACGGTTTCCTGGGCCTGACGACTTTCGAGTTCGGCGAGTCGGAGCGCGCCTTGGGCCTTGGTGTGGTTGGAGGAGGCGTCGATCGCTTGTTTCGCGGTGCGACGGGAGCGGTTGCGGTCATCGAGTTCGTCGCGTGCGTCGGCGAGGGCAGTCGTGGCGTTGTCCACATCGGTCTTTAAGAGGGTCTTGGCCTCCACGAGGTAATCACGTTCGGCATAAAGCTGGTCCAGGAGGCGCAGGCCCAGGGGCGGCTTGATGCGCACTTCGGGCGGACGTGGATTTTTCGTCAACTCGGCGACTTCGGCGGACTCTTTACTTAGGTCGGCGGCGTGTTGAAGGGAGCGAAGTTGCTCCGCATAGAGGGCATCAAGGCGGTCGAGAATGACGATCTCCTGGGTCAGCCAGAGGGCGGTGTCACCCGGATTCTCGGCGGGGAGTTGATCGAAATCGGAACGCGTGCGGGCGATGTCTTTTTGGAGAGCGGCGCGACGGATATTAATGGCGTCCGGCGTGAGTTCGGGCTCGTCGGCCGGAGCGGTTTGCGAAGCTGGCGAGAGCGCTCCGGTCGGCAGAACGTTGAGAGCTGGGTTCGCGGCGACGCCGAGATTGGGGATCAGCGAAAGAAGAAGTGTGAAGCCAAGAGCGGTCCGACCGCGAAGAAACGAAGGAGAAGACATGAAGACGGATCGGGAATGGAGGCGAGGCGTCGGATTATGCGCCGGCGAGCCCGATAGAACCATGGGGTGTTACCCGAACCCCTTTTTACGTGCGTCCTGATATTCCGTTTTAACTCACGCGGGATACGCTAAACATCCGGCAATTGGGTGATCCCTGTATTATCCTAGGCTGCACGCCAGTGGTGCTGAGCGAGCAATCGGGGCGGGCCGCCGCGTCTACTTTTCGGCACTCGATCTTTGAGAACGAGAACGATTACGAGAAAGAGAACGATGGCGGGCGGAGGGGGCTCGCCTCGTTTCGATGATGTAGGGTCGGCCCTTGCGGCCGGACCTGGTTGGACTTCGCGCGTGTGCCGGAGACCTCGGAGGTCCGGCCACAAGGGCCGACCCTACAGCGTTGCGCGTTTGGCGCCTTTTGTGGCCAATCCCGCGGGGTTGGCTTTAGCGGGCGGGACGGAGGCTGGTTCGTTCTCTTTTTCGGAAACGCGGCGTTCAAACCGAGAGAACGAGAAAGATTACGAGAAAGAGAACGAGGCGGCGCTATGCGCCGTGGGGGAGCAGGAAGAGCAGCACGGCGAGGAAGTGGCAGGTGCTGCCGCCGAGGACGAAGGTGTGCCAGACCGCATGGTGATAACGAAGGCGGTGCCAGAGGAAAAAGATGACGCCTACGGTATATAATAGTCCTCCGGCTACCAGCAGCCTCAGCCCTCCGTGCGGCACCTGTTCGATGAGGGGCTTGAACGCCACGATGATGATCAGCCATCCCGTGAATAAATAGGCCAGCGTTGAGGGAAGGATGTAACGTCCGCCAATGAAGAGTTGGATGACCGCGCCGACTCCGCAGAGAGCCCAGATGACGACGAACAGGGTCCAGCCCAACGGTCCGCGCAGGCTGGTTAGCAGAAACGGCGTGTAGGTGCCGGCGATGAGCAGGAAGATCGCGGCGTGGTCCAGTTTGAGGAAGAGCTGCTTCCGGCGCTCGTTTCGGCAGGCATGATAGCTCGTCGAGGCGGCGTAGAGGATCAGCAGGCTGAGACCGAAAACGGTAAAACCCATCACCTGCGACGTGTCCCCAAACCGACGTGAGTGGGAAATGAGGAGGGTGAGTCCGGCGAGGCTCAGGAGCATCCCGAGTCCGTGGGTGATCCAATTGGCGATTTCTTCGCCGTGCGTGTAGCCCGACCGGTCGTCCACCCTGGCGGCTGCGGGCGCATCGGTCGGGGTAGGGGACGGCATGCGTTTAAGTTATCCGTTTTTCGTGAATCGCAAGAGGCGGAGGGGGATGGGGGGATAAGATCAGGCGGGCGGGGGGCGTGGAGGCGTTTACCGACGAGAGAACGAGAAAGATTACGAGAAAGAGAACGATGAGGGGCGGCTCGGGCTCGCCTCGTTTCGATGATGTAGGGTCGGCCCTTGTGGCCGGACCTGGTTGGATTTCGCGCGTGTGCCGGAGACCTCGGAGGTCCGGCCAC
>CBRAFO010000156.1:0-6786 GCA_967755175.1 uncultured Opitutaceae bacterium | reverse complement strand
GGCCCGCGTGGTCGTCGCGGGGCTTTCGATCATGTAACTGGTGAGCTCGCGGTAGAGCTGCTTGTTAATGGCATCGACTTCCGAGTCGCGGCGCACCACGGCCAGGGCCTTTTCGGTGTCACCGTGGAGGAAACAATCCAAGGCGTCGCGCAACATTTCGATGGCGATCTCGGCCATGCGCGGGATGTCCACGTAGGGCTTGAGCGGAGGCAACGCGGCGAGGCGCACGGCGCGTTTGGCGATGGTGGTGCACTCGTCGCCCACGCGTTCGAGGTCGTGCGATGCCTTCATGCCGACAATGACGAGGCGCAGCTCGGTGGCCACCGGCGCGCGCAGGTTCATGTAGCGGATGGCTTCGTCGTCGATGCTCATCTCCAGGTTGTCGAGCTCGTCGTCGGCGGCGATCACACGGTCAGCCAGAGCGACGTCGCCTTCGACCAGCGCCTTGAGCGAGTCGCGCACTTGGCGGATGGCCGTCTCGCCCATGATCATCAGGTGCGAGCGGAAGGTTTCGAGTTCGGTATCAAAGAAGCGTTTCATTTTGGAAAGACGGAGCGGAGACGGAATGTTAACCACTAATGGGCACTAATAGACACTAATGCCAGACCTCGGAATGAGATCCCCGATGGATCGTGATTCTGATGAGTGATAATGAGTATTTTTTAGTGGTTAAACAGGATCGGGTATCAACCGAAACGGCCGGAGACGTAGGCTTCGGTTTGGGGGTTGGAGGGGTTCATGAAGATCGTGCGCGTGTCGGCGTATTCGATCAGCTTACCCATATAGAAGAACGCGGTTTTGTCGGAGCAACGGGCGGCCTGTTGCATCGAGTGCGTCACGATGATGATCGTGAACTGCTTCTTCAGCTCGTGGATGAGTTCTTCGACCTTGGCGGTGGCGATGGGATCGAGCGCGGAGCAGGGCTCGTCCATGAGGATGACCTCGGGCGAGACGGCGATGGTGCGTGCGATGCAGAGGCGCTGTTGTTGTCCGCCGGAGAGGCCGAGTCCGCTCTCGTGCAGGCGGTCTTTCACCTCGTCCCAGAGCGCGGCGCCGCGCAGGGATTTTTCGACGATCTCGTCGAGCTTGGCCTTGTTGGTCTGTCCCTGAATGCGCAGGCCGTAGGTGATGTTTTCGTAGATGGACTTCGGGAACGGGTTGGACTTCTGGAAGACCATGCCGACGCGTTTGCGCAGTTCGATCGAGTCCACGTTCTTCCCATAGATGTCCACGTCGTGGATCTTGATCGTGCCTCGCTTGACGGACGTGCCGTCGATGAGGTCGTTCATGCGATTGAGGCAGCGCAGGAGCGTCGATTTACCGCAGCCGGACGGCCCGATGAAGGCGGTGACGCGTTTGTCGTCGAGCTTCAGGTTGACGTCGAAGAGCGCCTGTTTGGCCCCGTAGTAGAAATCGAGGTTTTCGATGTCGATCAGGGTGTTGGTCACGTCCGACGGTTTCGCGGCGGAGGCAGGAACATTGACCTTAAAAGTGGCGGGGGCGGCGGGCGTTTCCATGGGCGCGGCTTTAGACGTAAAAGTTGTGTCGGTTACCATTTGTAGCGACTGCGAAGTTTGTTGCGGAGCACGATCGAGGACATCGCGATCAGGGCGACGATGCCCAAGAACACGAACGCGGTCCCGTATTGAACGCGCTCCGTGTAGTCATTCTGCGGGATTTTCGAGGACACCACGTAGATGTGGTAAGGCAGTGCCATCACGCCTTGAAAGAGGAAGTCGCTGGCCTTCTCGACGTCCCACGGGAGCTTGTCGCGGACAACATACGCGGCGGTGAACATGATCGGGGCAGTCTCGCCGGCGACGCGGGCGATGCCGAGAATGGACGAGGTGAGGATGCCGGGAAGTGCGTAGGGCAGCACGTTGCTGCGGATGGTCTGCCACTTGGTGGCGCCGAGGGCGAGCGAGCCTTCGCGGAAGCCCTTGGGCACGGCCTTGAGCGCCTCCTCGGAGGCGGTGATGACCACGGGCAGCACCATGAACGCGAGAGTGAACCAGCCGGAAATGAGCGAGACGTTCCAGTTGAAGAACAACACGAACATACCGAGGCCGAAGAGGCCGAACACGATCGAGGGCACGCCGGCGAGATTGAGAATGGCGAGACGGATGAAACGCACCACCGGGCCGTCTTTCGCGTATTCGTTGAGGTAGATCGCGCTGCTCACGCCGAGCACGAGCGCGATGGTCATCGAACCGACCACGAGGAGAACGGTGCCCACGATGCAGGGCCAGATGCCACCGGCCGAGTAAACGTAACTCTCGGTCTTGAACTTCGGCACCGGCTTGTTCTGGGCCTTGGCCTGCGCCTCGGCCGACTCACGGAAGGAGCGGAACTCTTTGTCGCCCATTTCCAGTTTCTTACCGTCGTGTTCGAAGACGTAGAGGGACTCGGGGGCCTCGAACAAAAAGGTGTTGGTGACGAAGGGAAAATGATCGGTGGTCTTGAATGCGCCGAACACCGTGCCCGAGCCTTTGACGATAATGTCGCCGAAGACAAAGAGGCCGCAGAGGAGCACGATGTAGGTGGCGAACCGGAAGATGCCGAACGTGAGCTTCTCCAGCTCGCGACTGCGACTGGGCTTGTGGGCGAAGGGATTGACGAGGTCGCTCATGGTCAGCCGATGGAGATGCGGTATTTGCGCACGATTTTCTGCGCGAGGAAGTTGATCAGCAGCGCGAGGAAGAAGAGCACGATGCCCACGACGAAGAGCGCGCGGTAGTGAATGCTGCCCTGCGCCACCTCGCCCATCTCTTGGGCGATGATACCGGTCATGGTGTGAACGGGTTGAGTGACGACGCCGAGGCCGGCGGAAAAATCGGGAATGGCGATGCGGTTACCTGCGCAGAGGAGCACGACCATGGTTTCGCCGATCACGCGACCGAGACCGAGAAGGATGGCTGACACGATGCCGGAAAGCGAAGCGGGGACGATGATGCGCAGGATCGTCTGCATGCGGGAGGCACCGAGAGCGAACGAGGCTTCTTTGAACGCGCGGGGGACGTTGTTAATGGCGTCTTCGGCGAGCGTGAAGATCGTGGGCACCGCGATCAGCGCGAGCAGGCAGCCGGCGGTGAGCGCGTTGAGACGTTCGGCAAACGGGAAGCCGGGAACCCAGCTCAGCCACTCGGCTTGCGAGAGTGCGCGAAGGGCCTGGCCGAGGACGGCGATGCCGAAGAAGCCGAGCACCACCGACGGAATCGCCGAGATGAACTCGATGACGGGCTTGATCAGGCGTTGCTCACGGGCCGTGGCGATCTGGTTAACGTAGATGGCCGCGCCCACGCCGAACGGAACCGCGATGACCAAGGCGATCACCGAGATGAGGAGCGAACCCACAAAGAGCGGAACGATACCATACCAGTCCTGCCAGAAGCTGGCCGTGAGCCATTGGCGACCGAGGATGAAACTCGTGAACGATTTCCAGGCGGGCACCGGGACTGAGTAGTCCCAAGTTTGCAGGGATTTATACGTGTCGGGGAACGTCGCGATGTAGTCGGCGGTGAGCTGCTTGAAACGGTCGAGACGCGGCTGGAGCGAAGGCACGGGCAGCGCGGGCGCTTCGGCGACGACTTGGCGGAGAGTTTGGGCGAACTGGTCGCTGGCCTCCTTGTAGGCCGGGAGCGTGCCGATGAGCGGAGCGAGTTCGGCCTTGAAGTCGATGTTGGCGATCTCGACGGCAGTGGCTTCGTCGGTCTTGCCTGCGGCGATCAGCTGATCGCGCTCGGTTTTGTGGTCTTGGTTGACGGTGTATTTCGTCTTGATCGCGGTGGCGACGTCGGTGAGGTCCGAGACGAGACCACGCACGGGCTCGACCGCATCGGAATACTTGCCGGAGAACTCGTCGAACGCGGCGAGTTTGGCGTTGGCGGCGGTCAGCGAGAGTTTGTCCACCTCGGTGAGCTGTTTCACCGCCTGCATGCGAATATCGAAGAGGTAGCGGGTCAGCGCGGTGTGATCTTCCTGCTGCTGGCGGATGTAATCGACGTATTCGAGGCCGGCCTCGCGGTAGATACGGATGTTGTCGCGATTCTGGCTGAAAAATTGAGCGCCTTCGCGAAACAGGAAGACGGTGATGAGGCCTAACACGACGACCGCCATCAGGGCGTTGCCGCCGAAAAACGCCTGGATGCACTCATCCAAGGTCAACCCGAAGAGGCGCGTGCGCGCCTTCTCGATGACGAAGGTGGGAGGCGCGACGGGCGCGGCGGATGTGGAAGCGGGCGGCATGCGAAAGGGAAAAGGGACGCGATGGGTGGCTGCCAAAAAAACGGAGGCCCACTCAACGACGGTCAAGTGGGCCTCTGTTACGTTACTGAAACAAACCGGGTTCTTGCAGCCGGTTAGCGGAGGGGAACGAAGCCGACCTTCTCGGCGATCTTCTGGCCTTCGTCACTGAGGGTGAAGGCGATGAACTTGGCGGCTTCGCCGGAGGGCTCGCCGTTGGTGTAGTAGAACGTCGGGCGGGCGTAAGGATACTTCTTGGCGAGGACGGAAGCCTTGTTGGGCAGGCCGCCATCAACCGAGATCACCTTGATGCCGGGGGCATTGGTGTAGGCGAGGCCGACGTAGCCGATGCCGTTGGGGTTCTTGGCGACCTCAGCGACGATCTGCTCGTTGCCGGCCATCTTCTGGGAGGACTTGGCGTAGTCGCGCTTCTTCATGGCGAGGTCCTTGAAGTCCGAGTAGGTGCCGGAGGAGGTGTTACGGGTGTAAACCGAGATCGGGCCGGGGGCGCCGCCGACAGCGGACCAATCGGTGACGTCACCGGTGAAGATCTGCTCGACCTGGCGCTTGGTGAGACCGGAGAGCGGGCTCTTCTCGTTAACAACGATGGCGATGCCGTCGTAGGCGACGATCACGGGCTTCATGTTGACGCCCTTGGCGGACGCGGCGGACATCTCGGTGGTCTTCGCACGGCGGGAGGACATGCCGATGGCGGCGGTGCCGTCGATGATGGCGGTGATGCCGGTGGTGGAGCCTTCAGCAGCGATCTCAAAGGAGGTGCCGGGGTGCTGGGCTTTGTATTCTTCGGCGAGAGTGGGGACGAGTTTGGCACCGAGGGTGTCAGAACCCTTGATGACGAGCTTCTGGGCCTGGGCCGAAGCGACGGTCAGGAGAGCGGCGAGAATGACGAGTGACTTTTTCATGAGAGAAATTCGGGGATCGGGCGATCGGTGGTAGAAAAACGGGGCGAAGGGAAAACCCTCCGCCCCGGTAGATGGACAAACCTTAGAACTTAACGTTCACATCAGCCTGGAAGAGCTGGTAGTGGGTCAGGTTGGCGGTGCCGATGTCGCCCGCACCGTAGGTGGCAAGACCGTCGTTCTTACGGTCGGCATTGGCATAGGTGAACTTGACGCTCACGCCATTGGAGATGACGTAGCTGCCCTGAAGGACGAAGCCTTCCATGTTGGTGCGGCTGTCAAAGAGGTCGGAATCGACCAAGTTGGAATCGAGAGCGAAGGCATCAACAGACTGCCAGAAAGCCTTGGCCTCCCAGTCGCCCTTGACCTTGGACGCACCGACGCCGAAGCCGATTTGATAAGCCATGTTTTCGCCGTCGAAGGCGGCCTTGTTGGCGGCCTTGGCACGCACATCGGCATCGAGGTTGTAGGCGACATCGGCGAACACCTTGGCAGGAAGAGCGCCCAGCTTGAAGCCGACCTCGACGGGAATATCGATGACCGACAGCCCGACCGTGCGCAGATTACCGTTATTGGTGGTCGTCAACGCCGTGGCGGTGAGGTCGTTGGAGCTATAGGTGTAATAGGTCGGCAGGACCTGCACGGTCACGCCGTCAGAAACCTTGGCCTTGGCACCACCCTGGAAAGCCCAGAGGTAGGTGCTCTCCGGCTGACCGGCGCCGAACGGATTGGTTTTGTCGCCAGTCTGATAGGTGAACTGACCGAAGTTTCCGATCAAGGTAACGTTATCCACCTGGTGGCTCCACTGCTCGGACAAACCTTCGGGATTCAAGTCATCATCCCAGACCATCGAGGAGGCAACCAGCGGGGTGCCAGGCAAACGACCAGCCATGAAGGTAAAGTCACCCACATTGCGACCGATGTAGGCCTGACCGATGGCCAAGCTGTCTTCCTTAGCGAAAGGAGTGCTGCTACCAGCCGAAACGTTGGTCGAACGGTTGCTCCCCAACGGCTCGAAGCGGGTGCCGAAGAACCAGCCGTCCTGCAGCTTGCCCGTGAGGCCAAGACGCAGGCGGTAACGGTAGCGATTGCGCTCCTGGCTATCGCTCGCCGTGCCGCTTTCGCCGGTGCGGTATTCGTAACGCACGCGAGCATCACCGGAGATCTTGAGCTCGGTGAGGGCGGAGGAGAGGTTGAGCTTGCCGGCGGAAGTCGAGGTAGCGAAGTCCTTGACCAGATCGGCGCGAATTTCTTCGGCCTCTTGGTCATTAAGAACGCCCTTCTTAACGAGAGCATCGATGAGCGGACCGCTGTCTTGGGCGTGGGCCATGGAGGCCGCGCCGAGAGCTACGCTGCCGAGCAGCGCGAGCCATTTGAATGAGTTGTTAGCCATGTTCTTGGGTGTTGGTGTTTGCTGAGCGCACTGGCCGTGCGAATCAGACCCCAAGATGACAGGCTATTGTTACGAATCCGTGGCGGCTTTGTTACGACACCGTGATAACCCGTCTTTTTTTGAACAAAATCGTAAAACAAAGATTGGGTCTGCGCAGATCGTAAAAGCCCTTCGTCGTAACATGCGTCGGGTTCCTGTAGGGTCGGCCCTTGCGGCCGGACCGCTCGGCAC
>CBRAFO010000155.1:0-6807 GCA_967755175.1 uncultured Opitutaceae bacterium | reverse complement strand
GGACAACCGCGCCGACCAACGCGAGACCACCAAAGATCGCCGCGTAGGTGGAGGGTTCGGGGATGGAGGAGAAGCTCAGAGAGCCGGTGCCGGCAAACACGGCGTTACCACCCAGTGACGCAAGTAACGTGTTTAGGTCGGTAGCAGTGTAGGTGCCGCCGGCAAGATAGGTTGAAGAGACGGAATCCAAAAGGAGGCCAACCGTTTCAATTCCAGTGAAGTTAAGGTTGATGCTCCCTGCGGTCGAGGTCTTGGAGAAAGTAAGGGTCGAAAGATCCGCTATGGAGGCACTGTTGCCAAACGTGAGCGCAGCGCCCGAGACCACGGAGACATTGCCCGCACCGAACGTGCCAGTGGAACCGGTCGCCAAGGTGCCGGCTGTGACCGTGGTGGCTCCGGTGTAGGTGTTCGCGCCGGAGAGCGTCGTCGTGCCTGCTCCTGACTGTGTGACGGCGATCGCTCCAGTGCCTCCCCCGATCACACCCGTGGATTGGGAAACGGAGCCGACGTTGTTAAACGTGATCGTCTGCGTGCCGCTGGAGCCGGAGGTGATATTGCCCGTGAGATTCAGCGTGCCACTGGCCACCTGTGTGACAGAGAGGTTCTGGTTAAGGGTCGTCACGCCGGAGAAGGTCGAGGTGTTGGCCGTGTTGCCGCCAATCGTGAATGTGGTGCTGGCGTTACCAAGGGCACCATTGCTGGCACCGACGGTGATGGCGCGGGTCACCGTGAACGCGCCGCCAGTCAGCAACTGGGGAGCCATCGCGCTGACGCTGCTGATGGTGGTGGCGTCGCCAAGAATGATGGCGTTTGTAGAAGTGCCGAAAGGTCCCGCAGAACCGGACGTCTGGGAAGCACCGGCGATCAGTTTTCCGTCACGAACCGTTGTATTGCCTGTATAAGCACTGGTGGTGTTACTGAGTGTAAGCGAACCGGTTCCCACCTTGGTGATGGCAAGGTTTCGTTCACTGGTGGTGTTCGCAATCGTTGCGGTCTGACCAAACGCCCCGGAGAAAGTTGTGTCCGTGTTCAAATACCCAATTTCATATGTATTAACAAGTTGGGTGCCAGAGCCTTGAAACGAGCCGGCCATAAGACCATTGCCGGAAAGCTCACCCATCTTAAGGGTGGAGTTGCTCATGTTATCCGTGAGGGCCACTGGACGGGCAAAAGCACCAGAAGCATTGATTGCAAATTTCGCCTGAGACGCATCTACGGTGGCTACAAGCGGAGTCCCGGTTGTTCCAGTATTGTTACCAAAGCGGAAGTTCACGATCCCATTGGTGTTCTGATAGGCGAAGGTGCCTTGAAAGCCACTCAAGTTGCCCGTAAAGAAAATACTTGCAGCATTCCCACTGGCAGCGACGCCATCTGCCAACACTCCAGCACCCGTGAGCGCGCCACCCAATACCAAGTTTGCGCCGTTCGTATCAGGCTGAGAAAATGTCGTCGTCCCGGAGTTGACAACAACTGCATTGTTGATTGTCCGCGCAGCTAGGCTGGCGGCAAGATTACCGCCATTTAATGTAAGCGTGCCGGTGCCGACCGGGCCCGCAGTGACCGATCCCGCAGCTCCAGTGGAACTCGCCCCGAGAGCCAGGCTACCACCATTAAGTGTCGTGCCGCCGGTGAAAGTGCTCGCGCCATTGAGCGTCACCGTATTTGGCCCGACCACAGTGACACTGGCTCCGGCGGCTCCAGAGATCACGTTGGCGATCACGATTCCCGCATTGGCCGCGTTAAGAACCAACTCGTTCGTCGAACCAATCCCGACGTTCAGCGTGGTCCCCCCTGTCGTGCCAATCGTAAAGGTGCCGGTTCCCGCGTTCAGGATGGCATTGGTAGTCATCAGAACGGTGTTGTTCGTGTTGGATGCTTGGGTAAAAGCACCGGTGCCACTGTAACGAATCGAGTTCACATTCCGAGCGTTGCCTGTCACCGCCCCTGTCCCACCAACCGTTATATCGTAGTTGATGAGCCCGGTTCCGCCCGAGGGAATGCCGTCCCAAGTGCCTGAACCGGTAGATGCAGCCGTCGCGCCCGTATAACCGACCAAGCTATCGCCGCTAAAGGTGGCAAACCGGGTGTTGGTGCCTGTTCCCACCGTCGCCCAAGTGAGGATACCGTTCGTCTGAACGGCGGACGTGAGCCCCGTCATAGTCGAGGATACCGTGCCCGCACCTTGAATGTTCATCGTTGCGCCGGCGGTGCGTGTGAACGTGCCGGTGTCGAGCGCAAGCGTGCGCCCAGTAGCCACATTCCAAACCTGATTACCCGAGCCGAGAGTCAGCCCCGAGCTGATCGTCAGATCCTGCGTCGCTGCGCTCATGTCGATGCCGGAGACGCCGAGGGTGAGCACGCTGCCGCTGCTGATGGTGACCGCCGCGCCCGGATCAACTATGCTAATGCCTTCCCAACTCAGATTGCCACCCAGCGAAGCGCTGGTATTGGCGGCTAAAGCCGTGCTGTTCCACTGGGCAATCTGACTGGAGCCGGGCACAAAACCGCCCACCCAGCTTGAACCCAGGTTGAGAGCATTCGTATTGTCGGCTTTGGTGAAAGTGGTCGTCGCGTGGGCTGCATTGCTGGCGAGCATGGCGGCGAGAAGGATCGCAGCCAGCGTGCGACTGCGCGTAGTGGTAGCAGGGACTTGCTTTTTGTTCATAATGACTGATTTCCGACTAAACTGATGATGAGGAAACGGAGAGCTTTGAGGGGGAGTTGCTCAGCCGACATTGACGGCATCTCTGCTTTGAATGCGTCCACGCCGATGAACAGGGTATCGTAGGGTGATTTATCGGACGGATAATCTCACGATCCCCCCTTTGAGGATAGTCGCATGGATATGCGACCGCCGGTGGCGGCCACCCGGCGGTCCGCGTTCTCCCGCGACAGGCTTGAGTTCCAGCAATCCCCCTCCCCCGCCCGACCGGAGAGCACCGCGACCGGCGTTTAGCTGTAGGCCAGACCGCAGGTCTGTCAGCCCGACCAACGGTCGGGCCTACACGAGAATCAATGCATCATCCGCCTCGCTCAGCGGCCGAAAAATTTTATCACGGCTTCCGTGCGGGAATTGACCTGCAACTTCCTATAAATCCGCCGGATGTGGGTTCGCACCGTGTCGATGCTGATGTCGAGCTGGGCGGCGATCTCTTTGTAGTGCCGGCCGGCGGCGAGCATCTTCAGTATCTGTCCCTCGCGCTCGCCCAGCGTTTCGAGGTCGGGATTGGCGGTCTTCGCATCCGGCTGTGTGTCGCGGAAAAACTGCGTGACCTGCCGGGCAACCTCCGACGACATCGGCGAGCCACCCGCCTTCACCTGCTGAATCGCCTCAATCAAAGCGGTTGGCGTGGTGCGCTTGAGCAGATAGCCGATGGCTCCGGCCCGCAAGGCATCGAAGATTCGATCACGATCATCAAACATGGTGAGCATGACAAAATCCACCTCCGGCATGCGCGGCTTGAGCGCGCGCACACAGTCGATGCCGGAAAGGCCGGGCAGATTAATGTCCATCAACACCACGTCAGGCGGGTTGGCCGGAATCCCCTCCATGGCCTCCTCCGCCGTGCCATACCCGGCGATACAGCGAAAGTCGGGCGTGCGATTGATGACCCCGGTCCACCCCTCACGGATGGCCGAATCATCCTCGACGATGGAAATTGTGATGCTCATGGGGAACTGGAATAGGGCGGCCGAATAGGGGTAGACTAAGGGGAGACCGGCGAACTCCGCCAGCTGCACATCGATCAGGCCGGTCACATAAACATGTGACTTAGGGCAGCCGTGGCAATGGCAACGTAAGCGTGACGATGGTGCCGCCACCCGGCCGGCTTTCGATCTGGTAGGAACCGTCAACCGAGGCCAGGCGCTGGCGGCTGTTGATCAGGCCGTTGGACGAAGGAGCGACGGTATCGGAGGTGAAACCACGGCCATCGTCCGCGATCACGACGGTGAGCGCCTCGTTGCCAAGGACGATCCGCAGCCCAACAGACCGGGCACCGGCATGCTTCACGACGTTGTTGAGGGCTTCTCGCACCACGAGGACAAGGTGGTGGCGCACGGCCGAAGGCACGGCATACGCTGGAACCTGCTCCGGCAGATCAAGCGTGAGTCCGATCTCGGTGGAGGCCAGGAACTCGCCCGCCGACTCGGCCAGATAGCCGACGAGTCGCGCCAAGGTGTCGTTGTTCGGGTTCACCATCCACACGATCTCGTCCAGCGTGCCCGACACCGTCCGGGCGGCGCCAGCGATGGCACCGAGCTGCCGGCCGGTTTCAGGCGGCAGCAGATGGGCGTCGCCGGCGGCCAGATCACTCATCAGCGCGATACGGGTGAGGCTGGCGCCCAACTCGTCGTGCATGTCGCGAGCGATACGCGTGCGCTCTCGCTCCAGCGCATTCTCCTGTTCCAGCCTGCGCATATGCGCACGCATCCGCCGCTTCACCCCGAGTCTTACCAACGCGGCCAGCGCCAGCGCGCCAAGCAGTCCGACCGCCGAGCGAAGCCAACTCGTCTCCCACCACGCGGCGCGCACGGTAAAGGCCAGCGATGACGTCGTGGGCAGCCAAGGTCCGTCCGCCCCGGCGGCGGCGACCTCAAACCGATAATCGCCCGGCGGCAGATAGGTAAACAGCGCCGTCCTTTGGCGATCAGCATCGACCCACGCGCCGCTCCCCATGCCCAACAAACGATAGCGAAACCGAACACGCTCCGGTGCGCTTAAATGGGCCAGCGTGTAGCGGATTTCCAGCGGACCAAAACGCGGAGGGATCAATAGTCCAACGTCCCCGTTTAAACCCATCGCCGTCCCGCCCACCCGCACCTCCTCAATCAACACCGGCAGCGCTGTGATCGCGGGCGAAGCCTTTTCTTTTGGCAGGATTTCCAACGCCCCGCTGGCGGTGGCAAACCAGTAATGGCCATCGGGCGTCCTGGTCGTGGCCCCACGAAACCCCAGCGAAAACTCGGTCGAAGGCAACCCGTCGTCCCGTCCATAGGCGATGCAGTGAAGGGAAGGCTGACGTCCGTCCATTACAGGCTCGATCTCGTCCCGCGCCACCCGCAGCAAGCCACTCGCCGTGCCCACCCAAAAATCCCCCTCCGCCGTAATGATCAGCGAACGCAGGTCATCAATGGGCAGGCCTGCGCCGCCAGGCAACCGACTGATCCGGCCGTCCCGCCAGCGGTAGAGCCCGCCTCTCAACGCTCCGATCCAAACCGTGTCCGGGCCATCTGGAACGATGAACCGAATAGCGTCTCCGGGTTGAGCCCCCGGTAATGGCACCGAGACAAATTGCTCTCCTGATTTCTGGAAAACCAAACCGTTCTCCGTTCCCGCCCAGATCCGACCGGAGGGATCTTCGGCAAGGGAAAGCACATGGGTCAACCCGTCGGCCTCAGGCATACGAAGGTCCTGCCTGGCCTGGTGACGGACGAGCGGACCCTTGATGGTCGCGGCCCACAAAACCCTGTTCCGGTCCACCAGCAAGGCAGTGACGGGATCGCGCAGTGATTCACGGCGGAACGTCCCTTCGTTGAAGTGCAACAGGCCGCCAGACGTGGTGCCTACCCACACTCCACCGGACGGGTCGGGATTGACCACCATGATGCCTCCAACCCGGTCCGGCCTGCCACCGGGTTCGGTGAATGAGCGATTGGTCGCGTCGGTCGCACGCGCGAGCACGGCGTTGCGCCCGGCCAGCCAGAGCCTCCCCTCATTGTCCGTGCATACGGAATAGGTGTCGTCATCGCGTAATCCATCCTTGCTCTGCCGCAGGCGGAACCGACGCGCATGCAGACGGCTCACCCCTGCGGACGGTGTCCCCACCCAGATGTCGCCCTCACGATCCTCAAAGACGGACGACACCGCGCCCCCCTCCACCGGCACTTTTGCCAAAACCCCGTTCCGGAACCGGATCAATCCGGCATTGTTCGTCCCCAACCAAAGAGTCCCCGACGAATCCTCCATCATCATATGCACGGAAAGCGCACCTAAATCCGCCACGGTTTCCTGCGAGCCATCAGGGTGGTAACGCACGAGCCGAGTGCCACGTGCCGCCCACATTCCTCCTCCCCCGGTTCGCGCCAGATGCACATACCCGCCGCCCGCTGGATCGATCGATTGAAAACGCTTCCCGTCAAACGGACCGCAGCCGACCGTGTTGGCATGCCAGATCGTTCCGTTGGCCGTTGAAGCGACTTCGTTCCCATGGGCTCCCCGTTCCCAGGCCAGGCCATCCCGTTCGGAGTAGGCGGTGAGCTGACCATCCACCCAACGTGACGCCTTGATTGGAGCCTCGTCGCCGAACCAGACCGCTCCGGAAGCGTCTTGGGCAAACGAAGTCGTCCACCCGAACATGAGCGGCGCGAACGGCGTGATCACGTGAAATCGATCCCCGACCCGTCGCGCGACACCTCTCCGATCCAAGCCCACCCACAGGCTACCATCACGAGCGGTGAACAGCGCCTGCACCAGATCGGACTCCAGGCCCGGAGTGTTCTCCGCGTGAAATGTCGTGAACCTCACACCGTCGAACCGTGCCAACCCACCCAGCGTCCCCACCCAGAGATAACCATCGGGTGTCTGCGTGAGGCTCGTCACCCGGTTGCTGGGCAACCCCTCTTCCATACCCCAGGTGCGCAAAACATAATCTGCCGACACGGGGATCGCGTTCACCTCGACCACCGGTGGATTCACCTCTGGGAATGCAGCCGCGGTAAAAGAAACCATCAACAAGAACAACAGCCAGCAGTGGGGTTTAAACACGCCCCACCCCTTACTGCCGCCCCCCCGCCGTTGTCCAAACA
>CBRAFO010000154.1:0-6977 GCA_967755175.1 uncultured Opitutaceae bacterium | reverse complement strand
ATGACCGGTGACGGCACCAACGACGCCCCGGCGCTCGCCCAGGCCGACGTCGGCGTTGCCATGAACACCGGCACGCAGGCCGCCAAGGAAGCCGGCAACATGGTCGATCTCGACAGCAACCCGACCAAGCTCATCGACATCGTCGCCATCGGCAAACAGCTGCTCATCACCCGCGGCGCGCTCACCACGTTCTCGATCGCCAACGACGTCGCCAAATACTTCGCGATCATCCCCGCGATGCTGGTCGGTGCGTTTCCCGCCATCGCCCCGCTCAACGTCATGCACCTCGGATCACCGCACAGCGCGATCCTCAGCGCGGTGATCTTCAACGCCCTCGTTATCATCGCCCTGATCCCGCTCGCACTCAAAGGCGTGGCCTATCGCCCCATCGGCGCGTCAGCGATGCTCCTCCGCAACCTCACGATCTACGGCCTCGGCGGCATGATCGTCCCCTTCGCCGGCATCAAGCTCATCGATATCCTCATCAACGCGCTCCACCTCGTGTGATTATCTTTCTCTTTCCTCTTAATCTTTCTCTTTCTCCGCCCCCATTTTTCCAAACCGAGAAAGATTAAGATAAAGAATAAAGAGAAAGATAAAAACCACTCCTCCCCCGTTCCCTTCTCCCATGAAAACTTTCCTCTCCGAACTTCGCACCGCGCTCCTCCTCACCGCCGTCCTCGCCGTCCTCCTCTGCGGCGCCTACCCGCTCGCCGTGTGGGCCGGCGCGCAAGCCTTCTTCCCGTCTCGTGCCAATGGCTCCCTCGTCACTGATACCGACGGCACCGTGCGCGGCTCCGTCCTTATCGGCCAGTCGTTCACCTCCGAAAAGTATTTCAACTCGCGCCCTTCCGTCGCGGGCGCCGGTTATGACGCTGCCAACTCCTCCGGCACCAACCTCGGACCCACCAGCCAAAAGCTCGCCGACAACATCAAGGCCAATGTCGCCGCTTACCGCGCTGCCAACAGCCTCGCGCCCGACGCGCCCGTGCCCGCCGATGCCGTGACCTCCTCCGCCAGCGGACTCGATCCCCACATCAGTGTGGCCAACGCCACGCTCCAGGCTCCCCGCATCGCCCGCGTTCGCGGCCTTCCGCTCACCACCCTCACCAGCCTCATAGCCGCTCACACCGATCCCCGCGACGCCGGCGTCCTCGGCGAACCCGGCGTAAACGTCCTGCTCCTCAACCTGGCCCTCGACCATGTCCATCCGTAATCACCGCCTCCCGCAGACGCTCCCGAAGGTTGCCGATTCTTGTCAGCGCGGCTATCTTCCCAACCACCCCGCCTGATTCTCCTCCGAGTGAAATCAGTTTCCCTGAGTCCATGGTCGTTCCCCCTCTGGTCATGCCAAATGTCATCGCCCCTCCAGTCTGGCAGCTTTGAGTTTTACTTCCCCGCTTCCGATACCTTGGTCCGCGTCGAAAACGAACCCGATGCAGTCATCATTCGCATGTCCCGTGACACGTTCTCCGATGTGCGCAAGAGGGCGTTCGTCCGCGAACTGGCCGCCGAGGGATTCATCCCCGAAGAATATACGTGGACGCCCTTGGGAGGAACTCTCTGTCCGCGGGGCGTGCAATGGCTGTGTGACATCTCCTGGCTAAAGACCGAAGTCGTCACCTCTTCGATTGCCAGACGATATCTGCTGACGATCTTTTCAATCAGCTTTGTGCTTTGGTTTACCATCATGGCATTCGCCGTAGTGCATTACTCGCGTTAAAAAGCGGTGACCAACCGACGACTCATGCCCGACCACCGTCCCGATCCCGACGCCCTCCTCGCCTCTCTCCAGCGAGACGAACAACGCTCCCGTCGCGGTCGCCTGAAGATCTTCTTCGGCATGTGCCCCGGCGTGGGCAAGACCTACTCCATGCTCCGTGCCGCCCAGCAGGAGATGAAGGACAAGGTCGATCTCGTCGTGGGCGTCGTCGAAACTCACGGACGCGCCGAAACCGAGGCACTCCTCTCCGATCTGCCCGTGATGCCGCGCCGCGTCATCGAGTATCGCGGCATCCAGATCACCGAGATGGACCTGGAGGCCCTCCTCGCCCGCCAGCCCCGGCCCCGACTGGTCCTCGTGGACGAGTTCGCCCACACCAACGCCGAGGGCTCCCGCCACCCCAAGCGCTACCAAGACGTGATCGAGCTGCTTGAAGCCGGTATCGACGTTTTCACCACGCTCAACGTCCAGCACATCGAAAGCCGCTCCGACGCTGTCCGCCAGATCACCGGCGCCACCGTCCACGAGACGGTTCCCGATTCCGTCTTCGAACTTGCCGACCAGATCGAACTGATTGACCTCACCCCCGAAGCCCTCCGTGACCGGCTGAAGGAAGGCAAAGTCTACCTCGGCGACCACGCCCGTGCAGCCGCCGCCGATGGCTTCTTCAAAGACACTCACCTCACCGCCCTGCGCGAACTCGCGTTGCGCTTCGTGGCCGAGCGCGTGGACAAACGTCTCCGTGAGCTCCGCGCCACCAGCCCGCTCAAAACCGTCTGGCGCTCCGGCGAACGCCTGCTCGTCGCCATCGGCCCCAGCCCGTCCTCCACGCAGCTCGTTCGCTGGACTCGCCGCATGGCCGCCTCCCAAGGTGCCTCGTGGATCGCTGTGAGCGTGGAATCCGCCCGCAACCTCCTCCCCGAGGATCGTCGCCGCCTCGAACAGAACCTTGCTCTCGCCCGCGAACTCGGCGCGGAGATCGTCGTCACCCACGACGAGAACATCTCCGCCGCCCTGGTGCGCGTCGCCCTTCAGAACAACGCGACTCAGATCGTCGTCGGCAAATCCCGCAGCTCTCGCTGGCTCGACTGGCTGCGCGGCGGCAGCTTGGTGGATCGTCTCCTGCGCATCAGCGGTCCCATCGATGTTTACGTAGTCCCCGCCGAGCGCCTCGCCGACAAACCCAGCCTGCGCATCGACTGGGAAACCGCCTTCGCGTCTCCCTCCCGCGAATACTACGACGTCCTCGTTGTTCTCGGAGCCCTCACGCTCGCGGGCTGGTTCCTCGTCCCGTTCACCGGCTACCTCGCCGTCGGCCTGTTGTATCTGCTCGCCGTCATCGTGCTCAGCCTGCGCGTCGGCCGCTGGCCCGTGCTCGCCGCCGGTGTGATCAGTGCGCTCACCTGGAACTTCCTCTTCATACCTCCTCTCTTCACCTTTGTTATCTCGAAGTTTGAGGACGGCATGATGTTCGCGACCTACTTCATCGTCGCCCTCGTCGCCGGCCAGCTCACCGCCCGCGTGCGCGCCCAGGCCCGCCACGAACGCCTGCGCGAAGCACGCGCCACCGCGCTCTTCCATCTCACGCAAGCCCTCGGTGTGGCGCGCACTCTTGATGACGCCGTCTTCGCCGCCCTTCGTCAGGCCGATGAGCTGTTCAACGCCAAAACCGCCCTCCTTCTGGGCGAAACCGAAGACGAACTGACGCCGCACTTCGCCGGCTCGTTCACCCTCCCCGAAAAAGAGCGCGCCGTCTCCGCGTGGGCCTGGCGCAACCGCAAACCCGCCGGGCGCTTCACCGACACGCTCCCCTCCTCCGAGGGTTTTCACCTCCCGCTCCTGCGCGACGACACCGCCCACGGCGTGCTGGTGTTGCGCGTGGCCGACGACGCCCTGCTCACGCTCGCGCAACGCGAACTCGCCGAGAGTTTCGCCGCGCAACTCGCCTTGATTGTCGAACGCGAACACCTCCGCGCCGCCGGCGAACGCGAAAAACTCCTCGCCGAGTCCGACAAACTCCACCGCGCCTTGCTCGACGGCGTCTCCCACGAACTTCGCACGCCCCTCGCCGTGCTCAGCTCGGCCGCCGAGAACTTCACCACCGCCGACTCCGCCACTCGCGAACACCTCGTCGGAGAGATCCGCACCGCCACCCGCCGCCTCAACCGCCTCGTCGGCAATCTTCTCGACCAGACACGTCTCGAAACCGGCGCTCTCCGTCCCCGCCTCGACTGGTGTGACGCCCACGACCTACTCAACGCCGCGCTCGACGGCGTCCGCGAGTCTCTCGTGGACCATCCCTTGGAAATGGCCGTGCCCGACGACATGCCGGTTTTTCGCGCCGACGCCGCGCTCATGGAGCAGGTCATCGCCAACCTCCTCCTCAACGCCGCGCTGCACACGCCCGCAGGCACACCGGTGTTTTTGGCCTGCGGAGTTGAAAGCGCCCGCGAACGCCCACGCGTTTTCTTCACCGTGGCCGACCGTGGGCCCGGCCTGCCGCCCGCCATGCGCGAACGCCTGTTCCATAAATTCCAACGTGGCGACGCCGCCCGCGCCGGCGGCCTCGGGCTGGGCCTCTCGATCATCCGCGGCTTCGTGGTGGCGCAAGGCGGCGAAGTCGTCGCCGGCGAGAATCCCGGCGGCGGCGCGGTGTTTACCATTTACCTGCCGCACACACCGCATGGTAGCGTGCCGGCGGAATGAGCAACGCGCCCGCCAAACCCGACCTTCTCGTCATCGACGACGAGGTGCAGATTCGTCGCTTGCTCCGCATCACGCTCGAAGCCGCCGGTTATGGCGTGCGTGAAGCTGACACCGGCCAGCTCGGGCTCAGTGAAGCCGCGCTCAAACGCCCCGACGCCATCATTCTCGATCTGGGATTGCCCGACACCGACGGCATCGACGTTCTCCGCCGCCTCCGCGAATGGAGCCAAGCCCCCGTCCTCATTCTTTCGGTCCTCGGCGAAGAAGCCCAAAAAATCGCCGCACTCGACGCGGGTGCTGATGATTATCTCACCAAGCCGTTTGGAGGCGGCGAACTGTTGGCGCGTCTCCGCGTGCTCCTGCGCCGGGCGCATCCCGCCGACGAAGCGAGCATCATTAAATTCGGCCCGGTGGAAGTTGACCTGACTCGCCGCAGCGTCGCCGCGGACGGAGTGGACGTGAAGTTAACTGCCAAAGAATACGCCTTCCTGCGCCTGCTCTTGGTTCATCGCGGAAAAGTTCTCACGCACCGCCAGATCCTGCGCGAACTCTGGGGACCCAATGCCGAGGACCAAACGCATTACCTGCGCGTTTACATGACCCACCTCCGGCAAAAGCTGGAACCCGACCCAGGCCGGCCGCGCTACCTCAAAACCGAATCCGGCATCGGCTACCGCTTCACTGCCGAAGAGGTCGCCCGCCACGTTTCCTGATGTAGGGCCCGACCTCGCGTCGGGCCGTCCTGCGTGCGCAGGACTAAAGACTGCGCGGCCTCACGCAAGGTGAGGCCCTACAAAACGGCCTAACCGCCCGCAGAGAAAGCAGGCGGCGGTCTTGGGACTATCTTCTACCACCCACCCCGGCGCGTGCCGGATAGTGGGAGCGATGCCGTCCGTCTATGCTCTGCCGGTCCCTGCGGCTGGCGGGCTTCGATGGTCGACGCCTCGGCACCGCACGCCCTCCGTGTGCCGAACGATCCTTCCTTCCCTCCCGAACCCGCTCCGCGCACCGGACACGGTCTCTTTCGACCGCGTGCCACCACGTTGTTTCGCGTCGGACTGATGTCGGTCGTGTTGTTAATGGCCGCAACCGGGGCGTCTGTCTTCGCGTATTTTCATTCCCCCTACTGGAACCGCATCGGGCTCGCACCGGATCAGCCGGTCCTCTTCAGCCATCGCCACCACGCGGGCGAGCTGCGCATCGACTGCCGCTTCTGCCACGCGACCGTGGAGACATCCGCCTTTGCCGGGATGCCCGCAACCGGGGTCTGCCTCAACTGCCACTCCCAGATCTTCACCGACACCGCGATGCTGCAACCGGTCATCCACAGCGCGAGCGCGGACGAGCCGTTGCGCTGGACGCGGGTAACACGCCTGCCGGACCACGTCTTCTTCAACCACGGCATCCACGTTTCAAAAGGCGTGGGCTGCGTCGTGTGCCACGGTGAACTCGGCCGCATGGCCCTCACCGCAAAAGCCGAGCCGCTCGACATGCGCTGGTGCATCGAGTGCCACCGTGAACCCGGATCGCGCCTGCAATCGCAAGGCCGGCTATTCGCCGCGCTGAAGCCTCCCGCACCCGAATCCACTGCTCTCGAAGCCCTCGCGTTAGCTTATGCGGTGCATCCGGACCACCTCACCAACTGCTCCACATGTCATCACTGAGCCGCAGTCCCTCCGTTGGAGACGAGTTTCCCGCCGGCGCGTCAGAGTGGCCGCGAGAGCTGAACCGGCGCGATTTCCTGCAAGTGATGGCGGCATCCCTCGCGCTCGCAGGCCTGACGGCGTGCTCGCGCCGCCGTGAGGAAAAAATCATCCCGCAGGTCACGCCTCCCGAGCTGATGTCCGCCCCCGGCACCACGCTTTTTTATACAACCGCCATGCCCACTGAAGGCTACGGACGCGGCATTTTGGTGCGCACCAACTCAGGCCGGCCCACCAAGATCGAAGGCAACCCCGAGCATCCCGAAAGCCTCGGCGCGACCGATGTCTTCACGCAGGCCGCGATCCTCTCCCTCTACGATCCGGACCGCTCGCGCTACCCGCGCCACGACAACCAAGCCTCCACCTGGCCGCAGTTCGAAGACGCCTGGCGCGCGCGGCGCGCCGACCTCGTCGCGCACCAAGGCGCGGGCTTGGCGTTGCTCACCGAGCCGACCACCTCGCCAACGCTGCTGGGCGAAATTCACCGGGTGCTCGACCGCTTTCGGCAAGCCCGCTGGTTTCAACACACCGCGCTCGGACGCCATGACCACGACGGCGCGCAGACCGACTTCGATTTCGAAAAAGCCGACGTCATCCTCACGATCCAGAGCGATTGCTTCTACCGACATCCGGCAGCCGTGCGCTACGGCCACGCGCTCGCCGCACGGCGCCGCGTGGTCAACGGACAGGTGAAACCTCCGCGCTTTTACGCGCTCGAACCCGCGCCCACCGTCACCGGCTCGCTGGCGGACTTCCGGCTCGGCGCATCACCGGCGCGCATTCGCCTGATCCTATCGGCAATCGCCCACGAGACTGCCGACGACCACCGCCTCGATCCTGCCGAA
>CBRAFO010000153.1:0-6985 GCA_967755175.1 uncultured Opitutaceae bacterium | reverse complement strand
CTGAAAAGACCATTTTCCTCGGCACCGGCCGCCGCAAGACCTCCACCGCCCGCGTTCGCCTTTCCGAAGGCACCGGCAAGCTCACTGCCAATGGCAGCGACTTCGAGATCTATTTCTCCCACGAGAACTTCGCCAAGCAGGCTTATCGTCCGCTGCTCACCGTTGAGCTCCGCGATAAGATCGATGTCGATGTGAACGTTTCCGGTGGTGGTGTCACTGGCCAGGCCGGTGCGACCGCTCACGGTATCGCTCGCGCCCTCCAGAAGCTCAATCCTGAGCTTCGCGCCGCCCTCAAGAAGGCCGGCCACCTGATGCGCGACCCGCGCGAAAAAGAGCGCAAGAAGCCCGGCCAGCCCGGCGCCCGCAAGCGTTTCCAGTTCTCCAAGCGCTGAGTTCATCTCGAACGTTTTCAAAACACACCAAAGCCGCCCTTCGCGAGAGGGCGGTTTTTTTGTGCCCGGATCGGACGGATGATGCGAGGTAGCTCGCCGTCATCGGGATGGCTATGCGTTCCGATGATAGGACGGCAGGATGCCGTATTCCTAATCGTATCAGTTCATCTCAATATCAGGAGGACGCCGCTATGCGTGGCCCTCGGGACTTTCGGCCGCTTATCTGGAATGGATGCAGCGGGAATGGCCCCTAATTCGCGTAGCAGCCGAGGTAGCGAGGCTGGGGCATAACAGACACGCTCCAACCCAGCCTCGTTACCTCGGCTGTTACCTGCAGCATTGTTGGCTCTTAGCTCCGGTAATCGGCGTTTTCGCTCACGTATTCGTGCGTGAGGTCGCCGCCGAAAATCGTCGCCGCCGCGTCGCCGCCACCGAGATCGACTTCGATTTCCACGCACCGCTCGTGCGGCGGATAATCCACCGGCGCGGCGAACACACCGTCGGCAGTCGGTTTGCTGGTGTAGAGTTCGGCGTGCTTTAGATGAGCGACGAGGGCGGTTTCCTTGTCGGGGTTGAGGCGGAACGCGCCTTCGGCAAAAATCTCAATCCCACCGATGCTGGCGCGCAGTTTCGACAAGTCGGTGTCGGGTGCGTGTGCACCGACATGCTTGCCGATCGCCTGCACCAGGCGGCCTACATTCGGATCGTTGCCCGCCACTGCGCATTTGAAGAGCGGCGCGTTGACGATCGCCTTGCCGAGGGCGCAGGCGAGGGTGGGAGTCGCAGCGTTCTTCACCTGCACGCGGATGACGTGACGCACGCCTTCGCCATTGCGCACGACGTCTTCGGCGAGATCGCTGCATACCAACGTGAGCGCGGCTTCGAACGCGGCGAGATCATCGCAGGGCACCGCACTCGAGGACACCAGCGCCACCGTGTCGGACGTGCTCGTGTCGCTATCGATGCTGATGCGGTTGAAACTGGTGTTCACAGCCTTCGTGAGTAGTGCGCGCAGCGTGTCACGCGGAACGGCCAGATCGGTTAAAATATAAACGAGCATCGTCGCCATGTTGGGCTCGATCATGCCGGCGCCTTTGGCAATGCCGACGATGCGTCCCGCGCCGATGGTGGCGCTGCGCACCTTGGGATAAAGATCCGTCGTCACGATGCCTTCGGCGGCGGGCAGCACAGAGCCAGCGGCGAGTGCGTTGGCTGCTTGGGGCAGGTGAGCGCTGATATCATCGGCCGGCAGTCCCCATCCGATCACGCCGGTCGAGGAGGGAAGGACGGCAGTCGCGGGCAATCCGAGCAGTTTCGCGGTCTCGACGCACACGCGTTCGGAGGTCTCGACGCCGTGGGGCGCGCAGACGTTGGAGATTTTGTTATTGATGATGATCGCGCCGAGCACGGGTTCGGCGAGGCGACGGCGGCCCACGATCACGGGTGCGCCGGGGAAGGCGTTCTTCGTGAACATCGCGGCGAAGTCCGGCGTTGGCCGGTCGAGCGCGATGAGCGTGAGCGTCATCTTGGCGGGCTTGGGCGCTTCTTTCGGCATGAAGTCGAAGCGCGTCGTGCCAACGCGGAAGCCTTTGGGCAGGGCGGCTTGGCTGGCGAGCCAGGCGCGGTGTTCGGCGCGGGATGAAAAGGTGAGGGCGGTGCTGGGCACGCGTTCACAAGTGTCGCGACGCCGCGCGGAGTGAAGCCGATTCTGCATCTGGCGTGCGGCGGATGTGTTAATTCCTGTCGCGTTTAAGAAATAAGATGGAAATGCCGGCCATGCGTGATTTACCCCTCATGTTCTCAACACTCAGTGAACGTAAACGAAATCACCACCAAGGCGAAGGTGCTCCTCGAAGCCCTGCCTTACATCCAAGACTTCCGCGGCTCCACGTTCGTCGTTAAATACGGCGGCAGTTTCATGGATGACCCCGATCCCTCGGTGCGCAACCGTGTCGCCTACGACATCGCGTTCCTTGCGGCGGTTGGCATCAACGTCGTCGTCGTGCACGGCGGCGGCAAGGCCATCACCAAGGCCATGGAGCAGTCCGGCCTTAAATCCCAATTTGCGCCCAACGGCATGCGCATCACCGACGAGGCCACTGTCGGCATCGTCAAGAAAACCCTCGACGAGATCGTCAACAAAGACGTCTGCGATGCCATTCTCCTCGCGAACGCTCGACCCAAGGGTCTTGCGGGCGACAGCGTGCTCGTGTGCGAGAAGCTCACGATCGATGACAACGGTAACGCCGTTGACCTCGGCTACGTGGGTGAAGTCACCGAGGTGAAGGTGAAGCTCATCAAAAAGGAAATCGCCGACGGCAACATTCCCGTGATCTCGCCGGTCGCCGAGGGCCTCGATGGAAAGCCCTACAACGTGAACGCCGATCTCGTCGCCGGCCGTGTTGCCAGTGCGCTGCGCGCTCGCCGCTTGGTTTATATGAGCGACGTTCCCGGTCTGCTCTCCAACCCGTCCGACTTGGATTCGCTCATCTCCACGCTGAAAGTTTCACAGGTGGACGACCTCAAGAAGCGTGGCGTGATCGACAAGGGCATGCGGCCAAAAGTCATGAGCGCCGTGCGCGCCCTGCAAGAAGGCGTTCAACGCGTCCACTTCATCGACGGCCGTCTCCCGCACTCACTGTTGCTGGAGATTTTCACGGACCGCGGCATCGGCACCGAAATCGTCCACGGTTAAGCACGGATCGAAAATGTAGGAGCCTGCTTGCAGGCGATACTGACGATATTCGCCGACGTATGGCTTAAGCAGGCTCCTACATTTCGACCTTTCTACTATCACCATGTCCCGTCCTGATATTATCCGCACCAACACGGCTGATCTTTACGATGCCCATGTGTTGAAAAACTATGGCCGCCCCGCGCTCACGCTCGTGCGCGGCAGCGGCTCGCAAGTTTGGGATGATCAAGGCACGCAGTATCTCGATTTCACCTCGGGCATTGCGGTGAGTGCGCTCGGGCATTGCCACCCGTATTGGGTTGCTGCGGTGCAGCGTCAGGCAGGCGAACTCATCCACGTCAGCAATCTATTCCGCAATCCGAACCAAGGTGAGTTGGCTAAGCGGATCGTCGGCTACGCTGGTCCCGGTCGCGTCTTTTTTTGCAACAGTGGAGCCGAGGCCAACGAGGCACTGCTGAAGCTCGCCCGTCTCCACGGCATGAAGAAAGCCGGCGGCGAAGAAGGAAAAATCTACAAGGTGATCTGCGCGAAGAACGCTTTCCACGGACGCACGTTCGGCGGCATGAGCGCGACTCCGCAGGAGAAAATCCAGAAGGGCTTCCGTCCGCTGGTGCCTGGCTTCGCGTTTGGCGAACTCAACAACCTCGCGTCGTTCGAGGAGCTGATCGACGACCAGACGGCGGCGATCTTCATCGAGACGATCCAGGGTGAAAGCGGCGTGAATCCCGTGACAACCGAGTTCCTGCTCGGCCTCCGCGAACTCTGCAATCGTCACAACCTCCTGCTGATTCTCGACGAAGTGCAGTGCGGTATCGGTCGCACCGGAAAGTTCTACGCTTACGAGCACACGGGCGTGCGCCCCGATGCGATCGGCATGGCCAAGGGCCTCGGTGGTGGTTTCCCCATCGGCGCGGTTTGGATCGGGGAAAAGTCGGCTGAGCTTTATCAACCGGGCATGCACGGCACCACGTTTGGCGGCACGCCGCTGGCGTGCGCGGCCGCGCTCGCGGTGCTCGACGTGCTCGAGCGCGAGCAGTTGATGGACAAAGTCACGGCTCGGAGCGCGGTCTGGCATCGCGAACTGGAGCAGCTCGTGACGGAGTTTCCTGCGCAGGTTATTGGCGTTCGTGGTCGCGGTTATCTGGTGGGCGTGCAGCTCGCCAGCGATCCGGCTCCATATCTGGCTGCGGCGCGTGAGCGCGGGCTTCTGGCGGTTCTCGCAGGCAACAACGTGATGCGCCTTCTACCGCCGCTTACGGCGACACCGGCCGAGTTGACGCAGTCTGTCGAGATTCTGCGCGCGGTGTTCGCCGCGAAAAACTAACTGCCGGGCCCGCATTTTGCTCTGGTAGGCGCGAAGGGGAACGCTTACGCATGTCCGCTTCATTTTTTCATGAAGCACTTCCTCAAAGAGACTGACTTCAAGCCCCATGAAGTGGCGGAGGTTTTCGCGTTAGCCCGAAAGCTTAAAGCCGAACGTGGTCGCGCGGCCGGCACCGTGCTTCAGCACCAGACGTGGGCGCTGATTTTTTCCAAGTCCTCGACGCGCACCCGTGTTTCCTTCGAAGTTGGAGTGCATGAGCTCGGTGGCAATCCGCTGTTCTTAAACAAAAACGACATCCAGCTCGGTCGTGGCGAATCCGTCGAGGACACCGCCCGCGTATTGTCCCGCTTCGTGCACGGTTTGATCGTCCGCACGTATGAGCACAGCGAGGTCGAGCGCCTCGCTGCCAATGGCACGATCCCGGTGATCAATGCGCTCACGGATTTCCTGCATCCCTGCCAGATCTACACGGATGCGTTTACCCTTGCCGAGCGCTGGGCACCCAAGACGGGCGGCGGCGCGGAGTTGTTCGCTTCGCTCAAGGGTCGCAAGATCGCATTCCTCGGTGACACGGCGTGCAACATGGCCAACTCGTGGATACTCGGCGCGGCGCTCTTCGGCATGAAGATCTCGCTCGCCGGTCCCAAAGGTTTCGAGCCTTCCGCCGAACTGGACGCCCTGCTCAAGCAGGAGGGGTTTGCGAAGAACTATCACTTTACCACCGACCCGTTTGAGGCGGTGAAGGACGCCGACGTCGTTTACACCGACGTGTGGGTCAGCATGGGCAAGGAAGAGGAGAAACAGGAACGCATCACCCAGATGTCGCCTTACGCGGTGACTCCGGAACTCTTTGCCGCAGCCAAGCCCGACGCGTGGTTCATGCACTGCTTGCCGGCTCACCCCGGTGAGGAAGTCAGCCAAGGTGTCTTGGACAATCCTCGCTCGATCATCTTCGATCAGGCGGAGAACCGCCTGCATGTGCAGAAGGCGATCATGGCGACGCTCGCTTCGGCCCAGACGCGCGCTTAAGCGCCGGTTTTTCTTTGCGCAACCGGGCCAGCTGGCCCAAAACGCCTCCTTTCTTATCCATGAAAATCGTTCTCGCCTACTCCGGTGGTCTCGACACCTCCGTCATTGTCAAATGGCTCAAGGAAACTTACGACGCTGAGATCGTAACCTTTGCCGCCGACGTCGGCCAAGAGGAAGAGCTCAAGGGCCTCGACAAGAAGGCCAAAGCCACCGGTGCCTCCAAGCACTACACCCTCGATCTCGTCGAGGAGTTCGCGAAGGACTACATCTACCCGATGATCCGCGCCAACGCGGTTTACGAGGGCCAGTATTACCTCGGCACCTCGATCGCCCGCCCGCTCATCGCCAAGGCCCAGGTTGACATCGCTCGTAAGGAAAAAGCCGATACGGTTGCCCACGGCGCCACCGGCAAGGGCAACGACCAGTGCCGTTTCGAGCTCACCTACATGGCGCTCGCTCCCGATCTCGAAATCATCGCTCCGTGGAAGATGGAGAACTACCGCGCCGAGTTCCCCGGCCGCGCCGAGATGATCGCCTACTGCGCCAAGCACAAGATCCCCGTCGAGGCCTCGCTCAAGAAGCCCTACTCGATGGACCGCAACCTCCTCCACATTTCCTACGAGGCCGGCATTCTCGAAGATCCCTGGTTCGATCCGACGACCAAGGAGAACAAGGCGATGTTCAAGCTCTCCGTCTCGCCCGAGGACGCACCCGACAAGGCTGAATACGTCGAAATCGAGTTCGTCAAAGGTGACGCGGTTGCCGTTAACGGCAAGAAGCTCACCCCCGGCCAGGTCCTCAAGACCCTCAACAAGCTCGGTGGCAAACACGGCATCGGTCGCGTTGACTTGGTCGAGAACCGCTTCGTCGGCATGAAGAGCCGCGGCGTTTATGAGACCCCGGGTGGCACCATCCTCATGCAGGCCCACAAGCAGATCGAGAGCCTTACTCTCGACCGCGAAGTCGAGCATCTGCGCGACAGCCTTATCCCGAAATATGCCGAGCTCGTTTACAACGGTTTCTGGTTCGCCCCCGAGCGCGAAGCCCTGCAGGCCCTCGTCGACGAGAGTCAGAAGTTCGTCACCGGCACCGTCCGCCTCAAGCTCTACAAGGGCAACATCATCACCACCGGCCGCAAGTCGAAGTATTCCCTCTACGACGACAAGATCGCCTCTATGGAAGGCGTGAAGAGCTGGTATAACCAGAGCGATGCCACCGGCTTCATCCGTCTCAACGGTCTTCGCCTCCGCGCCCGCAGCCTCGCGCAGGGCGGCCCGAAAGCCTAAAGCCTCGAAAGAGCGGCAGGATGCCGTGTCTGTCTTCCCAAGCGCGTCTCTTTGGAGACGCGCTTTTTTGTGGCTTCGCCTGCGTCCCAAGACGTGGACAAGCCCTAATGCTCTATATTCGCTTATCCCCATGTCCGTTGCCTCTTCATACCTCCACGACGACTTTTTCCTAACGACCGAATGGTCGCGGCTTCTCTACCACAATTACGCGAAGCCACAGCCGATCTACGATTATCACTGTCACCTGCCTCCGGCTCAA
>CBRAFO010000152.1:0-7052 GCA_967755175.1 uncultured Opitutaceae bacterium | reverse complement strand
CCTATCGGCAATCGCCCACGAGACTGCCGACGACCACCGCCTCGATCCTGCCGAAACGGCATTCGTGCGCGCCTTCATCGCCGATCTACGCGCCCATCCTGACCACGTCGCCTGCATCGCCGGCCCGGAAAGCGGCGACGATCTTCAGGCCTGGGCCACCGTGCTCAACGCTCGCGCCGGTGGCAACGTGGTCAAAACACTCCCGGCCGTCCGCTCCGATGGCGACCTGCGCTGCGCCGGTGATCTCGTAGCATTGAATGCCGCCATCGGACGAGGCGAGGTGCGCACGTTGTTCATCCTCGGAGCGAATCCCGCCTACACCGCGCCGCACGATCTGGACTTCGCCGACCACCTGCGCCGCGTGGAGTTCAGTGTGCATCTGGGCGAGTTCGTCGATGAGACCGCCGTGGCCTGCCGCTGGCATTTGCCCGAGGCGCATTTTCTGGAAACGTGGTCGGACCTCCGGGGCTTCGACGGCACTGCGACGATTCAGCAACCGCTGATCGAACCACTGCATGGCGGGCGTGCAACCGTCGAGGTGTTGCGCCTGATCAACAACGCACCCGAAGGCACCGCTTACGAAGCCGTGCGCGAAACGTGGCATGGCTCTCGTTCGGCCGATGAGTTCGAGGCGGCGTGGCATCGTTGGCTCATCCGCGGCGTGGTGGACGAACCCGCACCCGAAGCCCCGAAGGCAGCTTTGACTTCGGCGATGTTCCCCTCGTTGGACACGGCCATCACACCCACGCTCGTCGCCCTGTTTTCGCCCGACCCAAACGTCCTCGATGGCCGCTGGACAAACAACGCATGGCTGCAGGAACTGCCAAAGCCGTTAACCCGGCTCGTGTGGGACAACGCGCTCTACGTAAGCCCCCAACTCGCCGCCGAACTCGCGCTCGAAACCGGCGACGTGGTCGCATGCGAAATCGACGGCTCGCCCGTGCACGTGGAAGCGCCCGTTTGGATCATGCCCGGTCAGGCTGCGGGGACGGTGCTCTTGCCGCTCGGCTATGGCCGCGAACACGCCGGCACGATTGGCAACGGGCTCGGCTTCGACGCTTACCGCCTGCGACTATCGACCTCACCGTGGCAGCGTGCGGGCGTCACGTTGCGCAAGCTCGGACGCAAGCACGCGCTCGTCTCGACTCAGGGGCATTTCACGATGGCGGGGCGCGAGCTGGCACGCGTCGTCCCGCCGTCCGCCGCCGGTCACATGATCGAGGACGAAACCCCGACCACCTCGCTTTACCCAAACTGGAAAGGCGACCGCCACGCATGGGGCATGGCCATCGACCTGAGCACCTGCCTCGGTTGCAACGCCTGCATCGTCGCGTGTCAGGCCGAGAACAACATCCCCGTCGTAGGCAAGGACCAGGTCGCACGCGGACGTGAGATGCACTGGCTGCGCGTCGATTATTATCTGCGCGGCGATGACACCGCACAGCCGCAGTGGGTGCGCCAACCCGTGCCATGCATGCATTGCGAGAACGCGCCGTGCGAAGTCGTCTGCCCGGTCGCCGCCACCGTCCACAGCAGCGAGGGGCTAAACGACATGGTATATAACCGCTGCATCGGCACCCGCTATTGCTCCAACAACTGTCCCTACAAGGTGCGCCGGTTCAACTTCCTCGATTACCGCCCCGAGGCGGACTCGACGGTCTTTCTTCAGGCGAATCCCAACGTCACCGTGCGCGAGCGCGGCGTGATGGAGAAGTGCACGTATTGCGTGCAGCGCATCAACGCCGGTCGCATCAATGCCGACCGCGAAAATCGTCCGCTGCGCGACGGCGAGGTTAAGACCGCCTGCCAGCAAGTCTGCCCTGCCGAGGCCATCGTGTTCGGCGACCTCAAGGACGAGGCGAGCCACGTGGTCCGGCGCAAGAAAGAGCCGACGAACTACGCCTTGCTCGCCGAACTCAACACGCGTCCGCGCACCACTTACCTCGCCGCCGTGCGACACGAGCCGTTGTCATGAAACCCTCCGACGAACCGATTGTCGCCCCGGGCGAGACGTCCACCTCCGTCACCGAGAAAATCGGCACGATTCCCCTTACGCCACCGCCGCAGTGCTTTTGGTGGACGGGGTTTCTGGTGGCGTTCGGCGGCGTGATGCTGCTCTGCGTCGCGATCGGTTGGCTGTTCATTCGCGGGGTCGGCATCTGGGGAATCAACATCCCGGTCGCGTGGGGCTTCGCCATCGTGAACTTCGTGTGGTGGATCGGCATCGGCCACGCGGGCACGTTTATCTCGGCGATCCTGTTTCTGCTGCACCAACACTGGCGCACGTCGATCAACCGGTTCACGGAGGCGATGACCCTCTTCGCCGTGGCCTGCGCGGGGATATTTCCGCTCCTGCACCTGGGACGTCCGCAATATTTTTACTGGCTCGTCCCGTATCCCGATACGATGGGCGTGTGGCCGCAGTTCCGCAGCCCGCTGGTGTGGGACGTCTTCGCCGTGTCCACGTATGCGACCGTGTCGTTGCTGTTCTGGTATGTCGGATTGTTGCCCGACCTCGCGACCCTGCGCGACCGCGCGACGACCCGCGTTCGTCAATGGATCTACGGCGTGCTCGCGCTCGGCTGGCGTGGGGACGGGCGCCACTGGCTGCACTACGAGAAACTCTACGTGCTCCTCGCCGGGCTTGCCACGCCTCTGGTTCTTTCGGTGCACAGCATCGTCGGTCTCGACTTCGCGGTGGCGATCCTGCCGGGTTGGCACTCGACGATTTTCCCCCCGTATTTCGTGGCAGGCGCGATCTTCTCCGGCTTCGCGATGGTGCTCACGTTGGTGATCCCGTTGCGCAGAATTTACCGGCTCCAAGCCTACATCACCGACCGGCATCTGGAGCTGATGGCGAAGGTGCTCATGGCCACCGGCTGGATGGTCGCCTACGGGTATTTCGCGGAGTTCTTCAACGCCTGGCGAAGCGGCGACGTCTTTGAACGCTACATGGCGACCAACCGCCTGATGGGACCGTATGCGCCCGAGTTTTGGGCGCTATTTTTCTGCAACATCCTCACGCCTCAAGTGCTCTGGTGGCGGTCGATGCGGCGCAACGCGCTGGTGCTCTTCGCGGTGTCGCTCATCGTCAACGTGGGCATGTGGCTGGAGCGCTTCGTCATCGTGGTGACGAGTCTCCATCGCGATTTCCTCCCCTCGTCGTGGGGCATGTATCACCCGACCGTTTGGGACTGGTCCACGTATCTGGGCACGTTCGGGCTATTCCTCGCGCTGCTGTTCTTGTTCATCCGCTTCCTTCCGGTGATCGCGATGGCGGAGATGCGCGGGCTGGTCACGCCCAAGGAGCCACTTTTATGAGCAACGATCTACATGGTGTCGTCGGCGGGTTTCCCTCGCCCGAGTTATTCCTGCACGCGCTGCGTGAACTGCGCGAAGGAGGTTATCAACACGTCGAAGCCAACGTGCCGTTCGCGGTCGAGGGCATGGAGGAACTGCTGCCTGGCAAACCAACGCCCGTCGCCCGCGTCGTCTTGATCACGGCGCTGATCGGCGGCTCGAGCGGCTACGGCCTGCAATACTGGGCGACACACGACTATCCGTTGAATGTCGGCGGACGCCCGCTCCACAGCTGGCCCGCGTTTATCCCGGTGACGTTTGAGCTCACCGTGCTGACCGCGTCGTTGTGCGGAGTCATCGCGCTGCTCTGGTTGGCGCGGATGCCGCGTCTGGATTATCCGCTGTTTGGCGTGACCGGGTTTTCGCGAGCGTCGCAGGACCGCTTTTTTGTGGGCGTGCGGTCGGACGACCCCCGTTTTGATCGGCGCGAGTTGGCGGCTTTTCTCTACACGCTCGGCGCCGAAAGCATCCAGGAGGTCCCCTCATGAACGTGCGGAGGCTCACGCTCTGCTTGTCCATCGGCGTGCTCGCCGGCTGCGACAACATGGATGACCAGCCCAACCGACATTCGCCGCTGGTTGCTCCGCCGGCGGTGCAGCCTGCCCCCCACGCGGTGGCTCGCGGGCAAGCACCCCCGGGCGATCCGGCCATAAGCGGATTCAGCGCAGGCAAGCCGCTCGCGCACGGCCCTCTGCCATTCACGAGCGCGCGACTCGCGCGAGGACGCGAGCGGTTTAACATCTATTGCGCGGTCTGCCACGGCGAGGACGGCTACGGCGAAGGCATCGTGGTGCGACGCGGATTTCCGCCGCCACCGTCTTACCACGAAGAACGCCTGCGCGCCGCACCGGATGGGCATTTCTTCGACGTGATGAGCCGCGGCTTTGGCGTGATGGCGCCCTATGCCGATCGCATCACGCCGGAGGATCGGTGGGCGATTGTTGGCTACATCCGCGCGTTGCAACTCAGCCAACACGCCACGCTCACCGACGTGCCGGCCGAGGCACGCGCTGCTCTCAATTCACCATGAGGCTTTCGACTCTTCATCGTAGCCACGAGCGTGAGCGAGTGGACGAACCACCACTCGCTCACGCTCGTGACTACCAGCGAACCAACGCAGATGAACACCCGCTCCTCCAACTCCGCCACGTCCTTTGACCGCGTGAGGCGTTTACTGGCCGCTGCGTTTGCACTGGGCGTGCTGGCGACAGTGTCGGTCGCCGCGTTCGCGCCGGAGGGGTTGTTGCTCGCGTATCGGTTCGCGGTGTTCGCGTGCCTCGCGCCGGCGGTGGGTTCGATGTTGTTTTTGTTAATCTACCGGCTCACGGGCGGACACTGGGGAGAAGCGCTGGGGCCGTTTCTCAGAGCGGGAACACGACTGGCTCCGTGGATCTGGGTGTTGATTTCCCCACTGCTGTTTTTTCGCACCGACGGTGCCCCGGCGTGGCCGCGTTACGATAGCAACGGCATGGTCACGCTTCGTGCAGGTGGATATGCGGTGGTATTGTTTTGGATCGCGAGATCGCTGGTGCGCCGGCGTGCCGAACCGGCGGCGTGGGTCGGGCCGGTGGGGCTGATCGTGATGGTGTTCACGTTGCACTTCTTGGCCGATGACTGGCTGGGCGGGCTAGAGCCGCACTTCCACTCGACGGCGTTTCCACTCGTGTGGATGGTCGGGCTGGCGGTAACCGGGATGGCGTGCGCGGTGCTGACGGCACTCGCGAGCGGACATTCGCCGGGTGTGCAGAAGGGCGAGCCGCGCGCGCCCGGATTCGACTGGGGCAACCTACTGCTGGCCGCGATGCTCTTCTGGACCTACGTGGCGTTCGCTCAGTTTCTCATCATCTGGTCCGGCAACCTACCGCACGAAATCTCCTGGTATATTCATCGCACGCAAGGCGCCTGGCTCGTGGTGCCGTCGTTGCTGGCGCTTCTGCATTTCGCGCTGCCGTTCGCCGTGTTGCTTTCGCGCTCGTTCAAACGGTCCCCGCAGATGCTCAGGAGCGTCGCCGCGCTACTGGTGCTCGCGCAGCTCCTCTACATCGCGTGGGTCATCCTGCCAGTGGCCAACTCATCATCGGCGTGGGCCACGGGAGCGTTGCTCCTCACCGGAGCGTCCGCGTTTGCGTATCGTTATCTCGCCGTCGTGAGCGCGGACACCTCTCTCGCATGAGCAACGACGTCTCGCATTTCTCGGGTCCGCACGAACGCACCGATGGCTCGCCCCGCGTCATCGCATTGGCGGCCGGCGTGCTGCTGGTCACGTTAGCCGCCGGTGTGTTTGTGGGCGGCTGGGCATTCAACGCAAAGGCGCGGACTGTTCGCACGATGCCCCGGTCGTCGGTGACGAACAATGCCTTCGAGCACGGACCGCACGCGCGCACCGGCATCGCACTCGACTGGGAAAAACAGGACGCCGCCGTCGCGGACCACCTCGGCCGCTACGCCTGGGTGGATCGCAACGCGGGCCGCGTGCGTATCCCGATCGAACGCGCGATGGAGTTGATCGCGCAACCGGAGGACCGCAAATGATCCGGTTCGTCCTCCTTTTGCTCGCGAGCGCTGTCGCCCTGCACGCGGCCGAGCCGCCGTTTGGAGGCGCGGTGCGATTTGAGCAACCCATCGGCGAACGTCTTCCGCTCGCAACGCGGTTCACCGACGCAGCCGGCGTGAATCACACGCTCGGAGAATTCTTTCACGGTAAACCGGTGGTAATCTACTTCGGCTACGCGAAGTGTCCGCAATTATGTTCGCTGGTGGCCGACGGCACGGTCGCGGCTTTGCGCGAGCTTCGCCCGGAGGTAGGCCGCGACTACGAAGTGATTTCATTGAGTGTCGATCCCACGGAGACGCTGCAGGAAAACCACGGACGCCAACTCGACGCGGTGCGGCGCTACGGGCGCCCAGCCAACGCGGGCGGGTGGAACTTCCTCACCGGCGACGAGACCGCGATTCACGCGCTCACGGAAGCGGCGGGGTTTTACTACACGCATGACGAACGCTCGCACCAATACGCGCACCCGAGCGGCTTCCTCATCGCGACGCCGGATGGTAAGGTCTCGCGGTATTTCCTAGGCGTGGACTTCGAACCGCGCGATGTGGCGAAGGCGCTCAAGCGCGCCGCCGACGGTGAGACCGGCCTGCCAGTGTTTGATT
The DNA here is from genome assembly GCA_967755175.1 of uncultured Opitutaceae bacterium. Taxonomy (GTDB): domain Bacteria; phylum Verrucomicrobiota; class Verrucomicrobiia; order Opitutales; family Opitutaceae; genus Rariglobus. The sequence continues at coordinate 536 of CBRAFO010000152.1, read as the reverse complement.
TGCTGCTGCTGTGTTTTCGCGGCGACGGAGTCAACGGGCGCTATGGGGCGATCATCTGGCGGACGCTGGAAATCGCGGTGTCGCTCACCGTGCTCGCATTGGCGGGCGGGATCGGCTGGTTCCTGCTCAAAGAACATCGCGCACAGCCGCACCGCACGGAGGGCACGTCGTGAACACATTCGGGTTTCTCGCCCTCGCCGGATTACCCGGGCTGTCGTCGAGCAGCACCATGGCACCGCGTGTGGACGGAGCGTTTTACGGGCTGCTGCTGGCGAGTGGCCTGCTGATCACGCTGTTGGTCGTGCTCAACCTGACGTTCCTGATCCGCTACCGGAAGGGTTCGCACGCGCCCCGAGGTCCGCTGGGAATCTCAGAGTGGAAGATCGAAGCGGGCTGGATCGGCGCGACCACGGTGGTGTTCCTCTGCTTTTTCTTTTGGGGCGCAGGCGTGTATCTCAACATCGAACGCCCACCAGCCGGTGCCGAGGTCATCGACGTGGTGGCGCGCCAATGGATGTGGGACGTCCGCCAGCCGA
>CBRAFO010000151.1:0-7084 GCA_967755175.1 uncultured Opitutaceae bacterium | reverse complement strand
TGCCGTTGACGACGAGGTTGGTGCTCGTGCCGATGAGGGTGCAGGTGCCGCCGAGCACCGCCGCGTAGGAGAGGGGGATGAGGAGCTTGGAGGGCGCGAGCTTCATCTTGCGCGCGAGGCCGAGCACCACGGGCATGAAGACGACGACGACGGGCGTGTTGTTGATGAAGGCCGAGACGCCGGCGACGATCATCACGAGGATAAACATCACGACCGGGTAGGACCAGCGGGTGGATTTTTCCACGAAGCCGGAGAGGAGGTCGATCGCGCCGCAGCGCACGAGGGCGGCGCTGAGAATGAACATCGCGCCGACGGTGAGCGGAGCGGGATTGGAGAAAACGGAGAAGGCCTTGTCGGGCGCAAGCAGGCCGGTCGCGATCAGGGCAACGAAGAGGGTGATCGCGGTGAGATCGGGCGGGATCTTCTCACGCACAAAGCTCACCAGCGTCGCGGCCAGGAGCGTGAAAACGAGGGCGATTTCCCAGGTCATATTTTACCGGCGCGTTTTTCGGAGGCCTGATACCAACGATAGAAGGCGACCATGAAGACGGTGAACGTGAGGAGCATACCGCCGCCTTTCATGATGACGGAGCCGAGGAGTTGATCTTCGGCGGGACCGAAGTTGGCGAAGAGGCGCGGCGCGTATTCATAGGTCGGATAGAGCACGTCGCCGGAGAATGCGATGAAGGCGAAGACGGGTGTCATACCGATGACCACGCCGACCAAATAGATCATTTGCGTGGCATAGCTGACGCGCGGGAACTCGGGCGAGGGGCTCAGGATAGGCCACCAATAGAACAGCGCGGCGCCGAAAAACATGATGTGTTCGGCGATGTGCACCCAACGGTTTTGCAAGGCCCAGTCGTAGAGGCGGGGGGCGTGCCACAGGGAATAGATCAAGGTGTAAACCAGTCCGCAGATGAGGGGCTTCGTAAGAAAGGTGAGCGTGGGGCGAAGGCCGGGGCGGGCGGTGACTTTGGAGACGAGCCAGCCGGGCAGGCCGAGCAGGAAGAGCACGGCGGAGACATACATGATGAGCTGGTGTTGCACCATGTGTCCGCTGAGCAGGAAGCGTTCGCCGATCTGGTCAAGGGGGGATCCGACCGCGAGGTAGAAGACGACGAGCGAGAGGTAGAACTTGATCGCGTGGGAGCGGGGGTAGGGCTCGCGGGGGGCGAGGCGCGGGCGGAGGGGACCGGTGCAGAGCGCATAGAGCCATCCGAGCAGGATGAGTCCTCCGATGAGGTGCGGTTCGTTATGCCAGTGGGTCCAGTCGATCATGGGTGAGAGGTGCGGCGGTTGTGCCGCGAGGCGTGAAGGGATGCAGATAAAGTTGGAAATGCAAGGGACAGAGGGCGAAGGGCGAACGTTCCAGCGAGTTTCGAGATGGCGGGGCGCTAGAGAATTTTAAATAAAGCTGTGGCCATAGTGCTTTGAAATGTGGGGGCTTCGCTTGCGAAGCCCGGATTGAAGTTCGGGGGACTTTCCTGCTGGCGCGGGCGTCGCGAGCGACGCCCCTACGTCACGAACATCGGAGACGACCACCGATCAGCCTCGTTACCTCGGCTGCTACGTTGACAGCAGGGTTATAGCGGCGTCGGCGGGCGGTCATGCTCCAAGCGTTTGCCGAGGCTCACGACGTCGTCGGTCAGGTATCCGAGGGCACGGTAGAAGGCTAGGACGGCGGTGTTGGTTGTCCGCACTTGCAGGTTGATTTTGGGGCAACCGGCGGCGCCCAGGCGTTGCTCGGCTGCTTCCATGAGGAGGCGTCCGAAACCGCGCTTTTGATGTTCGGGGGAAACCCCGAGGTAGTTGATCCAGCCGCGATGTCCTTCGTAGCCGACCATCACGGACGCCACGATCACGTCGTCGAGCAACCCGACGAGAAAGAGATCGCCGCCTACGCGCAGTTTTCGGGCGATGTCTTTGCGCGGATCGTTGTTGGGATGCGTCAATCCGCAGCGTTGCCAGAGGGCGATTACCGCCTCGGTGTCGTTCGAATCAAAGGAGCGAATCGTGAGCATGGGAGTGAGCTGTTTCGGGTGCATGAGCATCTCGGTCTGGTTTGGCAAGATGCGGCGCGGGCGTGGTGAGACTGCAAGCGTTGGAGGGAGGGGAGGAGAGGTCGAACCGCAGGCGCGAACGGGAGTCTGTAAGGCGATGCGTTACCTCCCGTGGCGCTTCACGCCGAAGCAATATCTGCTGATCGGGTTGGGCGTGGCCGTCTTGGTGGCGGTTACGCTGTTGTATCGGCAGGTCGATGTCGCGGCGGTGCATCGGCGGGCAAACGGGTTGAACGGTTTCGTGGTCTTCGGGGCGGTCGTGGCGTTGCCCTTGGTGGGGTTTCCCGTGTCGGTGGCACATGCGGTGGCGGGGCTGCGTTTCGGGATAGGCTGGGGATCGCTGCTGGTGGCGTTCGCGACCTTGCTGCAGTTGCTCGGGGCTTATGGGGTGGTGAAACTCGCACCGGGATTTTTCGAGCGGAGGGTGGCGTCGCTGCGCACGCGCTTGCCAGCGGGGGCGCATGTGCCGGTGACTATTTTCACGATGCTGCTGCCGGGGGCTCCGTATTTCGCGCAGCTCTATGTGCTGCCGCTCATGGGCGTGCCGCTGGGCACGTATCTCCGGTGGAGTCTGCCGATCAATATCGTGCGGTCGGTCGTCGGCGTGACATTCGGTGGCCTGGCGGATCACCTGACGGTGCTGCGGTTGGCGGGTTTCGTGGCGTATTATGCGTTGGTCACGGTGACGTGTTCGTGGGCGTTTCGCTCGTTGCGTCGAAAGATACGAGAGCAGGAAAACGCTCTGGGACAACCAACGCCCTTGGCCGAGCCGGTGGGCGGCTGGGATCAGTTTTTAGCGAGACGCCGGGAGGCGCGGCGACAACGCGAGGCCTCGCGGCGGTGAGGGAGCATTTCAAATAAAAGTCGTAACCATATTTCGAGCACACGATCACGGGTTCGTGATGTAGGGGCGTCGCTTGCGACGCCCGCGCTAGCAGGAAAGTCACCCGAACTTCAATCCGGGCTTCGCAAGCGAATCCCCTACGTTTCAAAGCACTACGGCTATGGTTTTATTTGAAATGCTCTCTAGTCGCAGCGAATCAGTCGCACGAATCGCCTGCGAGCAGGCTCCTACATTTTCGATCCGGTGGAGGCGGGTGGCTTGCCAAATAACGCGTCTCGGGGGAGTTCGCGCCACGTGCCGGGGGCGAGGGTGCCGAGTTCGAGGCTTTCGATGCGGGCGCGCACCAGTCGCAGCGTGGGGTGGCCGACGGCGGCGGTCATGCGGCGCACCTGGCGGTTTTTACCTTCGATGAGTTCGATGGAGATCCAAGAGTCGGGGACAGTTTTCCGAACGCGGATGGGCGGATCGCGCGGCGGCAGTGCAGGAGGCGGATCGAGGCGGCGGGCGAGGGCGGGCAACGTGGTGTAATCGCCGATCTTCACGCCGCGAGAGAGTTGCGCCAGGGCGGCAGGGGCGGGGATGCCTTCAACCTGCACCCAGTATTCGCGGCGGTGGGCGTGCTTGGGGTCGAGCAGGCGGGAGTTGAGCCCGGGTTCGTCGCCCAGCAGGAGAAGGCCTTCGGAATCGGCATCGAGCCGGCCGAGCGCGTAAACGTTTTTAGGGAGGCCGAAATCCGCCAGCGTGCGCCAGGCTGAGCCGGGCTCGGGTGTGAACTGCGAGAGCACGCCGTAGGGTTTGTGAAATGCCAGAAGCACGAGCCCACCCAAACATAAAAGTGGCACTGCTAAAGGGCGGAATTCACGGATTTTTTTGGCGTCCGCGAGATGTCTGGTTATCTTTTCGCATTATGCGAGCCGTTCAACTTACAGCTATTAACGCTCTTTCGATTTTTGATCTTCCTGCTCCCGAACCGGTCGCGGGAGAAGCCCGGGTGAGGCTCAAGGCGGCCGCCCTCAACCATCGCGATGTATGGATCAAACTCGGGCAATACGCGGGGGTGAGTTATCCCGTGCAACCGGGCTCCGATGGCGCGGGTGTGGTCGAGAGCGTGGGCGCGGGGGTCGAGTCGGCGTGGGTGGGCAGCGAAGTCGTCATCAATCCCTCATTCGGCTGGGGGGCACGATCGCAGGTGCAGGGGGCGGAGTTTTCGATCCTCGGGCTGCCGCGTGACGGGACGCTGGCCGAGGTGATCACGGTGCCGGTTGTGCAACTGGCCGCGAAGCCCACGCATCTCACTTGGACGGAGGCGGCGGCGTTGCCGCTCGCGGGGCTGACGGCGTATCGGGCCTTGTTCACCCGGGCGATGCTCAAGCCGGGCGAGAAAGTGTTGATCAGCGGCATCGGCGGTGGCGTGGCGTTGTTTGCGATGCAGTTCGCGGTCGCGCACGGGGCGCAGGTTTACGTGACATCCGGCAGCGATGAAAAGATCGCGCGGGCCATCGAACTCGGGGCGACGGGCGGGTTTAATTATACGCACGCGGGTTGGGCAAAGACCGCCTCGCACGGTCATGCGGATAAGCTCTTTGACGTGATTGTGGACAGTGCTGGCGGTGAGGGGTTCGAGGCGCTGCTCGATCTGGCTGCGCCGGGTGGCCGCGTGGTGTTTTTCGGAGCGACCCGGGGCAATCCGCCGGTGCTGCCGATGCGCAAGGTGTTCTGGCGGCAGCTCTCGCTGCTGGGCACCACGATGGGAAGCCCGACGGACTGGGATGAGATGATTGCGTTCATCGACCAGCATCGGATCTCGCCGGTGGTGAGTGATGTGTTCCCGCTTGATCGGGTGGCGGAGGCCTTCGACCTCATGGAGCGAGGCGGGCAATTCGGGAAAATCGTGGTTACGTTTTAGCACTACTCCGTTGAGCTAATCGAACGCGTGGTGGGTAACGCCCGGAGATCTCCGATCGGGTAACCACTAATGACCACTAATCGGCACTCATTAAGGCCGAGCGAATCTCCAGCCGACCCTACCGACCGCCCATTGCGCCACCTTCAATCAGTCCGCGATCAGCGGATGCCTCAGCGGCTCTGCGGAGGCGATTAGCCGGAGCCGCTCCCACCGAATCGCCACATTGGGCGATGAATGAGTGGTTGAAAAGTCCGTCTCTGTTGATCGTGCCTGCCTACGTCTTGCCTTCACTTCGCGCATCGGCACTTTCCGCTGGGCTGCCGGTCTTTTCCCTTACGCAACATGGCCACCGTTCTCATCGAAAACCTCGTCAAAATCTACGCCGACAAAACCGGTCCGGGCAACCAGGTGGTCCATGGTATCAACCTCGAAATCAGGGACCGTGAGTTCATGGTGCTGGTCGGCCCCTCAGGCTGCGGCAAGTCCACCACGCTGCGCATGGTCGCGGGCTTGGAAGAAATCTCGGGCGGGACGATCTCCATCGACGGACGCGTGGTGAACGACGTCCTCCCGAAGGACCGCGACATCGCGATGGTTTTCCAGAACTACGCGCTCTATCCACACATGTCGGTTTACGATAACATGGCGTTTGGCTTGAAGCTGCGGAAGTTTCCCAAGGCCGAGATCGATCAGCGCGTGCGCGAAGCCTCCGCCATGCTTGGGCTCGACGCTTACCTCGACCGCAAGCCCAAGGCCCTCTCCGGCGGCCAACGTCAACGCGTCGCCGTCGGTCGCGCCATCGTGCGCAAGCCGAAGGTATTTCTCTTCGACGAACCGCTTTCCAACCTCGATGCCAAGATGCGCGTCACCACGCGCACGGAAATCTCCAAGCTCCACGCCCGCCTCGGTGCGACGATGATTTACGTCACGCACGACCAAGTCGAAGCGATGACCATGGGCGACCGCATCTGCGTGATGAAAGATGGCCATATCATGCAGGTCGCTGAGCCGCTCACGCTCTACAACCATCCGGAAAACCTCTTCGTCGCGGGCTTCATCGGCAGCCCCGGCATGAATTTCTTCAAGGGCACGATTAAGCAGACCGGCAACGTGCTGCAGTTCGTCGAGACCAACGATAAAGCCACGCCCGTCGCGGTTACGCTGGACGCGCGCCTCGCGGCCAAAGCCACCGGCTACATCGGTAAATCTGTGGTCTTTGGCATCCGGCCGGAAGATGTGCAGGACACGTTCACCGTCGCGGAACCGAATGTCGGCCGCACGGTCGAGGTGAAGGTCGAAGTCTCCGAACCGATGGGCTCGGAAACCTATCTCTACCTGAGCTCGGGAGCGACGTCCTTCATCGCTCGCGTGCGACCTACTGACCGCTTCGAGCCGGATCAAAAAGTCAAAGTCACGTTCAGGCTGGATAACGCCCACCTCTTCGACAGCGCGACCGAGGCGGTGATCAAGTAAGCAGCGTCTCGGCCCGCCTCGGATTTGTTGAAGCGTTTTTTGGGGGATTATCGGTTTAGCGTCGGCTCACGAAAAATCCGTCTTGGATTCGGGCCGAACGCCGCCCAACTTAGCCGACCTATCTCTATGAAAATTTGCTGCATTGGCGCGGGTTATGTCGGTGGACCAACGATGGCGGTGATTGCACTGAAAGCTCCCGACATCCAGGTGACGGTCGTCGATATGAATGTCGCGCGCATCGCGGCATGGAATTCCGACACCCTGCCGATCTATGAGCCCGGCCTAGACGATGTCGTGAAGCAGGCGCGCGGCCGGAACCTGTTTTTCTCCACCGACGTCAAAGCCACCATCGCGGAGGCCGACATCATTTTCGTATCCGTCAACACCCCGACCAAGACCTACGGCGTGGGTGCCGGACGGGCGGCGGACTTGCGCTACATCGAAGCGGTTGCTCGCACCATCGCCGAGGTGTCCACGTCGTCGAAGATCATCGTCGAGAAATCGACGATCCCGGTGAAGACCGCCGAGACGATCAAACAGATCCTCGCCGCCAACAACAGCGGCAGCGGGGTCAAGTTTCAGGTGCTCTCCAACCCCGAGTTTCTCGCTGAAGGCACGGCCGTGGTGGACTTGTTTAACCCCGATCGCGTGCTGATCGGCGGCGAACGCACGCCGGAAGGCGAGGCGGCGGTCGCCACGTTGGTCAGCGTCTATAACCGCTGGGTGCCACGTGAGCGCATCATCACCACGAACCTGTGGTCGTCCGAACTCTCCAAGCTCGTTGCCAACGCCTTCCTG
>CBRAFO010000150.1:0-7255 GCA_967755175.1 uncultured Opitutaceae bacterium | reverse complement strand
GTTCTCTGATTCCGCGGTCGGCGACATTCACCTCACCAGCAAAGGCGGCACCTTCAAAGCGCTCAGCGTGAAGACCAGCGCCGCCGTCGAGAACGCCGGCAAAGCCGCCACCATTGCCAACGCGATCGGCATCTTTGCGGGCAGCAGCGCCACTGTGAAATACTCCGAGCGCGCCCGCGCCGCCGCCGATGTGACCAAGCGGCTTGGTTCAATCAAGTTCGACCAACTCAACGTGGTCGCCGGACGGGACGATAAAAACAACGTGGCGATCAAAGAGCTCACACTGGTCTCGCCGATCATCCGCCTCACCGGTTCGGGCCAGATCACCCACGTTGCCGGTGTGTCGTTGATGCAACAGCCGCTGCTCGTGAACCTGCAACTCGGGGCCAAGGACCAGCTCGCCACCGGCCTGCGCACGCTGAACCTGATCGACGCCGCTCCCGACGCCCAAGGCTACGCGCCATTGGTGGAGGATGTGAAGCTCGACGGCACCTTGCAGTCCATCGGCACGTCGCAACTGGAAAACCTCATCAGCCACGCGCTCACGAAGTAAACCGCAGGCACTTATCATCCCCACTGCCACGCCTAGCAGATGGGCGAGCGGCACGGGGGCGAAGGCGTCGCTCGTCTCCACAAAAACCGTGGCGCCGGTGGTAAGTTCGAACACACATTTGGCCGCGAAGCCGGCCATCGCCAGTCCGCCGACTGCGATGGAAAACCCATGCCGTTCTCGCCAGCCGGCGGCGACCAGATCCGCGATGACGAAGCCAAACAGAGCCGAGTCGATTCCGGAGAGCCCACGATAGGTTAAAAACTGCGGCTGGGCCAGCCATACGCCCGTCGTGATGACCGCCGCCGATGCGCCGACGGTCATCAGAAAACCGCTCCGTGACATGCGTTCGACGACCGTGCCGAGCACGATGAATGCGAGTAAATCCCAGCGCAGATGATCGTCGCCGAAGTGGGTGAGGTGCGCGGTGAAGAACCGCCAAACCTGGCCATGCGCGACGGCGACGCGATCAAACTGAAGCACATTGCCCAACGACGGGAAGAGGTGGATCGCGACGGTAAGCGCCGTGAGCGCGAAGGTGCCGTAAGGGATGCGTTTCATGGAGAAAGGGCGGATCGAAATGTAGGAGCGAGCTTGCTCGCGATTCGGAAGGCGGCCGCCGGCGTGTGAGTCTGACGCGGGCGTTCGGTTCACATTGCCTGCAAGCAGGCTCCTACATTTCCGATCTTTCGGTTGTCGGTGGCTAACGAGGAGAAGATGGTCAGCAGCAGCGATTGCCGCGTGTGGTGGATCGAAATGTAGGAGCGAACTTGCTCGCGATTCGGGAGACTGCCGCGGGCGTTTGGTTCACATCGCCTGCAAGCAGGCTCCTACATTCCGATCATCTTATTTGTTATCCGATTTCCGTTTCATCGCCTGGCGACCGACGTAGGCGGCGCCGATTAAGCCGAGAATAACGGCGAGCATGACGATGTCTTTGCGTTCAAGCGCGCCGCCGCCACCACCGCCGAACGAGTGGCTCACGTGCGGAGCCGGAGCGGGGTAGGTGGGCTGTTGCGCATCGACCTGGTAGCTCTTCACAGGCTGCGAGGCGCGCACGCTTTGCGCCGTGCGCTCAGTGGCGATGCGTTGCTGGTTCTTGCGTTCGATGCCGCGGCTGGCGTGCGTGGCGTCATCGAGGACAATCATCGACGTGTGGTCGGTCACGAGTTGGTAAGCGACGCCGAGGTGCGTGATGGCGTCCTTCGACTCGGAGGCCGGCATCTGGCCAATGGCTTCCTTCAGCTCAATCTGCTCGATCTGGGCAAGTGCCCAGAGACGTTCGATTTCGGGGTTGTCGGTATCGACTTCGGGGAAGTCGAACGTGGTCGTGTAGGTCTTGTCCTGGCCGGTGAGCTTGGCGTTCAGCGTGACGGTGGCTTTGCCTGCGCCGTCATAGCGACCGAAGATCACGAGCTGCTGCCCGCGATAGATCTTATGGGGTAAGTCGCCGGTGGTCTCCGAGACACGGGCGCCGGTGAACTTGAAGGAGGCGTCATGAAGCGATTCGAAGGCGATCTTCGACTTGGCGAGCAAGAGCTGGCCGACGATGTCGTCGGCGTTTGATACGCCGGTGTAGAAGCCGCCGGTGGCGTCGCCCATGGCGCGCATCAGCGGCCAGTTGGAGTTGTTGCCCATGAGGAAGCCAAAGAAGCGAATGTCATTTTGCTTCATGAGCGCGTGGAACTTGGCGGGATCGACAATGCCTTCGTTGGTCACGCCGTCAGTCACCAGCACGAGACTGGTGGCGCGGTCCGCATCGAGGTCTTTCAGTGCGAGCTGGAGGCCGGCGTAGATGTTGGTGCTGCCGGTGGGCTGGAGGCCTTTCACGAGCGTGGTGGCGTTGGCGACGTTCTCGGGCGTGGCGACGGTCCATCCGAGGATCTGGCGAGCGTTGCTCTCAAACGTGATCAGGCGGAAACGATCATTGGGGCGCATCTGGCCGAGGGCTTGGCTGACGCCGTTGGCGAGCGTGCCGATCTTGCCCTGCATCGAACCGGAGACGTCGAGCACGTAGGTGTAGTCCGCGCCTTGGGTGATCGGCTGCAAATCGATGCCGGGCGTGACCACCATCATGAAGGTGCCGGGCTTGGACTTGTCGGCGCGATAGGGAATGACTTCGACGCGGCCGGGCAGGTTGGCGGCCAAGCGGTAATAGAGCACGAAATCGCGGTCGAGCTTCGCGCCGGTGCGGTCGAGCGACAGCGTGTAGTGGCCGGCATCGATCTTCTTGGTGATGGCGGCGCTTTCGAAGCCGGGGACGCGCATATCGTCAACCGGCCAGGCGGACTTCAGCTCGACGTTGATCGCGAGGTGACCTTCGACCGTGGAGTTGACGGGTTGCCAAAAACTCTTGGCGACCTCGTCGGTGCCTCCCTCTTCGAGCGGGTAAACATAGCGACCGACGCCGGTGTCGATTTCGAGCGGCTGGTAATAGACGAAGCGCAGCTGGGTTTCGGCGTTGGCTCGCACGGGCGTGATCTTGAATTCGTAGTTTTGATAGCCGTTTTTCGTGGTGAGGCCGGCGTCGTTGCCCTTGGCCTTTTCCTCTTCGTAGATCGTCTCGGCTTCTTTTTTGGGGAGAACCTCGCCGTTGAGCGTTTTTTCGCCTGAGGTGATCGTCACCTCGGAAAGGCTGGCGCTCTTCGGAACGGGAAACGCATAGAGCGCTTCGAGGTCGGTCGGGTTAGGATTAAAGAACGTCTGGAGGACCTCGGTCTGGGCGAAACCGTTGTTGATGGTGACGTTCACCTGGTGCGAACGGATCTGGATCGGCGCGTGCGGCGAACCGACAGGCGTCAGGGTGCCGCCGGCAAAACCCGGTGAGAAACTGGAAGCGAGGGCGAGCAGGCCAGTGAGAAACAGTGATTTGGTTTTCATGACGCCGCTCCCTTTGCTCAGGCGGTGCCAACCGGGTTGAGCTAACCGTAACAGGCTAAGGAACAGTTCGATGACGAATTAATCGAAAATGGACGTAAGCTGCCTGTTTGACATTAAATGATGTGAGTGTGGTCATTAAATGTAAGTTATGGCCTCAATCTTCGCGGCAGCTGAACGGGATTTCGCGCAGACGGTCGCGCGGATCAATGCCTGTAATCCATTCCTGCCGGCGCGAATCTCCGCCGAGCGGGATGCCTTGGGGGCTGAGTTTGTCGAGGCTGGATCGGAGTGGAACCAGTTGCCGCCCGCACCCACGCCGCACCCCAACCATGTGGCGCTCACGGCGCGAGCGGCGACGGTGATCGAGAAGGTGCGCGCGAGCTGGCCGCGGGAGGGCAGGGTGGCGCGGATAGATGCGGAACTCTACGCGGAGCTGGTTGGGTTTTGGTTATATGAGGCCTATTCGCTGCGGTTCGACGGTGTGATCCGTGAGGCGCTGGCCGCAACGAAGCCCGGCGGCGTGAGGTTGGATTTTTATCCGGCGTTCAAGACCGATGTGGATCGGTTGCTGGCGCTTCCGGGTATCTATTTTCTGGATACGCAATCAGCGGTGCATCTGTTTGCATGCGCGTTTCAGATTCGCCGGGCGTTTCACCACATCTTTCGGTCCTTGGTGGGCGGTTCGGCGCCGATGGCACGGCTGCGTGCGGCGATTTGGCAGTCGATTTTCACACACGATCTCAGCCGTTACCGTAGAGTGCTCTATACGCGGATGGGCGACTTTGCCACACTCGTGACTGGGCCGTCCGGCACGGGTAAAGAACTGGTCGCGCGCGCCATCGCGTGGTCGCGTTATCTGCCCTTCGATCCGAAACGGGGCGGCTTTTCGGATGATTTTGCCGGTGCATTTTATCCGTTGAATCTCTCGGCACTGTCGCCGACGCTGATCGAGTCCGAGTTGTTTGGGCATCGGCGCGGCGCGTTCACTGGGGCCTTGGCGGATCGCGAGGGCTGGATGGAGGTGTGTCCGGGGAGCGGCTCGGTGTTCCTCGATGAAATCGGCGACGTGGATGGAAGCATCCAAGTGAAACTGCTGCGCGTGCTGCAATCACGGACGTTTCAACGCCTCGGCGATACGGAAACGCGCACGTTCAGGGGTAAGGTGATTGCGGCGACCAATCGGGATCTGGCGGCGGAGATTCGCTCCGGGCGTTTCCGCGAGGATTTTTATTACCGCTTGTGTTCGGACCTCATTCACACGCCGTCGTTGCGCGAGCAGCTCGACGATGCACCGGGTGACTTGGCGGAGCTCGTCGCACACGTGACACGGCGTCTGCTGGGCGATGAGGAAGGCGAGCTATTTGCGCGAGAGGCGGTCAACTGGATCGAAAGTCATCTCGGCGGAGACTACGCGTGGCCGGGCAATTTCCGCGAGCTCGAGCAATGCGTGCGCAATCTGCTCGTGCGCGGCGAATATCGTCCTCTGCTTACGGCGGAGGCTGGCGGAGGCGCCGAGGATTGGAACACGCTGCTGGCAAACGGAAAACTGACGGCGGAAGAGGTGCTGCGTCGTTACACTCGGCAGGTGCATGCACAGGCCAAGACGGTCGAAGAAACCGCGCGCCGGCTCGATCTCGACCGTCGCACGGTGAAGGCCCGACTGGGCGCTGGCCGAACGTGATTCGGCGCGCCATTCGGGCTTTATGAGTGCGCGCTCACTTCGCACTCTCACGGCGCACCAGCTTGTTGAAGTTGCTGCGTTCGCCGCTCGCGGTCTCTTCCTGGTAAACGAGGGCGAGCTGGGCGTCCTCGAATTTCTCGAAGAAATCCTCCCACGAAATTTCCTCCAAGCTGCCTTCGCCGCTGTAGCCGGGGAAATCGATACGGATGATCCCCGGGTCATCGCCTTTGCTGGTGCGCTTGACCGCGGCGGGGCGGCCGTGGCGCTCCTCCGCCCATTCGCGGATTTTTTTATGGTCGGTGGTGATCTGGGAAGTGTGGGTGCTCATGCTGCCTCAACTTACATCGGGCCGCCCCGGCTTTCCATGGGGCCTGCGTCGGTCTCGGCTGACGGGTTTGCTGACCGGGGACCCTGCGGGCAGAGGCCCGCCGATAGCACCCTCTATCCTTAATGTCCGTGCAGCGGGAGCGGTGGCGGCGCTCCGCCTTCGAGCTCCATCTTCAGCGTGATGAAATCGAGCAGATCCTTGAGCGTGAGAATGCCCGCGAGCCGGCCGTTCTCGACCACGAGGAGGCGGCTGGCGTGGGTGCGTTGCATCGTGGAAATGGCCTCCGCTGCGTCTGCATCCGGAGTGATGCTGTTGGAGTCACTGCATCGCGAGGCGAGTTCGCCCACCGTGCGGCGATCCCACTCCTGCGTGGGCACCTCTTTAACGCGGTTCAACGTGATGCATCCAGTCAGTTGTCCGTCGTTCATCACCGGATAGAGCTTGTGGTGGCGCTTGTAGATATAGTCGTCCACCAGCTCACGCACTGTCGCCGAGGACGGCACTGTCGTGGTGTCCGCTCGCATGAAGTTACGGACTCGTTCGCCGCGCAGGAGTTCGCGCAGGATCATCTGCCGAAACTCCATTTTCGACGCGGCGCGAATGAACAGCCCCAAGATAAACCACCAGATCCCGGTGATGACGTTTCCCCGGATGAAACTGAGCACACCGAGGATCACGAGCACTGTGCCAAAGCCGCCGCCGATGGCCGACGAAACGCGCGTCGCCCAATGCAGGTTTTTCTTCGTGCCCCAGAGGATCGACTGGAGCACTCGCCCCCCATCGAGAGGGAATGCGGGCACCAAGTTAAACGCCGCCAATAGAAAATTCATCCAGCCCAGATAGCCCAACACCGCGGCCAGCGGCAGACCGTGATTCACGAACAGCGCTAGCCGGTCCAACCCCACGCAAAGCACCCCGGCGACGGCACTGGCGATGGGACCCGCGATCGCCACCATGAATTCCGATCGCGGGCTGGGGGGCTCGCTGGCCATCTCGGCGACTCCTCCAAAAATGAAAAGGGTGATGCCCTTGATCTCGATGCCGTAGCGACGCGCGACGACTGAGTGCGCCAGCTCGTGAGCCACGATCGAGATAAACAGGCCCACTGCGCCCGCCACGCCCATCCACCAGTAGGCGGCCAATGGCAGGGTCGGAAGGGCAGCTGGAAAATAGCCCACCGCCAGCGTCCACGTGACGAGAAATCCCAGCATGAGCCAGCTCAGGTCCACATGGACCGCGAAGCCGGCCAGCCTAAACACCTTGATGCGTTTTCCGAACATTGGGGTGAGGCGGTGAGAACGTAGGCGCGATTACGCGCGCGGATACGAGGAGCCGGGCGGGATTGGCCGCACGGCCCCTCGGGCTTGCTTGGACGGGCTGCCTCTAAAAGCAGTCTTTGCTGATGTGTTCAGCGACCAGCTGCTTGAGTCGCTTCACATTCTGTTCCTCTTGGGATTTGAGGTTGGACCAGAACTGTTTGAGCTCCTGATCGTCTCCGGCATTGGCGATGTATTGATCAAACCGCCACACGGCATCGATCCGCTTGCTGAGTTCATGGATCATGTCGTGGTCGTGATCGGCGATCGCTGAGGATTCGCCGATGTGTTCCATCTGTTCTTGGGCTGCGAGGGGCATGGTGGGTTTCCTTGGTTGTATCGGTTGCGCGAGCACGGAGTCTCGCGAGGGGTTTGGGCCTGTCAGGTGGCACGCGCGTAACGGGCACTGCCGGCGAGCGCATGACAACCCACTGTAACCGCACCAGGCTCCCCGTGCCATCAGGCCACGTCTCAACACGAGTGTGGGGTGACCGTCTTCG
>CBRAFO010000149.1:0-7465 GCA_967755175.1 uncultured Opitutaceae bacterium | reverse complement strand
CCGGAGACCGTCCGGTTTCTCGACGTGAACGAAAAAGCCTGCCAGTCCCTCGGCTACAGTCGGACGGAATTTCTCTCGCTGAACGTGCCCGACGTGGAGGCCCGGTTGAACTTCTCCACACCCGACCTCTGGCGGCAGCACGTCGAAGCCATCCGCAGTCAGGGATCGCGGATCATGGAGGGCGAGCACCGGCGCAAAGACGGTTCGGTGTTCCCGGTCGAAATTAACTCCAGCTACGTCCGCCTTGACCGCGCCTATCTCGTGTCTGTCGTGCGCGACATCACCGAACGCAAGCGGGCCGAGAAGGCCCTCCATGAGAGCGAGCAACGATTCCGCCAGGTGACCGAAAACATCGACGAAGTCTTCTGGCTGGCCGACGCCACCGACCACCGGATGATTTATGTGAGTCCCGTTTATGAGCGCATCTGGGGCCGCCCCTGCTCGGAGCCGCAAACAAACCCGCAGGCCTGGTTTAACGCGATCCACGCCGATGACCGCCAACACGTGCGGGAAACCATGACCCATGGGGCGGCCGCCGGCGGCTACGATCTCGAATACCGCATCGTGCGACCAGACGGCTCCGTGCGCTGGATTCACAGCCGGGCATTTCCAGTTCTCGACGCGAACGGCCAAGTCGGCCGGCTCGCCGGGGTGACCACCGATGTCACCGTGCCGCGACAGCTGGAGGACCAGTTTCGTCAGGCTCAAAAAATGGAGGCGATCGGCCATTTGGCCGGCGGCATAGCCCATGATTTCAACAACCTACTTGGGGTAATTCAGTTACAGTCCTCGATGCTGCTCCACCAGCCATCCACCGCCCAGAGAACTCAGGAGGGTATACAACAAATCCTGACGGCTTCGGAGCGGGCCGCCAATCTCACGCGGCAACTGCTCACCTTCAGCCGGCGCAGTGTCAGACAATCCAAGAATATCGACCTCGGCCAACTCGTTGGAGACATGACGAAACTACTCCGGAGGCTGCTCGGCGAAGACATCGCCCTGGAAACCCGCTTCGCGCCCGCCCTGCCGTTGATCAACGCCGATCCGGGCATGATGGAACAAGTCATCATGAACCTCGCCGTGAACGCCCGCGACGCCATGCCCGAAGGCGGCCGCCTCCTGGTCATGCTCGACGCAGAAACCATCGACAACGATTACGTGCGGCTCCACCCGCGAGCCACGCCCGGAGCCTACATATGCATGAGCGTCAGCGATACGGGCTGCGGGATTTCCGAGGAGAATTTACCGCGCATTTTCGAACCGTTTTTCACCACCAAGGAAATTGGAAAAGGCACCGGCCTGGGACTGGCCACCGTCTTCGGTATCATCGAGCAACACCACGGCTGGATCGAAGTGCTCAGCACCGTCGGCAAAGGCTCCACCTTCAATGTCTTCCTGCCCGCCCTCCCGCAGTCCCGCCAAGCGTCACCGACGGCGGTCGTGGAGAAACCCGTGCTGAAGGGCGGCACCGAGACCATCCTGCTGGTCGAGGACGAGGAAGTTTTAGGCGAGATCACCCGCACTGTGCTGGAGCGATGCGGATACCGCGTGTTATTCGCCAGATCAGCCGCCGAGGCGATCGCCCTTTGGGAGGCCCAGACGACACCCGTGGACCTGCTGCTGACCGATTTCATCATGCCCGGAAGCATGACCGGGTGGCAGCTCTCCGAGACACTCACCCGTCGCCAACCGGGATTGAAGGTGATCCACATCAGCGGCAACAGCAACGACCTGCTCCGCGAGCGGCATCACCTCCTGCAGACCATCAATTTCATCGCGAAACCCTGCCTCGCTTCCGAGTTGCTCGCCACCGTGCGCCAGTGTCTCGACGAGCCTGAAACCGTCCGTTGCCCCATCGCGCAGCCGTCGAAGTCTCCCACGATGGTGCCTTAAAAAACGGAGGTCCCGCAGCCTCCGTCACCCGCCCGTGTGTTCGCGTGCGTTGGCCGTGCGTTGGACGAGCAACGCGCTGAACGCCGCCTTCTCCTCGGGTGATTGTGGATGCATCCGTGCGATCACCTCGGGCAGGGCCGTGCGCAACGGAGACGTTGCCAGAAAATCCGCCGCCATCACCGACTGCCCGCGCGTGCGCAGCCCCGCATACACGTGCAGCTCCAGTTGCACGCGCAACGCGTCGTGTTCCGCCTTTAAGCCCAGTGCGTTCAGCACGAACAACAACGCTTCCGCCGTGGAAAACTGTCCTTCGCCTTGCTGCGCGCGCAGCCAATAGCGGCTCTTGCCCGTCATCGGCAGGCTCACCCGGCGCCCCCAGCCCTCGACGTCTTTTTTCATGTCCGCCGCTTCGCCCCAGCTGCCGTCGAGCAACAGCAACTGCACGTTGCCCGGCAGGGAGTCGGTCGGCATCGGTTCGCCCAGTGGGTGCAGCACCCAGAGTTCCTTGTCCGCACGCACCACCTGCTCGCGCGCCGGCACCACGTCATGACGCCACACATGCGTGCGCGCCCCTGAGACCACCCGCTGAATGAGATGCCCCGTGCTGCTCGGACGGAAAAACTCCCGCGCATGCATCATCACGTCCACCGCCACCGGACACTCGACCGTCCGCAGTCCCTCGCACACGCACCAGCGCGGGATGTGCTGGCAACGTGTGCAACGCAAAGTGGGATGATGGACAACGCTTCGGGCCATCGGGGCGTTATCCGGGGGAACCCACCCGATTACAAACATAGTTGCAAAACCCGACCCCAAACAGGGCACTTGGTGCCCCAATTGCTTTCCCATCACCACACACATCTTACGATTGTATGGTCCACCCCGACACTGAACTCCGCTTCGTCAACGACAACATCGGCTGGGGCGTTTTTGCCACCCGACCCATTCCCCGAGGCACCATTATCTGGGCCCTCGACGTGCTCGACCAGAAGTTCGACCCCGCCCAAGTCGCCGCTCTTCCGCCCTACGCGCAGGCCACCTTGGAGAAATACTCCTACATCGACGCCCGCGGTCGCCACATCCTCTGCTGGGACCACGGCCGCTACTTCAATCACTCCTGCGACGCCAACTGCCTCAGCCTCGGTTACGACTTCGAACTCGCCATCCGCGACATCGCCGCCGGCGAGGAGCTCACCGATGACTACGGCACGCTCAATCCCCTCGCCCCGTTTCCTTGCCTCTGCGACACGCCCGATTGCCGCCGTGCCGTCCAACCCGACGACTTCACCCGCTTAGGCGACCGATGGAACACCCGCGCCCGCGAAGCGTTTTTCCTCATCCCCACGGTGGCGCAACCTCTCTGGCCCGTCCTGCCTGACCGCGCCGATGTCGAGGCGGCCCTCGCCGATCCCAACCGGCTCCGCCCGATCCACGGCCATTATCACGTTCGCCCAGCGGCCCTCGCCCTCTGAATGTAGGAGCCTGCTTGCAGGCGATGAGCGACGAGCCGAATTCGTTAACCGCCTCGACGCGGAGCCGTTCTGCGCGAACACTCGCGCCCATCGTGGCCTGTCGCCTTTTCACCTCGATCCTGATTGTTCTCGCCGCGCTCTGCGTCCTCGACACACCCGCACTGTCCGGAGTGCCCGCACCGCCCGCCGCGAACGCCCCGCTGCCACGGATCGAGTTCAAACCCATCGTCCCACGCACCTATCCGCGCCCGGTTGAATCGTGGTTGGAAGCGCAGATCGCCCTCGCCCGCCGTGGCATTTCCAGCGGCCCCATCGATGGTCTTGGCGGTGGCCAATCCGCCGCCGCTCTCCGCGCATTTCAGCAATCGGCCGGCTTGCCGCCAACCGGTCGACTCGACGACGCGACCCGTGCCGCGCTCCTGCTCGACACGCCGCCGCTGACCCAGCTGGCGCTCACCGCAGACGACCTCGCCCGCCTTCAGCCCCTCGGAAAAACCTGGCTGGAAAAGTCCCGCCAAACCGCCCTCGCCCACGAAACCGTCCTCGAATACGCCGCCGAGCGCACGCATTCCAGCACCCGTTTCATCGAAGCGCTCAACCCCGCCGTCAATTGGAACGCACTCGCACCCGGCGCCCACCTTACCGTCCCTGAAGTCACCCTCGCCCCCTTCGAAGCCAAGGCCGCCCGCCTCGAAGTGCGCCTCGCGGAACACGTCCTGCAAGCCCGCGACGCCGACGACCACCTCCTCGCGCATTTCCCGGTGAGCATTGCCCGCGACGTGGAAAAACGCCCGGTCGGCGAACTCCATGTCACCCTCGTCATCGCCGACCCCAACTACACCTTCGACCCGGCCACCTTCACCGAGTCTGCCGAGGCGCAGGAAATCGGTCACAAGCTGATCATCGCGCCCGGTCCCAACAACCCGGTGGGCGTCGCCTGGATCGGACTGGATCGCCCCGGCTACGGTATTCACGGCACGCCTACGCCCGAGCACGTCGGCCGCACCGAGTCGCACGGCTGTTTCCGTCTGGCCAACTGGGATGCCCGCACGTTGCTCGACCTCGCCTGGGTCGGCCTCCCCGTGACCGTGGTGCCGTAGCCGCCCCCTTCACAGCGCTCCCACGCCTCCCCTAGCCGCGCCCTCCGCCGCCACCGCCTCGTGCCCCAACCAGCATCGAGTAACCTATTAGGTTACTCGATCCACCCATGCCGCTTCATCTTGAAGCCATGTTTTCAGGGCCCCGGAGTAACCTATTAGGTTACCCGAGCAGCAAACGGCGACGGCTTGCGGCGCAACTGTCGGCAAACGCGGGCGAACCACGAAGGACTGACGACAGGCTGCTGACGGAGGAAGCCTGAGGCGGGCGAACGCGCGCGGCGCCGACGGGCGCGGATAATCGCCTACAGGGACAAGTCGCGGCCGGCTTGTTTGTGCGCCAGCCAGTTCAGCATTTGCAGCATCGTCTCGGCATCGGGCATGCGGCTGCCGCCCTTGAGGTAATCGTAAAGGCGTTGCTTCGGAATCCCCAGATAACGCGCCAGCCGCACCTTCGAGCCGAGCGGCCTCAACTCCTCGCGAAGGAGGGCCGCACAGGCATTCCATAATGGCGTAGCGTCGCCGGGTCGGCGCGTAGCATAAGAGCTGCGTCGACGCGGAGTCAGCGATTTGCCCACCCGCTCCGCGCCCGCCTCGGCGACTGTCGCCAGCGCGGCCCCCAAGTCCATCCATAGCTTCAATCGCGGATGCATCGGCGTCATGCCGAGTAACCTATTAGGTTACTCGATGCCGACGAGCGAGAACGTGAGAACGGCGATGATCACGACCGCTCCTGTGGTTCATCACCGGGACCGCGTCTCCGAGGGCGACAGGGGCGACCGTTTATTTGGAGACGGTTGCCAGATCGCCAGAAGTAACGCGAACCCGGGCCACGACCATCGCCACCACCTCAAGGGCGGGGACGTTGCTCGGGCGGCTCGGGGAGTTGATGCCAGTTCTCCGGCTGCTCTCCGTAGTAGTCGGCCGCCAGCTCCGTATCCTCAGTATACACGCACATCACCCGTTCGTTTAAAGTGAGATAGAGGCTTAGATTTCGCCCCACACTATCGGCGCCGCCATCGTCGTTTGGATCGAGCACCGCACCGTCTCCCTCTTCGGACTCGTCTTCCTCTTCGGGTTCGGGAGGTGGCGAGAAATCATCGGGATCGATCGGCAGTCCTTGTTCCTGCAGGAGCCGCATCCGGTGTTGGCGCTCAAGGAACGCCTGCCACTCCCGTTGACGGGCCCTGAAATCCTTCCACTCCTCCTGATCACGCGCAGCGGCGACCGCCTCGTCGTCCTCATCTTCGCGGCCGGCGATCTCGTCCATGTTGTCATCGAGATTTCCATGGGGTTCGACGATGAGCCGCACCTCCCATGGAAACCGCGCGGCGGCCATCAACTCACGCAAGGTCTGCACCACTTCGACCAGTTTGAGCATGTCCGCATAGCGATTCAGGTTCACACGGTTAGTGCCCGGATGTGCGTGCGATGACCAATAGATTGAGTCCTCCTCCCTATCGCGCCAGCCACGCCCCAGCAGCGCGTCGAGGCGACGACGCAGCTCCGTTTTAAACCAACGATCCTCGGCGGAGGCATAGGCGGGATCGTCGCCGTAAAAAGCGGCGCGGGGGCAAGGCGGTTCCGGCAACATGATCACCCGCTGGTAATCGGGATCCGCCCTGTCCACCGTGATGAACCGCAAGCGAGAAAGGGGTCGCGGCTCCGGCAACATGAAATCGTCCGACCAAGGTGGAAGCATGGCATTGATGGCTGCCAGCTCGGTGGCAATGATGTCGCATCCCAAAACCCAGGCCTGTCGCAACCGGGGAGCATCCGCCAGGGGCGAAAGATCGAGCGGCAGTTCCCGTTCCAACCGCAACTCCCTCAACGCCGGCATCCGCGCCAAGGGACTCAGCTCCATGAATCGCTTCCCCTGCAGCCGCAGCCACGTCACCGACGTTTGCCCAGCCAGGGGAGACAGGTCGGTGAACGGCCCCTCCAGCTCGAGATTGCAGGCGGGAAAACGTTCCACTCCAGCCAAAGCCGCCACGCTCTCCACGCGCAACTGCCGCACCGCAGGCATGGAGGGAAGCTCGCGCAGGTCACGCAGCGGAGTCTTCCAGTTGTAATCAGCATTGAACGTCGCCTCGACCACGCAGGGCAGCGCCTGAACATCGCGCAAGGCCAGAAGGTTGCCGTGATAGTAAACCGAGCGCAGCGCCGGCAGTGTTTCGAGCGCCGAGAGGTCGGGCCAGGGCGTGCTTAGGGTGAGCCTCAGCCGCTCCAACGCAGGCAGACCGGACAACGCGCCGATATCCGCCAAGGCCTCGCTGTTGATCGTAAGACTCTTCAGACCGCGCAACCCGGACAAGGCATCGATACGGGAGAAATTACCGGAGATATCGACGTCAGTAAGCTGCGGGAAGAACCGTAGGGTTTCAACTTCCCCCAATGGGCGTTCGTTGAAACCCAACACACTGAACCTACACAAATCGGCCCACACCTCCACGAGCGCGTCGAGCTTCTCTCGGGAAATCCGAGCGCGATAGGCTGGGTTGAGCAAGCGGTGCTTTGAATGGGCGTGGCGCGCGTCCCAATCCCAACGCTCGTGCCGCTGGTGCCGGTGACACCACAGATTCCATGCGCTCTCCACAAGCAGTTCGATGGTGTAGAGCTCGTCGTTGGTGCGATCCGGGGCCAGTGCCCACGCGTGAAATTGCTCAGCCAAACTCATAGTTTTTGCTAAAACGCTATGTCCATGATGACCACTGAATAAATCCATAAAATGATGGATACTCATCAGCATGCCAGCGCCCGTAGCGACCGGTGCCGCTCGCCGTCCATCGTGCCCACGCCGCCGTGGCCACCCGCCTCTTCGGCTCTTCGTTTCTTCGCCGATCTCGGATCACCTCTGCACAAGGAACCGCATAGGTTATTTCGTTATCCGACTCCCGCCTTGCGCGCACCGGCTCGTCGCGCTCATTTGGCGCACACACATGCAACTTACCAAGCACTGGGCCGCGCAGCTCGACGACTACGTGATCGACCTCGGCTGGTCGG
>CBRAFO010000148.1:0-7478 GCA_967755175.1 uncultured Opitutaceae bacterium | reverse complement strand
GGCGCACCGTGGACCGTCATCGACGCCGCCGATCCGCGCCGCCGCAACCTCGATGTGGCCGACCTCATCATCAAAAAGCTGGGCGCCCACCTCGACCGCCTTGAAGCCACGCCGACGACTCCGCCGCGCCCCAAACCGCCCGAGTCACTCAAGCCCTCCGGTCTCGCCCGCCTGCTCGCACTGCCGCTCGACCAGAAGCTCTCCTCGATCGAATACGAGGCGAAGCGCGAGAAATGGCTCGGCCGCCTCAACCGCGCGACGCGCGCCGCCCAAACCGCGCACCGCTCCATCGTGTTTGTCTTTGAAGGATGGGACGCCGCCGGTAAGGGCGGCGCGATCCGGCGCCTCACCAGCGCGATCGACGCACAGGATTACCGCGTCATCCCTGTCGCGAAACCGACCGATGAGGAAAAGGTGCACCATTACCTCTGGCGTTTCTGGCGACACCTGCCGCGCGCCGGACTGGTGTCAATCTACGACCGCTCTTGGTATGGGCGCGTCCTCGTCGAACGACTGGAAGGTTTCTGCACCGAACCCGAGTGGCGTCGTGCTTATGGCGAGATCAACGACTTCGAGGAGCAGTTGGTCGATCACGGCACGATTGTCATTAAGTTCTGGATGCAGATCAGCCAGGACGAGCAGCTCCGTCGTTTCCGCGAACGCGAAGGGACCACCTACAAACGCCACAAGATCAACGCCGAGGACTGGCGCAACCGTCGCAAGTGGAGCGCCTATGAAATCGCAGTGGGAGACATGCTCGCCCTCACCGACACACCCGTCGCACCCTGGCACCTGATCCCGGCGAACAACAAGCGCCACGCCCGCCTGCAAATCTTGAAGACCGCCGCCAAGGCCATCGAAGAAGCCTTGGGGCTGTAGCCGGCCCGGGAGTTGGCCCACGCCACCCCGTGCCGACCCGTGAAGCGTTACTGCGCGCGCTGTCCGTCGTTAGCCTGCACCCGCCGCAACGCGTCCACGCAACTCGCGAGCGTGATGGGCTTGGCCACGAAATCACTGCATCCCAGCGCGAACAAATCCTCACGCGCATCCGTCTGCGTATCAGCCGTCACGATGGTGATCCAGATCCCGCGCACGGTCTCTCCCGCCTCTCCCGAACGCACACGTCGCACCACTTCCATCCCGTCCACCTCGGGCATTCGCAGGTCGAGCATCACCAAATCGAACGGCGTCTCGTTCGCCAGAATGTCCAGCGCTTCACGTCCGCCCGAGACCGTGACACTGCGACAACCGAGCACGGTCACGATTTTCTGCAGCAAGCGCAGGTTCACCGCGTTATCGTCCACGATCAGCACACGCAGATCGAACTGCGGCCTCGCCACCGGCACCCTGTCGGCATCCGCGCCGGCGGCCAGCATCGCCACCAATGACCCGTGGCTTACGGGCTTGCTCAACAAAGTCTTAAAAACCTCCCGCAGCTGCTTCCGGTCGTCTGTGGTTTGCGCGGTCGTGACTAATCCGACCACCGTTCCCTCCGGCCAATGCGTGAGATCGACCGCAGCCGCCATCACCTGCGTCAGCACGCCCTGATCACAATCGATCACTGCGAGATCCAAACTCTCGTCCGTCGCCAAATCGTCCAACTGGCACGCAACCGGCACCCCGCCCGCGCCCGCGATTACCCGCGACAACTCTTCCAGCAGTCCGGGCGCATCCACCACGAGCCCCACTCGACTCCCCGCCAACACTCGTGATGCGACCTGCGCCTCCACGGGAATCACCGGCACGCTGAAACCAAACACCGAGCCCTTCCCGACCTCGCTGCGCAACGAAATCGCCCCGCCCATGAACTGCACCAGCGAACGACTGATCGCCAGCCCGAGTCCCGTGCCGCCATGCCGCCGATTGATCGACGCGTCTAGTTGGGTAAAGGGCCGAAACAACCGCTGTTGATCCGCCTCGCTGATGCCCGGCCCCGTGTCGCGCACCGTGAAATCCAACCACATCCCCGTCTCGTCCGCGCCTCTGCCGAGCCGCGCGACCACCCTTACCTCCACCTCGCCCACCGCAGTGAACTTGATGGCGTTGCCCACGAGATTAAAGAGCACCTGTCGCAACCTCCCCGAGTCGAGCATGGCCACCGCCGGCACCTCGGGCGCCACGTCGTGCAGAAATACGATCCCCTTTTCCGCCGCCATACAGGACAACAGACCGAGCACCGACTCGATCACCGCACGCACTTCGCAGCGCTTCGCCTCCATCGGCGGCGGGTTCAACTCCATGCGAGAATAGTCCAAAATATCCCCGGTCAGCCGCAACAGCACCTCGCCACTCGAACGGACAATCTGCACGTATTCGCGCTGCTCGGACGTAAGCGGCGTGTCCAGCAGCAGACTGATAAATCCCACAATTCCATTCAGCGGCGTGCGCAGCTCGTGGCTCATCGTATCGAGGAACTCGCCCTTGGCCCGCTCGCCCGACTCCGCCCGCTCTTTCGCTGTCCGCAATTCGTCCTCGACCTGCTTTGCCTCCGTCATGTCGTGCAACGCCGCTACGTGGCAGAGGATGCGACCCTTGCGGTCTAGAACCGGATTCACGACGCCATTCACCGGATACCGTTCACCTGCTTTCCGCCGGTTATACCAGCTTCCATCCCACGCACGGCCGGCCTTAACCGCCGCCATGAGCTCAACGAACGCCTCGGGCCGGGTCTCATCCGTGCCGAAATCAGCCCAGTTTCGCCCAACCAATTCGCCCCGATCATATCCCAGCTGCTCACATAACCCCCGGTTCACATACTGAATCCGGCCGTCCACGCCCATGATCAACAAGGCGGAACGGCTCTGCTCCATTGCCTCGGAAAGCGTGCGGATGGTGCGCTCCTGCGCGCT
The DNA here is from genome assembly GCA_967755175.1 of uncultured Opitutaceae bacterium. Classification (GTDB taxonomy): domain Bacteria; phylum Verrucomicrobiota; class Verrucomicrobiia; order Opitutales; family Opitutaceae; genus Rariglobus. The sequence goes on along the minus strand of CBRAFO010000148.1, from coordinate 4,629 downwards.
CCAGCGGCGTATCAGCGCCTGCATCAACAAGGGCAGCCCGAACAACAGCCACACGTAAAGCGCGGCGCGAAAACCCTGTTCAAACAAGTTGGCCCGCCACGTGCCGGCCTCGATATCCAGCCCGATGATGTCGGGACGAGCCAGGCCCGGATTTTGCACCGGCGCATATGCGGTCACCCACATGCCAAAAGAGTCGCGCAACGGCCCCTCAGTGGAGGGCCGACCATTGGCCAAGATCGACTGCAACCCGGGCGAATCCGGAGCCTCAGGGAAATCATCTCCAGGCAGGGACACCTCCGACGACTCCGCCGGTTCCGAGTCCGCGAGAAACACCACGCCGTTGGTGCCCGGCTTCGGACGAAAGATATAAACAAACCGCACGCCTTCCTGCACATGGCGTAGTTCAACCAGCCGCTCCTTGACGACCGCATACGCCGGGTTTTGCAAATCCGCTCGCGTGCCCGTCAACGCCTTCAGTTCTCCGCCGTGAAACGCCACCGCACACCGCAACGCATTGGCCGTGAGTTCAGACAAGGCCCGCGTCTCGGCACGGTTATAAGCCCAGCCCCCTGCACCCAAGCCGGCCAAAAAAATGGCCGCACAACCCACTATAAAAAGATGCCGTCGTTTAAAGGCTGCCATGCGACGCTGCCCATCCTCGGGAGCTCCAGACGCACACGCAACCGGTAATCCTTTCAGCCGCAGGCACAAAAAAGCCGTCGCGAGGTTTCCCTCGCAACGGCATGTAAGTTGAACGAAAGCCGAACCTTACTTAACGAGGTGGCCGGAGACGAGCTTCGTGAGCTCGAACATGCTGACGGACTTCTTGCCGTTCAGAACGGGCTTCAGCTTGTCGTCGGCATTGATCTGCGTGCGGACCTTCTTGTCCTGCAGGTTGTTTTTCTTGATGTATTCCCAGAGCTTCTTGGTCAGCTCAGTGCGGGGGAGGGGTTTCGAACCGACGATGAGCGAAAGGACGTCATCAGGCTGAACGGGTTTGAGGAATGCAGCGTTGGGTTTGCGAGCGGTTTTTTTTGCCATAGCGAATCTGGAATTACGGCGGGCCGGACTGAATGCAACGCCTATTTTTTAGAGGTAAAATCGCCATTTACCTAGGAGAAATTTAGAACTTGCGCAATTTACGCAGCACGCTTCATGCACCGCCCATGCGGATAAACCGGTCATGCAGCGCCGCGTAGTGCTTTTTCAACGACAACAGCTCCGCGTGCGTGCCGCGCTCCACCACTCGCCCGCGGTCGAGCACCAGCACGAGGTCCGCATGCCGGATCGTGCTCAGGCGATGAGCCACCACAAAACTCGTGCGCCCGGCGAGCAAGGTGAGCAGCGCCTGCTGCAGGCGCGCCTCGGTCAGCGCATCGATCGCGCTCGTCGCCTCGTCCAAGATGAGCAGACGCGGATCAGCCAGGAGCGCGCGCGCAAAACACACCAGCTGACGCTGCCCCGTCGAGATGCCGCCCCCTCGCTCGCCCACCACCGTGTGCAAACCCTGCGGCAGCGAATCAAACATGTCGGCACAACCGAGGCGGACAAGGGACTCGCGCACGTCCGCCTCGCCCGCATCGGGCCGCCCGAAGCGGATATTATCCAAGACCGTGCCGGCGAAGAGAAAGTTGTGCTGTTGCACCATCCCCATCTGCCGGTGCAACGAACGTCCCGTGATCGTGCGAATCTCGCGCCCATCGACCCGCACCTCGCCCGCCGTCGGCAGATAAAACTTCGCAGCCAGATTGATGATGGAGCTCTTGCCGCTCCCCGTGTGGCCGACCAGCGCGATCATCTTGCCCGGCTCGGCCGTAAAACTCACGTCGTGCAACACCGGCCTCGTGGGATCATAGCCGAACGACACGCCGCGAAACTCCACGCGCGCACCACGAGCAGACAGTCCATCTGGAGGCCCGACGACCCTGTCGGGTCCGGTTGCACGGCGCGCACCGAGCGGACCCGACGGGGTCGTCGGGTCTCCAATTTCTACGCGCGGATCAGGCAACGACACCGCATCGACTGCATCCGCCCAATCCGGCTTCGCATCGAGGAGTTGAAACACCCGCTCCGCGCCCGCCATCGAAACCAGCGCTTGGTTGTAGAGATTCCCCAGCACCTGCAACGGCGCGAAAAACTGATTGGCGAATAGGAAAAACGTAATGAGCACGCCAATATCGACGCGGCCATGCAGCACCTGCCAGCCGCCGAGCATCAGCAGAATCGCGACGAAGAACTGGCTGTTGAGCTCCAGCAGAGGAAGCAGGATCGCCGAGGACCGCGCCGCCCCAAGACTGTAGCGCGAGTGGTCGGCGAGCAGACTACGAAAGAGTCCGGCGTTGGTTGTCTGCCTCACAAACCCTTGGGTCACGCGAATGCCATTGATCGACTCGGCGAGCGTGGCGGTGACGCGGCTGAAACTCTCCTGCTGCGCGCGTGTGTCGCGACTAAGCCGCACGCGGAAGTGATTGTTTAAAATCCACAGCACCGGCGCGAGGCCGAGCACGACGAGAAAGAGCACCCAATCGGTGAATGCCATCACCGCCGCCGCAAAAATCATCTGCCCCACTTGCACGATGCCGATGAAGAACACCTGCTCGATGCCCGCGCGTAACGATTCCACATCACTCGTCACTCGGCTGAGGATGCGCCCGAGTTTCACGCGGTGGAAAAAACTCATCGGCATGCGACTCACATGCTCAAATATCTCCGCGCGCATCCGCCCCACCACTTCCTCGCCGATTTCCAAAGCGAAGCGCTGGCGGAAGTGGAATAACCCGTCCGTGGTCACCGCCAGCACCGCGTAGCCGACCAGCCACCAAATGAGTGGCGACGATCGACCGCCGGCGATCGGCCCCGCGATGATGAGCGCGCTCATCCACGCCAACGCCGGCAGCTGCGAGGCGCGCAAGATCGTGAGCAAGATGAGCAGGTTCCGCTTGCGCGCGAAGGGTCGGGTGTAACCGAAGAGCCGGCGCACGATGCCCCAGTCAAGTGGTTTTATCTCTGCTTCCGGCTCGTCGTCACGCGCGCGCTGCACGAGAGAAAGCGGACGCTTGGTGCCGGGCGTTTTCATGCGCTGTCCTCCTTTTCGTGCAGGAGCGCGGAGGCGTCTTCGCGATTCACCAGTTGAAGATCGGCCACGCGCAGATACGCGCCGGGCACGCGCATGAGCTCGGCATGCGTGCCGCGCTGCACGATGCGGCCGTTCTCCATGACGAGAATGAAATCGGCGCGTCGCAACGTGCTCAACCGGTGCGCAACGATGAAGGTGGTGCGACCAGCGATGGCGTTTTCCAACGCGGCGAAAATCTCGTGCTCGGTCTCGCTGTCGATCGCCGCAGTCGGATCGTCGAGCAGCAGGATGGCTGGTTCGAGAAGCACGGCGCGCGCGATAGCGAGCCGCTGGCGTTGTCCGCCCGAAAGCGTGTTGCCGCTTTCGCCGAGCACGGTTTCGTAGCCCTGCGGAAGCTGCATGATGAAGTCGTGCGCAGCGGCGATACGCGCCGCTTTTTCGATCTGCGCCTGCGTGGCGTCGGGATGCCCGAAGGCGATATTGGCCGCGACCGTGTTGGAGAAGAGGAAGCTTTCTTGGAAAACGATGCCGATGCCGCGTCGCAGATCTTCGATACGCAGCTGACGCACATCCACGCCGTCCACCAACACGCGACCCGCAGTGGGATCATAAAAACGCGGAATGAGGCTCATCAGCGAACTCTTGCCCGCGCCGGTCGCACCGAGAATGGCGACGCATTGGCCGGGCTTCACCTCGAGGTCGATGTCCCGCAACACCGGCCCGTTGCCATCGTAAGAAAACGATACGTGATCGAAACGCACTTCGCCATTCAGGCGCGGACGTGCCGGCGCGCCGGGGACGTTGCTCACCTCGATGGGTGCATCGAGGATTTCGAATACGCGGCGCGCACCAACGAGCGATTGCTGCACGCTGTTCACCAGCGTGGCGACTTGGTTGACCTGACCGGAGAACTGATCGAGCAGCCCCGCGAACACCACCAAGCCCGTGCCGAGCGGGAGTTCGCCGTGAATCACAAGCCAGCCGCCGTAGCCGAGCAGCACCATCATGTTGATGCGCGTAAGAAAACCCACCGCCGGCGAGAACAAGCTCACGCGCCAGAAGATCCCTCGCTGCTGGTCAAATACCGCACGATTTTTCGCCGCGAAAGCCTCGCAGTCCTCCTGTTCGCGCCCGAAGGCCTTGGTCACTTGCACACCCTGAATGCTCTCCGAGAAATGCTGCACCATCTGTTCAACCAACTCTCGGCTCTGGGCATAACGCGGCTGGATGTAGCGGGAGAACGCCGTGGAGACGATCGCCAGCACCGGGGTCGTCGCAAGGCAGGCCAGCGTCAGCCCCGGATGCAGACTCGCCATGTAGGCCGTGTAGAGAGTGAGCGACACGATCATGATGACGCTCTGGATCATCACCTGATCCACGAACATGCGCACCGACTGCACGTCGCCCGTGACCCGCGTGATGATTGAACCCGTGGTATTGGCGTCGAAAAACCGGAAGCTGAGCTTCTGGAGCTTGTCGTAAACCTCGCCGCGCAGATCCACCACGAGCCGCTGCTGCACGAGCCGGTTAATCGAAACCGTGTAGAGAAAATT
>CBRAFO010000147.1:0-7506 GCA_967755175.1 uncultured Opitutaceae bacterium | reverse complement strand
AACCCTTCGTGATCGCGGTCATGTTCGCCGCGTCCGCCGCGTTCTCGACGCCGATTGGTTATCAAACCAACACCTACGTTTACGGAATCGGCGGCTACCGCTTCACCGATTTCCTCAAGATCGGAATCCCGCTCAACCTGCTCTGTTTCGCCACCGCCCTGATCGTGATCCCCCGCATCTGGCCGTTCTGAACGAAGCGCACGGTGATGATCGGAGGATGATCGAAATGGTGGAGCGGCTTCACGCCGCGATCAGGTAGGCGAACCGTCCCCGGTGAGCCGTCCGCATTGAAGTGGCATGGGCGTCTCGCCGAGCCACGAAGTAGTGAGTAGCGAGTAGCGGGTAGTGAGTAGGTTCCAGATCACGGGCGAGACGCCCGTGCCACGTCATGCCACGTCATACCGCCCACCCCCTCGGCTTACCAAATAACTCGCCGGAGGAATCCCTAAGCGACTAGCTCCACGGTCGTCGCATGCACGCCTCCGCCCAACCCCGAACACGCTCCCTGTATCTGCTACGCGGCTGGCCCAGCCTTCTCTTGCTTTGCGCTTCCTGTTCGACCGCTCCGCAGCCCACCGTCGAGCCACCGACAGATCCCCTCGCGCTCGCTCAATTTACCGCGAACCCACCGACCACCACCGCGGGTAAAAAAGCCTTCGCCCTCTGCGAACAAGCCCGGAGCAAGGAGCTGGAGCACGACTTCGACCACGCGATTGCCCTCTACGACCAAGCCCTCGCCCTCACCCCGAACGATCCCTTCATTTTTTCCCTTCGCGCCAAAGCCAAGTCGGTCAAGGGCGACACCGACGGCGTCATCGCGGATTGCAACGAAGCGATTCGGCTCAATCCCGCAAAGACGGGGCCGATGGCCGGGGGCGCTTTCGTTTTAAGAGCCTCCGCCGAAAGCCAGAAACATGACTTTCGCGCCGCGATCACCGACATGGATGAGGCGGTCCGCTTGTCCCCCCACAATGCCGTGGGCGTTCACATGCGTGGCATGGCCAAGTATGAGCTCGGCGACCTGAACGGAGCCATCGCCGACTATGATGAGGCGATCCGCTTAAACCCCACCGCTGCCGGCCCCTGGCTCAACCGGGGCTTCGCCAAGGCACGTCAGCATAATTTCGATGCGGCGCTCATCGACCTAGACACAGCAATCGAAAGAGATCCGACAAACCCCGTCGCCTTTTTCCATCGGGGCACCTGCAAGGCGGAGAAGGGAAATGTCGAAGGTGCCCTCGCCGATCTGGACGAAACGATTCGATTAAACCCCGCGTTTTACGAAGCCCTCTCGAACCGAGGATTCCTCAAAGCAAGCCGGCGCGATTTCGCCGCCGCCCTGGCCGATTTCGACGCCGCCATCGCATTAATGCCCTCGAATCCCTTTCTCTTTGTGAGACGGGCCAACATCAAACGCGACCTGGGTGACCTCGATGGCTCGATTGCCGACTGCGACGAAGCGATTCGGCTAAACGCGTCGATCTCGCCCGCCTTTGTCAGCCGCGGCAGCGCCTACGCACTCAAACATGACACGACCGCCGCCCTGCACGATTTCGACCAAGCCATCCAACTGGACCCCACCCATGCCGAGGCGTGGTTCTTCCGCGGCCAAACCAAACGCGGAAACGGCGATCTCGACGGTGCCATTGCCGATGCCGACCAAGCCATCAGCCTGAATCCGAAAGCATGGAAGGTCCTCGCCTTTCGCGCCAACGTCCGGGATCTCGCCGGCGACCTCGCGGGCGCCGTGGCCGATTTCGAAGCAGTCGCGCGCTTGGCGCCGCAAGACCCCGTAGCCTTCAGGCGGCTCGGATGCTTGAAAATCATCACCGGAGATTTTCCGGGGGCGATCTCCGACCTCACCAAATCCATCGCCCTCGTGCGGGACGAAGCCGCCTACCCGCGATTTTTCCGCTTCCTCCTGCAATGCCGCTTACACCAGGAAAACACCGAGCAGTTCGCCGCCATGGCCGTGGTCTTGAAAGAAGGCTGGTCCAAAAAAGTGGGCCTCTATCTCGCGGGGCGCCTGCCCGAACCGGACTTCCTCGCCGCCGCCGAACAAGGAGACGAAAAGGCGGTGAGCGAACAACGCTGCGAAGCCTTTTATTATGTAGGCATGCAGCACCTGCTGAAAAACGATTTGAAGGTCGCCGGGGACTACTTTGACCGTTCCGTGGCCACGGATAAAACGAAGTTCACCGAATACCGCTTCGCAAAAGCGGAGCTGAAGCGCCTGAACGAAGCGGCCCCGCTGCCGGTATCAGATAAGTAGACGCGGCGGCCCGCCGCGTTTGTATAGCTGCACCCGAGCCCGGCGCGTTCCCCGTCAATCCGGGCCTCGGCTACTTCCTCACGAAAGCCAACCCGGCGGAGAATTGGCCACAAAAGGCACAAAACGCGCAAAAAGCAGACCTCCGCTATGGAGTGCGGCGAGCTCTCGCCGCTTTCGACGGCGTGGCCTGTCACGCCGCCCGAGACAGCAACCCACGGAAGGTTTCACGGAGGCGAGCCGGAGCGCCGCCCACAGAGCGCAGACAGCGGAGGCCCCAACGCCTCCGCAGCGGGCGACGTCACCACCGTCACCAAACCACCGTTACACCTACACCTCGAGCTGCCTTAGTGAGTTCCTTATCCGCAGTCACAAACGACAGGCCAAGAACGTCCGCAGTCGCGAGGATATGCCGGTCACACGGGTCGCGGTGCGAAAAACCATAGGCTGCGGCCGTCCAAGCAATGCGTGCGGAAACCGGCACGACGGTGTGTCTTTCTGCAAAAGACTCCAGCCAGCGCACCGGATCGCCATGTGCGATGATTTTTCCGGCGACGATGAGCCGCGCGATTTCCGATAGCGTGACATCTGAAATCAACAAACGCGATGATACGAGTGGCGCGAGTGCCGTGGCGGCATTGTTTCCGAGATAAACTGGAGCCACCGCATTCCAAATCGCGGCGTGGGTATCCAGCAGGTATTTCATTTGCCGCCCAAATGCTTCCAGTGTGCGGACGGAAATGCAGGTGCGGCAGGATCAAACCCAGACGCAATCGTGACCGTCCCGGCAAGCGATCCCTGAACCGCTACACGCCGCGAAGTGGGCTTACGAACAACGACCTTACGAACGGTCTTCGTTGTCCCTTGCTTCTTGGTAAGCGTGCTCATGGCCAGAACTGTGTCGGCGACGGGCAGCTTGGCAAGAGCCAGACCCAAACGAATCAACGGAGTCCCCAACGCCATCGGGCGATTGGCCGCAAAGAGCCTCAAAACGCGCAAAAAACAGACCGTCACTCTGGACTGCGGCGAGTTCTCGTCGCTTTCGACGGCGGGACCCGTCACGCCACCCAGTCAGAGCCCTCCGAAAAGTAGACGCGGCGTCCCGCCGCGTTTGTATAGAGGAGCCGCACCCGAGCCCCGCGCGTTTCCCCGTCAATCCCGGCCACGGCTACTTCTTCACGAAGCCCACCCGGCGGAGGATTGGCCACAAAAGGCACAAAACGCGCAAAAGCAGACTTCCGCGATGGAGTGCGGCGAGCTCTCGCCGCTTTCGACGGCGTGACCTGTCACGCCGCCCCGTCTCCAATCCCGCCCTAGCTCCGCAGAAGCTCCGGCGGACTCGTCCCGCCATAGCACCTCGCGCAACGGCGGATGCAGGCGACGGATTGGTAATTCCAAGAAAACGCCTGCTTTTTACCACCTTTCCCCAAAATCAAATTGCAATTTATAGGGAAGTCGCCGGGGTCACGCCATGCAGATGGTTCCAACCAGCATGTGCGAAGCGATTTACGCGGCAGTATCCTGCTTTCCACAATACGTGAATCATTCACTTATCATGAGCGCTGGATCGGTCAGCCCGGAGTTCGCGAGATCAAGGCGTCGGCTATGCGCTCAGCTCCAGTCATCCGGAAGTATACAACAATACTCGGCCTGACCCCATTTTCTGAACCCTCTTTAACAAAAAACATCTAATCGAAGTAACACATGTGGGATTTCATCATCAAAAAAATCACTCCATACGTGGATTCCGCCCCCGCATGGGTCTTTCTTATTGTTTTTACTATAGTTGGCGTAGCACTAGCATTAAAATGGATCTTTGACGCCCTAGATAAGGCGACTTCGATTAGCGACCGCATCAAAAAAAATAGCTTCCTTTTTTTTAAGTCAGAAGGAGAACAATCAAATCTACTACAGCGAAAGCGCTTCCTACAGATTCTCAGATTAGATATCGAGAATATATCGAGAAAGGAAAGCTGGAATGACCAAGCATTCGCAGATCTCGACGCAGATGTGGAAACAGAGGGATGGTTCTATCGCGGGTTCGTAAATGAGGTATTTAAACGTTCGTCCAATGGCATAGCCGTCAGACGCTCTTTAATATCGGCGATCAAAAGCAGCGCCAATGCACATTGCCTAATCTTGGGCGAACCCGGTAGCGGGAAGAGCGTGGCCGTTCGCCATCTAGCCTTGATCCTTGCAAAAAAAGCAGAAAGCAGTGCATGCGCAAATGCTTTGACCCCTCTGTATGTAAACCTACGGGAATGGAGTTCGGAGCGTTACGGCCCCCCTGACGCGATTACCATTAAAAACTTCATAATTGATAATCTGAGACATGATAGTCCAGCCACCTCTGAATATTTAAGTAAATATTGGGATTCAGGCTGCTCTGATGGAACATGGTTTTTCATTTTGGACTCCTTCGACGAGATCCCGGAAGTTCTCCACGCAACTGATGGAGGCGATGCAAAAGCTAAGTATGTTGCAGCTATAATAGCTTTTTTGAGGTCCGTCGGAACATGTAAAGCAGTCATTGCGTCCAGAGAGTTCAAATGCCCAGAAGTCGGCGGGTGGAACAAAGTCAAAATATTAGCCCTCTCCGAGGCACGTCAAAATGAGCTAATTTCCAAGGCACTAATCCGGAAAGAATCACGACTGAAAGTAGCAAGGTATTTGGCTGATAGTGAAAAGGTGCTCTATGGCAGCCCAATGTTTCTCACCTTGTTGTGTGCATACGTAGAAAAGCACGGCGCGGTTCCGCCCACAGATTTCGACCTACTCGACAGACATATAAAGGAACTCTTAGTTCGCGACGAAAGCTATTTAAATAGGGTTTTTAGATTAAACTCAAAAGATCTATACAATCACGCAACTGCACTTTCAGCAATATATGCACAGAAAACATCCCATGGCCTTTCGCCCACTTACGAGGGCCTTAAAGAGGTAGTCACGCCTGAAACTTCCCTGGGACGACGCTTACACGAAGTCCTCTCAGCATTAGCTGCTTGCAAAATCCTACGGCGCGACTCCGTAAGCATATCCGGCGAGTCTGAGCGATTCGTATTTGCCCACCGTCGATATCAAGAAACTCTTTTCGTCAAATGCGTGGTGTCGGATGAAAGCACCGCATGGCGAAAGAAATTTGTGACGGAAAGAGAGTGGCGCGAATATCTCGTCACCCTACTGCAAGGACAGGCCCCAGAAATAGTATCAAACTACCTCCCAGAGATCGGAATCCGACTACGCCTCGCCCTCAAAAATATAAAAAAAACATTGGTATTTCCCAAGAACACCACAGGCCCCTCATATTTTGAATGGAAAGGTTCTGATATCGCTTACTACTTAGGCGTCATGCTTGAGGGACTGCGCGGGAGATTTGAGCTTATCCCTATCGATATGAGGGAAATGATCGAGAGTTTTTTACGAGAACGATTAGATCAAGCAGATCCAGCAGACCGATATATGATCGTTCGCTACGCAGTTATGGCCGGCAACGATTTTGCTAAAAAAGTCCTGAGTGATGCAGTATGCTCAGCGTCAATTTTCCTCAAATATGAAGCCTTTAAGAAGGTTAATTCACTGACAGTAGACGACCCAGCCTTCTCACAATTCGTCCGAAGGACCTTCAGTAACCAAGTTATTGCAGCAATCGACAGAAACGACAAGCTCAGGTGCGAAGTCCTACTGGAACAAATGGGGAAGCACGTAGATTGCAAGGCAGTCTATCGACGCGCTCTATGGCTTCGCCTCTTTTTCGGTTGGGCAATGAGGTTTTGTGTCTTCGTCAGACGTTTTTTAGGTCAACGACACTTCTTCTCCAAATGGATCGAGTTTATGATTTCGGAAGGACTTCACACCGTCATACCGTTTATATGCGCAGCATCCCTATCCACTAGCGCAGTAATGATGCTATTGTTATCTAAAAAACAGGGCAGCATGTTTAAACCTACACCATTAGCCTACGGAGCATTGTTTTTATGTGTTTTAATGGTAACCGTCTCATACCTTCTCCGCGATGAGGCAGGACCGATTAGCATCACGCGCGTAAGCACCCGATTTAAAGAGTGGATCTCCCAAAGCAGAAAATCAGGTGGATTACTCGCCATGGGGTTAGCTGCTATTCTCATCGCTCCCTTCGTCGGAATTTCATGGATTATATCGGACGGGATCGGGTTACAGCTCCCCTTTTGGATGCACATTTTCACAGGAACTAGTTTATGCAGCATATTGCTATTTACGCTCCTAAAGGTCTATATTCTGCACGACTCTAGGACCGCCGATACCGATATCCAAAGTTTCGTTAAGCGAGGCGAAAGAGGCCTGCGCCTATTGCTTCGGGTAGACTCGCCCAGCCGCTTAATCGATTGGACCTACAAGTCTATAAAGCTTGGCTTGGTCCTAGAATCCGACATGCGCTGCCTATTTGCGTGTATCGCATATAACAAGACTTCACCAAGTGGCTTCGAAATCGGAATGAAGAAGACCATGAACATCCAATTTAATCAAACGATACAGGAACAACTCCTGGATGTATTTTTCATGAATCTAAATCAACTTCAACCTCATGAAAAGATTAAAGAACAAAACACCCAAGCCAAGCCCCATCAAATAACGGAGTCAGATGCAATGAGTCCAACTCAAGCCGAAGGTGCCTCCTCTTAATCGAGCGGTGAGCCGATGACGCCACCAACGCGTCGTGACTATCATATAACTACCACAAACAACGATGCACTTTCAGACCGCACTTCTCTGCCTGTTTATCAACCCGGAGCATTAGAGTCCGATTGAATGAACACCGGGCACGAATATCATCGCTCATGGATAAAACAGCCACCCGCAATCAAGTTAACAGTTGCCCACCCTACCCCGGCCCCGTTCGCAACTCCCATCAGGTGAAGTTTTCGCGTCCAGACTGAAATCCGGAGCGTTCTGACTTAAGTCCGGGGAGCTCAGACTCGAGCGCTTGCTCTCCGGACTCGAACGTTTGGTCCCGGGGCTCGAGCGTTTACTCTCCGGACTCAAGGTTTGCGCTCCGACTCAAGTATTTGCTCCCCGGACTAGAGCGGTTGTTCCCCGGACTTGAGCGTTCGCTCTCCGGACTTGAGTGTTTTCCCTCCTACTCGAGTGCTTGCTCCCCAGACTCAAGCGCTTGCTCTCCGGACTCAGTGTTTGCTCTCCGGACTCAAGTGTTTGCTCTCCGGACTCAAGTGTTTGCTCTCCGGACTCAAGTGTTTGCTCTC
>CBRAFO010000146.1:0-7513 GCA_967755175.1 uncultured Opitutaceae bacterium | reverse complement strand
AACCTCTTCAATCAATCAGATCCCCAAGCAACAAGGAGCCTGCTTGCAGGCGATTGCGAGCACCGCCCGCGATCGCCTCTCGCATCGCCTTCGGTTGCCTCAAACCATCGCCTGCAAGCAGGCTCCTACATCTCAATTCCCCTGTATTTAACGTAAATTTAAGATACTCACCTTTAGCTCGTTAAGAGCTAAATAAGCCTAAATCTTTACTTAGGACATAAATTAAGTATCTGTTCTCCAGCTCCATGAATGCCGCCGCCTCTACCGCTCCGATCCTTCCGACCCTCCGCGAGCTGAGCCTTGAGCAAGCGACGGCGCAGGACCGGGTGAAGTGGGCCGTGGACACCTATGGCGACGGCCTGGTTCTGACGACGAGCTTCGGCATCCAAGCGGCGGTCATGTTGCACTTGGTCACGCGAGTGGCACCGAAGATCCCAGTCATTTTTATCGATACGGGTTACCTGTTTCCGGAGACCTATCGCTTCGCGGCCGAGCTCACCAAGAAGCTGGATCTCAACCTCAAGACCTACGTCCCCGCTCAGACCGCCGCCCAGCAGGAGGCGCTTCATGGTAAGCAATGGGAGCAGGGTCTCGATGGCCTGAAACGCTACAACCACCTTAACAAAGTCGAGCCGATGGACCGCGCCGTGCGTGACCTCAAGGCGACCGCCTGGCTAGCCGGCCTGCGCCGCTCGCAGGCCAGCACACGCGGCCAGTTACCCGTCGTGCAGCACCAGAACAAGGTCGCGAAAATCCACCCGATCATCGACTGGGACAACCGCACGGTGCACCGTTACCTGACCGAGCACGGACTCAACTACCACCCGTTGTGGGAAGAGGGCTACGTGTCTGTCGGCGACTGGCACAGCACATCGAAACTCGAAGCTGGCATGACCGAGGAACAGACCCGTTTCGGCGGCATCAAGCGCGAGTGCGGCCTGCACGAAAGCACCGGCCGCGGTGACTTCCAGATTTGAAAACCGGTTAATGTGGAATGTGGAAAGCGGGAAATCAGGAACGGAACCCTCAATCCGGGGCTTCCGATTGGAGGATCGTTTCCTGATTTCCAGCTTTCCACATTAAATCCCGGGGTTTCCCCCTCGATCCCACATTGGCCTTGCTCCGCCCGCCGGGCGTTGCGGTCATAACCCCTTACTTTTTCCGTCATGGTCTCTCCTGAAACTTTCAACCACATCGAAAACATAAAGAAGCGCGCAGGGCATCTATGGAGGTTTCTTTGACTGCGAACAAAAGCTTCGCGAGATAGAGGCCCTTGAAGCCCAAATGGGCGATCCCACCTTCTGGGATAACAACGAGCGCGCCCAGAAACACATCGGCAAGGTTAACAGCCTTAAGCGCGCTGTCCTTCCCGTGGTCGATTTCCGCAAACGCGTCGCCGACCTCGATGTAATGATCGAGCTCATCGAAGCCGGTTCCCCCGAGGAACAGGACGAGTTCGGCAAGGAACTCACCACGCAAGTCGATGCGATGGTTCCCGAACTCGATAAGATCGAGATCGGCGCGTTCCTCACCGGGCAGTTCGACCGCAATAACGCGATCTTCTCGATCCAAGCCGGCGCGGGCGGCACCGAGTCCAACGACTGGGCCGACATCCTTTACCGCATGTATAACCGCTGGGCCGAGCGCCGCGGTTTCGAGACCGAGTTGATGGACGTCCAACCGGGCGACACCGCCGGCATTTCCAAAGCGACCATCCTGATCAAAGGCGAAAACGCCTACGGCTACTGTAAAGCCGAGCGCGGCGTTCACCGCCTCGTGCGCATCAGCCCGTTCGATTCCAACGCTCGCCGTCACACCTCGTTTTGCGCGGTGGACGTCATCGCCGAAATCACGGACGAGATCAAAATCGATATCCCCGAGAGCGAGCTGCGCATCGACGTTTACCGCTCGTCCGGCAAGGGCGGCCAAGGCGTTAATACGACCGACTCCGCCGTGCGTATCACGCACATCCCGACCAACACCGTGGTGGTCTGCCAAAACGAACGTTCGCAGATCAAGAATAAGGCCGCCGCGATGAACGTCTTGAAGGCGCGTCTTTACGAAAAGCGTCAGGACGAGCAGCGCGCCGAGATGGACAAGTTCTACGGCGACAAGGGCGAGATCGGCTTCGGCGCCCAGATCCGCAGTTACGTTCTCCAGCCGTATCAGATGGTGAAGGACCTGCGCACCGGTGTGAGCACATCCGACACGCAAGGCGTGCTCGATGGCGACATCGACCGCTTCATCACCGGCTGGCTCCGCGCCGGTTGCCCGCGCCACCGGAATAAGGAAATCCAGATCGACGACGAGTGATCTGATTGGGTTGGCCTGGGTGGTTCCAATCTTTCGTCTTTCTCTTAATCGTTCTCTTTCTCCAGTCGGCTCCTTCGGGCTGACGAAAGAGAACGATTAAGAGAACGAGAACGAGAACGATACCCCAGGCCCGGTCACCCTCAGGATTATGGGGTGGTTGCGACCGGTTCTGGTGAGTTAATTTCCGCCGCTACGACGGCGCCTTTGCGGTGCGCGAGACGGTCGAAGAACAGATAAACAACCGGCGTCGTGAACAGCGTGAGCGCCTGACTGAGGATGAGACCGCCGACGATGGCGTAGCCGAGCGGTTGGCGCAGCTCGGAGCCGTCACCGTGTCCGAGTGCGAGCGGGATGCCACCGATCATCGCGGCGATGGTCGTCATCATGATCGGACGAAACCGCTTCTGGCAGGCTTCGTAGATCGCGTCGTAGGCGGTTTGTTTGCGGTCACGTTCCGCCTCAATGGCGAAGTCGATCATCATGATCGCGTTCTTCTTCACGATGCCGATGAGCAGCAGGATACCGATGATCGCGATAACGCCGAGGTCCTGGCCAAACGCCCAGAGTGTGAGCAACGCGCCGAGTCCGGCGGAGGGCAGTGTGGAGAGGATCGTGAGCGGGTGGATGAAGCTCTCGTAGAGCATGCCGAGGATGATGTAGATCGCGATGATCGCCGCGAGAATCAGGAGCGGTTGCGACTTGAGCGATTCTTGGAACGCCTGCGCGGAACCTTGGAAGTTTCCAGTGAGCGTGGCGGGCGTGCCGATGGCGTCGCTCGCCTGCGTGATCGCGGCTACGGCGTCACCGAGCGCGTAGCCGGGGGCGAGGTTGAAGGAGAGCGTCACCGAGGGGTATTGGCCAAGGTGGTTGATCGAGAGCGGCTTGATCACGCGAGCGTCGATCTTTACGAGCGACGAGAGCGGGATTTGTCCGCCCGTGATCGGCGAGGGAAGGAAGAGCTGGTCAAAGGTGGACACATCGCCCTGCAACTCGGGCGGCACTTCGATGATGATCTTGTATTGGCTGACCTGGGTGTAGAACTGGGTGATCTGGCGTTGGCCAAAGGCGTTGTAGAGAGCGCGGTTGATGGCCTCGGCTTGGATGCCGAAACGCGAGGCGGCCTGACGGTCGATCTCCACGCTGAGAGAGGGCGCGTTGGATTGTTGGTCGGAGGTGACGTCGCGCAACTGCGGGAGTGCTTGGAGCTTTTCGAGGACGCGGGGCGCCCAGGTGTTGAGCTCGTCGGAGTTCACGTCGCGCAAGGTGTATTGATACTGGGTCTTCGAGGAGAGGCCGCCGATGTTCAGGTCTTGGCGCGCTTGCGGGAACAGCGTGAGGCCGGGGATGGCGGCGCTTTTCTGGCGGAGGCGAGCCATGACGACGGGCGCGGGTTCGCGTTGGTCGCGGGGCTTGAGACTGATGAAGGCGCGCCCGGTGTTGAGGCTGCCGCCGCCGCGTCCGCCGCCGATGGAGGAAAGGAAGGAGTCCACGGCTGGATCGGCGAGGATCAGCGAGTTAACTTGTTCCATGCGGTCGTGCATCGCGGTGAACGAGATGTCGGGCGCGGCCTCAACGGTCGCCATGATGAAGCCGGTGTCTTGCTGCGGGAAAAAGCCCTTGGGCATGCGCATGAAGACGAGCGCGGTGAGCGCGAACGTGATGAGCAGCGAAGCCAACGTGGCTCGCTGGTGACGGAGCACGAAGCGCAACGCCTGCGTGTAGAGTGACTCCATTCCGCTGAAAAACTGTTCAAGGGAACCGTTGAGTTGAGTGCGCAGCGTGTTGCCCGTCGGCGGGTGATGGGGACGCAGGAAGAGCGAGCTCAGCATGGGCACGAACGTCAACGAGACGAAGGCCGACACGAGCACGGCGATGGTCACGGTCAGAGCGAACTCGCGGAAGAGACGGCCGATGATGCCGCCCATCAGGAGAACGGGGATGAAGACGGCGACGAGCGACAGGGTGATCGAGAGGATGGTGAAGCCGATCTCCTTTGCGCCTTTGAGCGCGGCGTCCATGGCGGACATGCCGCCCTCGATGTGCCGGTAGATGTTTTCGAGCATCACGATGGCGTCATCGATGACGAAGCCGACCGTGATGGTGAGGGCCATCAACGAGAGGTTGTTGAGGCTGTAGCCGAGCAGATACATCAGGGCAAAGGTCGCCACGATGGAGATGGGCACGACGACGCTGGAGATGAGCGTGGCGCGAATGTCGCGCAGGAAGAGAAACACCACGACGGTGACGAGCGCCATGGTCAGGAGGAGGTGCAGTTCGACCTCGGAGACGGAGGCGCGAATGGTGCCGGTGCGGTCCACGAGCATCTCGATTTTGAGTGCGGGAGGCACGGCGGCTTGGAGCGTCGGCAGGAGGTCGCGGATACGGGCGACGGTTTCGATGACGTTGGCATCGCTCTGCTTGAAGACCACGAGGCCGACGCCGCGTTTGCCATTGAGCCAAGCGGAGGAGCGGGTGTTTTCCGCGCCGTCGATGGCGCGACCGATGTCGCGAATGCGGATGGGCGCGCCGTTGCGATAGGCGATGATGAGATCGTTGTAAGGCGCGGCCGTGGTGAGCTGGTCGTTGGCGTAGATCGCGAGGCTTTGGCGCGGGCCGTCGAGGTTGCCTTTGGGGGAATTGATCGTGGCGCTCGCGATGACGCCGCGCACGTCTTCCATGCCGAGGCCGAGGGAGGCGAGGCGGGCGGGGTCAACTTGCACGCGCACGGCGGGCTTGAGCTGGCCGTTGACGTTGACCTGAGAGATGCCGGGAAGTTGGGAGAGCTGCTGGGCGATGACGTTGTTGGCGTAGTCGGTGACGGCGGTGATCGGCATCACGTCGGAGCGCACGCTGAGGATCACGACGGGGGCGTCGGCGGGGTTGACCTTGCGATAGGTCGGCGGGCTGGGGAGCTCGGGCGGGAGCTGGCCACCGGCGGCGTTGATCGCGGTCTGGACGTCCTGCGACGCGGTGTTGATCGAGACGTTGAGGTCGAACTGGAGCGTGATCGAGGTCGAGCCAAGCGTGCTGCTGGACGACATCTGAGTGATGCCGGAAATCTGCGCGAGTTGGTTCTCCAGCGGCGTGGCCACGGAGGAGGCCATGGTCTCGGGGCTCGCGCCGGGGAGGCTGGCGGAAACTTGGATCGTGGGAAACTCAACCTGTGGAAGCGGCGCGACCGGCAGGAGGGGGAACGCAATCAGGCCGACGATGAAGATGCCGATCGTCAGGAGCGTGGTGGCGATCGGTCGCCGAATGAAGGGAGTGGACAGGCTCATTCGGCGGAGGTGGAGGATGCGCTAGAGGCGGTGCTGGCGGCGGATGGACCGGGGGGCGGGGTAGGGTCAACGCGGGCGCCGGGCTGGAGTTTGTTTTGGCCTTCACGCACGACCACGTCGCCTGCCTGGAGGCCCGAGTTGATGAGCGTGAGGCCGTTCACCGTGGGGCCGAGCTTGAGGGGGCGCGGCTCGACGGTGTTGTCGGGTTTAACGAGATAGGCGAACGGACCATCGAGGCCGGGTTGGACCGCTTCAGCGGGGACGACGAGGGCTTGGGTGAGCGTTTTAACGAGAACGCGGGCGGTGACAAACTGGCCGGGCCAGAGCGATTGGTCGTCGTTGGGGAAGGTGGCTTTTAGGCGCAACGTGCCGGTGGCGGTGTCGATCTGGTTATCGATGAGTTCGAGTTTACCGCGTGCGAGGACCTTGCCGGAGTCGGACATCGCTTCGACGGTGAGTGGGACGTCGGCGGAGCGGATCATGCCTTGTCGAAGATCGAGGAAGTTTTGCTGGGGAACCGTGAAGAGGATGGCGATGGGTTTGATCTGCGTGAGGACGACCATGCCGTTGTTTTGGCTGGCGGTCACGATGTTGCCGGCATCGACGAGGCGCACGCCAGTGTGGCCATCGATGGGGGCGCGCACGGTGGTGAAATCGAGCTGGAGTTGCGCGTTGTCCACGGCGGCCTGGCTGGCTTGGACGAGGGCGGCGGATTGGGCGAGGGTGGCCTCGCGTTGGTCGAGGAGTTGGCGGCTTTCGGTGTGGCTCTCGACGAGGGCGCGGACGCGTTCGTATTCACGGCGGTCGTTGGCCAAGCGGGCTTCATCCTGGGCTTTTTGGGCGAGCGCTTGGTCGAGCGCAGCGCGGTAGGGACGCGGGTCGATCTGCGCGAGGACATCACCGGCTTTCACCTCTTGGCCTTCGGTGAATTGGATGGTCTGGAGTTCGCCGCTCACCCGAGGGCGGACAGTCACGGTGTTGTTGGCCTGCACGGTGCCGAGGCCGGTGAGCCAGATGGGCAGGTCGCGGATTGCGGCGCTGCTAGTCGAGACGGCGATGCTGCGGGGCGCGCTGGCCGGAGCCGGTTTCGCTTTATGCCACACGAGCCACCCGACCACGCCGACCATGAGAAGACTGATAACGAGGGCGAAGGGACGAGGACGTTTCATGCGGCGAATGGGCGAATGGCGAGTGGGAGAGGACGTCGTTGGCGGCTGGGAATTACTTAAAATGATGACAGAGGCCACTGTGCCAGATGTGTCAAACGTTGGCCCGGCCAAGTGCGGGGTTGAGCCAAAGTGTGCCAAGCTGGCGCTCATGGCTGAGTTCTGGTCGGTGAAGGTGCGGTGGGTTTTATTTTTAAGTGTCTATCAAATAGGGGATAATAAATCACGTCTGCGGGCGGGCGTGTGCATTGCTAGAAGGTTTTAACTATGAGCCGCATTATTGGTATCGATCTTGGCACAACGAACTCCTGCATGTCCGTCATGGAAGGCGGGGAGCCTGTGGTTATCCCTAACGCCGAAGGCGCACGCACCACCCCCTCGGTGGTCGCTTTCACAAAAACGGGCGAGCGTATCGTCGGCCAGGCGGCCAAACGCCAGGCTGTCACGAATCCTCGCAACACCATTTTCTCCGCCAAGCGTCTGATCGGTCGTAAATTCACCGAGGTCAGCGAAGAGGCGAAGAATCTCCCCTACAAAGTCGTGGCCGGCAAAAACGGCGACGCCGTCATCGAGGTTCAGTCCGGTGACAAAACCGAGCAGTTCGCTCCCCAGCAGATCGCCGCGTTCGTTCTCGGCAAGCTGAAGGCCGACGCCGAAGCCTACCTCGGCGAGAAGGTTACCCAGGCCGTCATCACGGTCCCCGCTTACTTCAACGACGCCCAGCGTCAGGCCACCAAGGACGCCGGCAAGATCGCC
>CBRAFO010000145.1:0-7518 GCA_967755175.1 uncultured Opitutaceae bacterium | reverse complement strand
TGGATCGCTCGGGCAATACCCACCGCGCCGAAATCAGCGTGGACAAGCTCTGGAACCCGTTCGCCGGCAACGGACGCGCCGGTCTCGTCGAACTGCGCGCCTTCGAGACGCACCCCGACCGCCCCGCGATGTCGGTCGTAGCGCTCTTTATCCGCGCGATTTTTGCCCGTCTCGCCGCCGATCCGTTCAAGCCGCCCTTCATCCGCTGGAACGGCGAACTCCACGATAAATTCTTCCTCCCCGCGTTCGTCTGGCAGGACCTCGCTGCCATCTGTGCCGACCTGCGGGAACACGGCATCCCGTTTGAACCCGAGTGGCTACGCCCGCTGTGGGAATTCCGCTTTCCCCTGCTCGGTAAATTCATCCTCAGCACCACACCACCCGCCAAATCCAAGGCCAAACCGATCACGCACACGGTCGCCTTCCGCCAGGCATTGGAAGCTTGGCCGCTCCTAGGCGAACAGCCCAACGGTGGCGGCGGCACCTCGCGTTGCGTCGATGCCAGCATGGACCGCATCGAAGTGTCGGTGAGCGACACCGCCGTCCTTGAAAACGGATTCTTGCTGGTGAACGGACTCCCCTGCGAATTCCGCCCAGTTGACAACACGCCGTCCGCCGCCGCCGGCGTGCGTTATCGCGCCTTCTTCCTCAATCCAGCACTCCACCCGCACATCCCGGTGCATGCGCCGCTCCTGATCGAATGGATCGACAAGGCCACGTTCACGGTCGTCGCCGCCGCCCGTTGGCACGTGTGGAATCCTCGAAGTGTCCCCTACTCCGCCCGACCCGCCACGCCTGATGAGGCGATTGAGCGTTTCACGGAACGGTGGGAGTCGTGGCCGCATACCATCGGTCAGCCGCGCCTCATTCCGAAAATCGATTTCCCGCCCGAAGGACGCCACACGCTGGACCTCCGTCGCTACCCGGCGCAGTCCAGATAAAATCCGAGATCCGAAATGTAGGAGCCTGCTCGCAGGCGATGGTTTGAAAGTGGCACGGGCATCCTGCCCGTGGGATCGGAGGTCGAACCATGGGCAAGATGCCCATGCCACACCCGAATCGCCTGCGAGCAGGCTCATTTTTAATCCGTTACGAACTGCAGCCGTCCTCGGAAAACGGTTGAGCCTCCTCAAGCCAGTTGGGGAGGCTCATCATCGTGTGCGGGTCGCACCCGCTAGCGCGGCAATGGCGCTTATCTTCGTCGTTGGTTTTTGGCGGAGTCTACTGAGTTTTTAACTTTTGGACTACTACCTAACCTTTCACTGACCTGACTGACATCTGACCTGCTATCGAACTGACCTGTCACTGACTCTAGCTCGATCCCTGACTCTAACCTGAACCGGTCAACCAACCTGTCAGCTACCTAACCTGTCAGCTATCATGTGGCCCCTTGGCCACGGTGAAACAATACCCCCGCTCGTCCCGAAATGCTAGGGGAGCGTTTGTAATATATTACAACCTGCGCCCTCCGAAATCCGCCCCCGCTGCCGTCCTCATTTCCAACTCGAACGCATCGAAAATCGCGTCCCAAGTAATGCCCTCCGCGGTCGTGCGTGCCGCCACGCGAACCGTCGGCCATTCGGCTCGGCGCGCGAGCAACGTGCGCACAGCACCCACGAACGCATCGCGGTCCCCAAATTTGGCAGCGAACCCATTCACGCCATCGCGAACATGCTCGCGCGTCGCCGCGTAATCGTAGGCCAGAACCACCAGCCCGCTCGCCAGCGCCTCGGTCACCACGTTGCCGAACGTCTCCGTCGTGCTCGCAAACGCAAAGACGTCCGCCGAGGCGTAATGCGCCGCCAGCTCCTCTCCGCGCTTCATTCCCGCGTAGTGAAAATGCGGATGCGCCTTCTCCAGCGCCGCCCGCTCCGGGCCGTCGCCGACCAGCACGAATTTTGCGCGCGGCTCCGCGCTCTGCAACGCGAGGAACGCCTCGACCACCAGCGCCAGGTTTTTCTCCGCCGCGATGCGGCCAACATAGATCATCACCGGATCACCCGCTTCCACGCCCCACGCGGTCCGCAATGCCTCGCTGCGTTTCGTCGGCGAAAACAGCGCCGCGTCCACCCCGCGCGCCAGGACCGCGAGACGTTGAAAGCCGTCCGCCGAAAGCTGCGCCTTCAGATCCGATGCAGGAACCATCGTGCACCGCGTGCGATTGTGAAACCACCGCAAGTAACGCAGCGCCAAGTCGCGGCCCAGCTTGAGGCCGTAATGGCCGCCGTATTGGTGAAAGTTGGTGTGAAAGCTCGACGTCACCGGAAGCTTAAGCAGATGCGCCGCGCGCAACGCCGCCAAGCCAAGCGGGCCCTCGGTCGCGATATGGACGACATCAGGCCGCCGTTCCCGCCAACGTTTTTTTAACTGCCCCGTCACTGGCAACCCCATGCGCAGTGCGCTGTAAAACGGAATGGGCACGCCGGGCACCACGTAATCGAATGCACCCGCGTCAGTCACGCCGGAGGTGAGTTCCACCTTTTGCCGCGGACGCACCACCTCGACGACATGGCCGCGGGCACGCATACCATCAACCAGCCGGCTGAGCGTCATGGCGACACCATTGACCTCCGGTGGAAACGTTTCGGTGACGAGCGCGATGTTCATTTAATGAGGATCTCGAAACCCAACGGTAGGGGTGAGCGCCTGCGAGCCGATTCGACTGCGTGACAGTTAGGCAACAAAAAGCCCTCCGTCTTGTGGACGAAGGGCTTCTCTAAACCGGTGAACGCGTTCGCGCTTCAGGCCGGGTTACGCGTTACATACCGATGGTCGAAGTCGGAGCTTCAGGAGCCGGAGCGGCCGGAGCGGCGGGCTCAGCGGGAGCCGGTTTGAAATCGAGCAGTTCAACCTCGAAAATCAGCGTGGCGGCGGGAGGGATGGTCGGAGGACGACCCTCTTCACCGTAGGCAAGCTGGTAGGGGACGTAGAGTTTGATCTTACCGCCCTTGTTGATCTTCTGCAGACCCTCGGTCCAGCCGGGGATCACACCGTTGAGGGGAAACTCGACGGGCTCGCCGCGTTGGACGGAGCTGTCGAACACCGTGCCGTCAACCAGCGTGCCGGTGTAGTGAACCTTCACGACGTCGGTGGCCTTCGGGTAATCGCCGGTGCCCTGCTTGATGATCTCGTAGTTGAGGCCGCTGGGGAGGGCGATGACGCCCTTCTTGTCCTTCAACGTGGCGAAGAACTTGGCGCTGGCTTCGTCGCTCTTCTTGCGCTGCTTGGCGGTGTATTCCGCCTGCTTCGCCTGCATGAACTTATCGAGCTCGGGCCCGATTTCTTCAATCTTGAAAGGAGCCTCGGCACCGCTGGCAGAAGCCTGGATGCCCTTAATGATGGCGGCGGTTTGCTCGGCGGTGAAGCCGAGTTCGCTCAAGCCCATGCGACGTCCCACGAACCAGCCGAAGGTTTCAAGCAACTGGGGTTCGGTGAACTTAGGAGCTGCGTCGGCAGTGACCGCGGCGGCCGGTTTGGGAGCGTCTTGGGCGGATAACGAAGCAACCGTGCCAATCGCGAGCAGGGCGGCCTTGAACGTGGAGGTGAATTTCATGAGTTGGAGTTTAGTCTAGAAACGGCGCCAAAGGTTTTGTGCCGTGAAAAGCAAAGTTTCCTGCCTGCGCCCGATCAGCTTGGCAACTTCTTACTCGTTACTTGTGTCAGGCAATGCGCCTGCCTTGATCTCCGTAAACCCCCTCATGCACCCCGATCAATTTTGGACGAGTCAGGACGGACGGATTCTCACGATCAAAAACAAAGACGCCCGGACCGTGAGTCTCACACTCGCCTTCTGGCCCCGCACCCCGGTGGAACTGGACTTCCTGAAAGATCGACTGAGCCAGCTTCACTTCACCGAACGCAGCACCCTCGCCCGCATCGGCATCGAAATGATCACGATGGAACCGGCATCGATCGATGCCGGCCGGCTCGTCATCTCGGCCGAGGCGTTCGTTTACGACGATAGTTTTCCCAATGCTGGCTACTGGAAGAAGCTGCTCCGCCCCGGCACGCCCGTAGGCCGACTCTTTTACGCTCCTGAAAAAGCCAAGCTCTCCACCGCCGAAATCTGGGACGCCATTCAGGCCAACCGCCTGAAGCTGCCCAACACGATCAGCATCGACCGCCTCGGCCGCGTTTTCCTCACCCCTCATCACGTTCGTTACACGCTGAATCCGCGCCTTAAACGCCCCGACTTCGAGCGCCTCGTCAGCGGCGAAGCCGGCCGAGCCTACCTCGACAAGGTCCAGGTTCGCCACGAAACCGACCTGCTGACGATCACACCGCGTTCGGGCGTGCTCACCAGCTGTTCGATGTATCTCAAAGAACATTACGTCCTGCTCAACCGCGGCGACGGCAACTTCGGCATCCACACCAGCGCCGTTCTCCTCGATCCGGTAAAGACCTTCGGCACAAACGTGATGCTGGAAATCTACAACACCGGCACCCAGCCCGTGGTTAACCCGATGGTTTCAGTCGAAATCTTCCGCGCGCCCGCCGCTGCAGTGACCGGCAACACGCCCGAAGACCCCGAATTTAAGACCCTCCGCCGCCGTCGCACCCGCCTGCTCACCACGGCGACCGACCTGTTCGCCTGCATCGACGCGAGCCCACCCAAGACCGACCCGACCGCCCGTCCACGCACGCGCATTAGCGTCCGCGGACAGAGCGCGTTGATGGAGAATTTCAGCCTTTTTCTGCATACCGCCGGCCGGCCGATCCCCAAGACAAGTAACCTCGAAAACTGCGGCTATCGCAGCATGGTCGAGGCCGTTGCCGCCGCACCCGTCGACGCAGACACCCTGCTGATCGATTATTTCCCGAACCTTCTCGAACACACGGAGCTGCTCACCCGCCTACCCGAACTCCAGTTGCGCCGCATCATCTTCCGCCAGCCGTCGCGCACCCACGGCTTCTTTCTCTCCAACAACGCCCACGGACGACTGGAGGGCTATAACGACCTCGGCATCGACGTTTACTGGTTCAACGCCGCGATGGGCGACATCTACCGCCACACCTACAAGAAGAGCCACGGCTTCTTCGTCCGCGAGGAATTGGGCCGCGTTTTCCAAGAGTGCACCATCCTCGCTTTCTACGGCTCGGCCGTCGGTTTGGAAAAAGCCGACACCGACCGCATCTCCGGGCTGATCGACAAACTCACCGGCTTCATCGGCCCCAATGTCGGCGTGCTCACCGGCGGTGGCGGCGGCGTCATGCGCCTCGCGACCGACCAAGCCCGCGCCAAGGGTGCCCTCACCGGCGCGTGTTTTCTCGAACTGGAGGCGCAACCGCCCGAGCTGGGCGTGGATTTCTTCAACACCTTTCAGGAAACCGCCCGCCATTACCGGCAAAAGTGGTTCGAAGTCGCGGACTTTTGCGTCTTCAACGTCGGCGGCGTCGGCACGTTGGAAGAAGTCGGCATCGAGTTGTGCAACCTCAAGCTGGGCATCCGCCCGCGCACGCCCTACGTGTTTTTCAACTCCGCATACTGGACCGACCTCCGCCACCAGCTCCGCGAGATGGTGCGCACCAAACGCACGCCGGCCTGGATGCTCGACTATATCCTGTTCACCGATGACCCCGACGAGGTCGTCGCCTTCTATCGCAAAACCCTGCAAGTGCTCTAACCGGGGTTAACGAAGGCGAGGTTAACGCCGTCAAAAATCGTTCTCGTTCTCGTTCGCTTACTCGTTCTCCTTCTTCGCCGTGTCTTCCGCGTCTCCCGCACCCTTCCAACTTCCCAAGAACGTCCTCATCGTCGGCTCAGGCGGCCGCGAGCACACCCTTGTCAAAGCCGTCCTCGCATCCCCCGCAAAACCGCGGGTGATCGCCGCTCCCGGCAACGCCGGCATCGCCTCCGAGGTTCCCGTTTTCTCGGTCGCCGCTGACAACATCCCCGGCCTCCTCGCCCTCGTGCAACGCGAGCAGATCGACTTCGTCATCGTCGGCCCCGAGGTGCCGCTTTCCCTCGGACTCGTGGACGAACTCATCAAGCTCGGCGTCCCCGCCTACGGCCCCAAAGCCGACGGCGCCCGCCTCGAAGCCTCGAAGGTTTTCACCAAGGAAATCCTCCTCAAATACAACATCCCCACGGCGGCCGCCGGATTTTTCCACGAAGTCGCCCCCGCCCTCGCCTATCTGCGCACCCGGCCGATTCCCATCGTCATCAAAGCCGACGGACTCGCCGCCGGCAAAGGCGTGATCGTTGCCCAAACCCTCTCCGAAGCCGAGGAAGCCGTTCGCGACATGCTGGAAGGCAACAAATTCGGCTCCAGCGGCAGCCGCATCCTCATCGAAGACTGCCTCTACGGTGAAGAGACCTCCATCCTCGTGGTCACCTCCGGTCGCGACTACGTTATCCTCCCGACCTCGCAGGATCATAAGCGTATCGGCGACGGCGATACCGGCCCCAACACCGGCGGCATGGGCACCTACTCACCCGCCGAAGTCGTCACACCCGAACTCCTCGCCCGCATCGAACGGGAGATCGTAAAACCCTCCGTCGATGCCATCGCTGCGGAAGGCATCGATTTTCGTGGCACACTCTTTATCGGCATCATGCTCACGCCCGACGGCCCCAGCGTGCTCGAATACAACACCCGTTTCGGCGACCCGGAGACCCAAGTCGTCATCCCTCGCCTCGACACCGATGTGCTCGCCCTCCTCTGGGCCGCCGCCAAAGGCACCCTCGCCGGTGTGCGTTTCACCATCAAGCCCGAGCACGCCATCTGCGTGGTCATCGCCGCAAAAGGTTATCCCGATGCCTACGCGAAGGGGGACGTCATTCGTTTCCCCTCCCCGTTGCCGGATAACGTTCAAATCATCCACGCCGGCACCGCCCGCAACGCCGCCGGCGAAGTCGTTACCGCTGGTGGACGCGTCCTCGGAGTGACTGCGGTTGCGCCCACCTTGCGCGCCGCCGCCGATGCTGCCTACGCCGTCTGCGACCAGATCGAATGCACCAGCAAAGTTTACCGCCGCGACATCGGCGCGAAGCAACTCAACCGCCGATGAAACGCCTCTCGCTCCTGTTGGCCGTAGTTAGCTTTACCTCCGGCAGCCTCCATGCCGCCGTGCTGACGCCCGGCCTCGCGTATTTTCGTCCGGGGATGGACGTCACGCCTGAAACCGGTTCCGCAGTCCTCGACCTGCGCTATGTGAAGGACGAAGCCGCCGCCGCTCCCCTACTCGCCGCCGTCGAACCCGGTAACGCCAACACCCATCGCGTTATTCTGGTGCTCGTGTCATCCGAAACCCCGGCCGGCCTGCGCCATCAAATCACAGGACGCCCGCACTGGCTGACGATCGGACGCTCCGCCCCTGGTTTCAAAACCGACATCGTCGTGACCACGTCCGCCGATGCAGACCGGCGTGCGTTTGACGCGCTTGTAGCCGGCACGGCCCCCGAAAAGCTCATCGCCGAAAACGCCAACAAACCCCGTTACGACGAATCCACTCTCGTCCGCGAGCACACTGGCGAAACCGACCCGGTTAAAGATGCCGAGCCGGCTACCCCAGCCG
>CBRAFO010000144.1:0-7525 GCA_967755175.1 uncultured Opitutaceae bacterium | reverse complement strand
CCCGCGCCTTGCGGACCATACCAACCCAGCGCATGCGCCTCGTCCACGATCCAGAAAAAGCCGAACTGGCGCTTGAGTTCCGCCATGCGCACCAAGTCGGGATAATCGCCGTCCATGCTGAACACACTCTCGGTCACGACGAAGACCGCGCGCCCCGGCTCTGCCTGCGCGAGTTCGGACTCCAGTGCGTCGAGATCGAGATGCGGATACCGCTTGAACCGGGCGCCGCTGCGCAACAGTCCGGCGACCATGCTGTGGTGGATCAATCGGTCCGCGAGCACCAGATCGCCCTTCTCCGGCAACACGCTGAGGATGGCGGCGTTGGCCGCGTAGCCGCTGCTCCACAAAAGCCCGTGCGGCAAACCATGCCATGCGCACAACGTCTCCACGAGGCGGGCATGCGGCGCATGCCAGCCGGTGATGAGCGGCGAGCCTGACGCCGAAGTGCCGTAATCGACCGCCGCTCGCGCCACCGCCGATGCAATCGCTGGGTCGCGGGCCAACGACAGGTAATCGTTGTCCGCCAAATTCAAAGTGCCCGCGTCCGGCGTGAACACGCGCAGGGTCCGCCGCAAGCCGGCCGCGTCGCGCTCCTGCAACACCGCGTTGATGCGCTGGGCCAGCAGGCCGGTCAGCGGTAAACGCGCCGATTGAGCCTTCGTCGTTGGAAGCGCCTGCGGTTTCACAGACGTGAGCACTGCGCAATCAAACCGCGTTGGGTTCAACGCGCCGTGAGCGAGTTCGCCCCAGATGGGCACGCCGAGTCGCGAGAGAGTTGTCCGCGTGGAGCGAGCGACTTCGGCCGGCGGCGGGCCGTCCGCTTCATTGAGCCAGATACCCGCGTGCAGTCCGCGCGACCGTGCATAGTCCCAAACCATGCGCGACTGGTTGATCGCGCCGAGTCGGTCGCTCACGACCAGCACGACGGAATCGGCGGCGACGGCGCGAGCGAAGTCCGTCCAATCGCGGCCACTCGCATCCAGCGGCACACCCAAACCACCCGCGCCTTCCACTAAACGCCAGTCGCACTCCGGCAAACGTCCGTAATCGGCCAGCAAGCCAGCCCATTCCAAACTACCGCCCTCGGCCGCCGCCGCATCGAGCGGATTGATCGCCGCTGCGTAGCGCCGCACGGTGTAGGCGGCGGACGCTGGCAAGCCTGCCAACGCGGCGGCGTGCTCGGCGTCGCCGGGGTGAGCGGAGTCACGCGTGCCGCTCTCGACCAGCTTCACGATCTGCACGGACGCGCCGTCTGCGGCGAGGGTGCGCGCCAGCGCCGCGGTGACCCGCGTTTTACCGATACCGGTGTCGGCACCGGAAATGATCACCGTGCGCATGCAGCGTGGCGCCTGGACAACTCGACGGAACGCGAACGATCAGTGGTGGTGATGGTGGCCGTGGCCGTCACCTTCGTTATGGTCGTGCCCGCAACCCTGCGACGTGCACGGGCGCGCCCAAGTGTCGTTCTCGGCGGGAGCGGCGGTATCGGCCGGGAAGTCTCCGCCGAGCGGGTGCATGCCAAGGCGACGCAACAAGGTGAAGTCCTCGTGACGGCCCGGGTTGGGCGTGGTGAGCAGCTTTTCGCCAAGGAAAATACTATTGGCACCAGCCATGAAACAGAGCGCCTGCAACTCTGCGCTCATCGCGGTGCGACCGGCAGAAAGGCGGACCATCGTCTTGGGCATGAGAATGCGGGCGACGGCGATCACGCGGACAAACTCGATCGGATCAACCGGATCGTTTTCGGCCATCGGCGTGCCTTCGACGGGCACGAGCGCGTTGATCGGAACGGAGTCGGGCTGCGGGTTGAGGGAGGCGAGCTCGTGCAAGAGCTTGAAGCGATCTTCGAGCGCCTCTCCCAAGCCGAGGATGCCACCGCTGCACACCTGCAAGCCGGCGCGACGCACGGTGGCGAGCGTTTCGAGACGGTCGTCGTAGGTGCGGGTGGTGATGATCTCGGGATAGAACTCACGCGAAGTATCCAGGTTGTGGTTATACACCGTGCAACCGGCTTCCTTCAGGCGCTTGGCCTGATGTTCCTGCACCATGCCGAGGGTGCAGCACACTTCGAGGCCGAGATTGGCCACGCCGCTCACGGTGTTGAGCACCGAGTCAAACTGCGCGCCGTCCTTCACCTCGCGCCACGCCGCGCCCATGCAGAAACGCGAAGCGCCGCCGGCCTTCGCGGCGCGGGCGGCTTCGAGGACGCGCTCGGTCGCCATGAGCGGCTCGGGTTGCAACGCGGCGTCGGGATGGTGGGCGGACTGGGGGCAGTATTTGCAGTCTTCCTGGCAGCGACCGGTCTTGATGGATTGCAGCGTGCAGAGCTGCACCGCATCGGCGTCGTGATTGGCCCGATGCACCTGCATGGCGCGGAAAAGCAACTCGGGGAAAGGCAGCTCGTAGAGCGCGCGAACAGAGGCGAGGTCGAGGGTGGTGGTCGTGGCAGTGGACATGGTCTGGGTGGTTAAAAAGTGAGGGTCGGCAAAACGTCGTTGATCGAGCGAAGGGTGCGGGCGGCCAGTTCGTTCAACTCCGCCTCATCGAGGCAGAGCGGAGGCACCAGCAGGAGCGAGTCGCCGAGCGGGCGCAACAGCAGCCCGTGCTCCCGCGCGCGCAGGCACACCTGCAAACCGGCGCGCAACGCCACCGGGTATTCGCCGCCGCCGGCCGGTGCGAGATCGACCGCCGCGGTCAGCCCGCGCTGGCGCAAGGCCCGCACGTGCGGATGTCCGGCAAACGCCGCGTCGAGCAAGCGGGAGAAGGTGGCGATGCGTGTCGCGAGCAAGCCGGATTCGATGAGCGGGCGAAGTTTGCGGATGTTGGCCAGCGCGACCGCTGCGGCGAGCGGATTGCCCGTGAACGTATGCCCGTGGAAAAACGCGCGCCGGCTTTCGTAGGTGCCGAGGAACGCGTTGTAAATTTCATCGCGCACCAGCGTCGCTGCGAGTGGCAGGTAGCCGCCGGTGAGTCCCTTCGCTAGACAGAGAAAATCGGGAGTCACGCCTTCGTCGGTGCTCACCAGCATCGGCCCCAGCCGACCGAAACCGACGAAGACCTCGTCGATGATCAGGTGCACGCCGTGCTCGCGGCACAGATCGGCGACCGCACGCACAAAGCCGGGCGGTTGCAGGCGCATGCCCGCAGCGCCTTGCACCGAAGGCTCAAGGATGAGGCACGCCGTCTCCCCGGCTTTCGCGCGTAGCAGAGTGGCCAAGGCCGTGAGGCTGGCCGTCGCATCGTCGGCTTCCGGCGCGGGGAAATGATCCGTGGCGAAACACCACGGGCGGAAGCGGTCGTGGAAGAACCCGCTGTCGCCAACCGCCATCGTGCCGAACGTGTCGCCATGATAACCGCCCGCCATGCCGATGACGCCGCGTTTTTCGGGCCGACCACTGAGCTGCCAAAACTGGAACGACTGCTTGAGCGCAACCTCGACCGCGCCGGAGCCGTTGTCGGTGAAGAACACGTGATTGAGCCCGCGTGGCGCGATGCTCGCCAGCTCGGCGGCGAGGTCCGCACCGGGCGCATGCGCGAGGCCGAGCATGGTGGAGTGAGCGACGCGGCCCAGTTGTTCAATCAGCGCCGCGTTGAGATCGGGGTCGTTGTGACCATGGACGTTGGTCCAAATGGAGGCGTTGCCATCGAGGTAGGTGCGCCCCTCGCTGTCGGTTAGCCAGCCGCCCCGGCCCGAAGCGATCACCACGGACGGCAACGAGGCGTATTCCTGCATCTGCGTGAACGGATGCCACACATGGCGGCGGTCGGCTTCGACCACGGCGGCGTTCGCCACTGCGACTGCGGCATCGGATGGCGACGGTTTCATGCCGTTTCGCAGCTCGCCACGGGCTGAATGCGCGCCGTCCCGATCGTGGGCGCGGCAACACCGATAAAACATGCGATGCGACGGCAATGCATGGCGTCATCGCTAGCAGTGCCACCTCCCAAAACAAGCCTATTGTTAATCCAGCGACAGCACTGCGTTAACAAACGATTTCATCCGTAACTGCACCCGCAATTCACCCACCGGTTGCGCCCTGAATTGCACTGGTTCGCGGGCACGAAAAAACCCGCCGGCAAAGGCGGGTTTTCGAAATGCGAAAGAGGAAACGCGGAGCGTATTACTCGCCGTCGTTGCCAATGGCTTCGACCGGGCAGCCTTCGAGGGCTTCCATGCACAGCGCGACATCGTCTTCGGTCTCGGGCTGCTTGTGGACGAAGGAGTAACCACCTTCATCGTGACGGCTGAAGAACGCCGGCGCGGTCTCACGGCACAGATCGCAGTCGATGCATTGCTGATCGACATAGAACTTACCAGCGGTGTTCTGCTCCCATTTGTCTGCTTTATTGGCCATGGTTCCGGCAAGAAAACCTAATGCCCTCCGCTGTCAAGCGACCAAGCGCGGGGTGCTAGGAAATTGTGAAGCATGCGTCGGGTAGTGCAAAAAAATCACCGGCACCACGGGTGGCCGGCTTGTGTTTGTCGCAATGCTTTCCAATTTGAACCAGCATGCTTTCCGACCGCCCCTACATGCGTGATAGCAATGGACGCTCCTCCTTCTCAGCCCTCACTTGGCTGATCGGCATCATCGCGGGTGGTTTTGTCATCGAGAATCTCTTCCTCAACTCGTTTGGCACCGAATTCACCGCACGTTTCTTCCATTACCTGGCGCTATCCAAAGAAGGAATTACGCATGGCTTCGTGTGGACGTTGGTCACGCATGCGCTGCTTCACAACGGCTTGCTGAACTTGGCGTTCATCTTGGTCACTATTTTTCTATTTGGCCGGGCAGTCGCGGCGGAGATTGGTGCTAAGCGACTCCCCATCGTCTTCGGCACGGCCGTGGTCATGGGCGGCCTCGCTTGGCTCGCGGTAAACTGGACACGGGGGGATAACCTCTATGGCGCATCCGCGGGCGTCAGCGCGTTGATCATGCTTTTCGCGTGTCTGGAGCCGAATCAACCGATCACGGTTTTCATGATCGATATCGGGATGCGCGCCAAGCATCTCGCCATCGGGTTGCTCATCATCAACGTGCTGGGCCTCGTGTTGTTGGAGATTCCCGGGCGCGATTCGTGGTTCGCGATGTCCCACTCCGCCCAGCTTGGCGGCATGTTGACCGGCTGGCTTTATTTCCGGCTCGTTCACGCGCGCAAGTGGGCGCTCTTCAAGCGGAAGACCGCCATCGAACTGCCTCACTGGTTCCGCAAGAGCCGCAAAGCCGAGACTCCCGCAGCTAATTTCAAGGTTAACTTGAGCCCCGGTGAGGACCTGCGTGCCGAGATCGACCGAATTCTGGACAAGATCAATAGTGAGGGATTCCAATCGCTCACTGCGGAGGAAAAGCACCTGCTCGACCACGCACGCGACCATCTCAGTCGCCGGTGAGACGCTTCCCGCGAATCTCCGCAGCAGGTTAATCCATCCTTTTTGAAACTTTTCCCTCCCGGCACACTCCCACTTCTTTGATGCACTTGTTTACCCGTCCCACGCGCTCACTCGTTTCCTTGGTTGCTCTTGCCTGTTTGACTGTCGCCCTCCGCGCCGAACCGGAGCCAGCAACCTTCGAAGTGCCGGACCAGATCAAGGTAGAAGCAAGCACCCTCATCCAGCTCCTGCAGCAGTATCACTATAACCGGGACGCCGTCAGCGCCTCCAGCTACGCCGAGGTCATTCCGGATTACATGGCTAGCTTGGATGGCCAGCATCTCTTTTTTCAGGACAGCGATAAAGCGACGTTCATCGAACACTATCGCCCGGAATCGCTTTACTGGACCATCACCTCGATGGGCAAAATCGATCCCGCCTACTCGATCTTCTCGGTGTATCAAAAACGCGTGACCGAACGCGTGACGTGGATCCAAGAGGCCCTCAAGAAGGGTTTCGATTTCAAGAGCAAGGACTCCTACGTGATCGACCGCTCCAAAGCATCCTGGCCGACCACCACCGCCGAAGCGGACCAGCTCTGGAGCGAACGCATTCGCTTCGAACTCATCAAAGAGCTCCTCAACAAGAAGACCATGGAGGAAGCCACGAAGATCGTGGGTAAACGCTACGATCGCCTCCTCAAAAACATGGGCGACATGGAGAGCTCCGACATCTCCGAGATGTTTCTCTCCAGCATCGCGCACCTCTACGATCCGCACTCCACCTATTTCTCGGCGGATACCTATGCGGATTTCGGTATCCAGATGCGCCTCCAACTGGTCGGCATCGGCGCCTTGCTCGGCATCGAAGATGATCAATGCGTCATCAAGGACATCATCCCCGGTGGCCCCGCCGATCTCGACAAGCAACTCAAGCCGAACGACAAGATCGTAACGGTCGCCCAAGAAGGCGGCGAACCGGTCGAAGTTATCGGGATGAAACTCCGCAAGATCGTCGATATGATCCGCGGGACCAAGGGCACCCGTGTCCACCTGTCCATCGAACCCGCCGAAGGTGGCGGCTCGGCCCTCCACAAGGAAATCGTGCTCACCCGCGACGTGGTCAACCTCGACTCCTCGCGCGCCCATGCCGCCATTTTCGAAGTGCCGGACTCCTCGGGTAACATCTCGCCCATCGGCGTGATCACCTTGCCCACGTTCTACGGCCCTGACGTTTCCAGCGACGGCAAAGCCCAAAACAGCGCCACCAAGGACATCGAGGAGCTCATCACCCGCCTGAAGGCCGCCCACATCAAGGGCATCGTGCTCGACCTGCGTCGCAACGGCGGCGGGCTCCTCAGCGAAGCCATTTCGCTCACCGGCTTGTTCATCAAGAACGGCCCGGTCGTCCAAGTGCGCTCGTATTCGGGCGAGATCAAGGTCGATGACGACGACGACTCCGCCGTCGCCTACGACGGCCCGCTCACCGTGCTGGTCTCCCGCTTAAGCGCCTCGGCCTCCGAAATCGTCGCCGGAGCCCTGCAAAACTACGGACGCGCCGTCATCGTCGGCGACAGCTCCACCCACGGCAAAGGCACCGTTCAAACCGTGCTCGAACTGCGCAACGTCAGCCCGCATCTCGCCAGCAGCAACATCAAGAGCGGCGCGACCAAGCTCACGGTTCAAAAATTCTACCTACCCAACGGCGCCTCCACTCAACTGAAAGGTGTCGTCCCCGACATCATTCTCCCCTCGTTCGAGGATTATCTGCCGATCGGCGAGTCGGATCTGCCTCACGCTCTCGCGTGGGACCACATTCCCTCCAGCAACTTCGACGGACATCCGCTCACCTCCTCTGCGCTCAGTCCGCTCGTCGCAGCCAGCGCGAAACGACAAGATCAATTCGCCGAGTTCGCCTATCTTCGCCGTGGCATCGACTGGTTCAAAGTCCGCCAGGAACAAAAGGCGGTTTCGCTCAATCTCGACCAGCGCAAGCAGCAGAAGGAAACGGACGAGGCCTTCAAAAAGACGATGAAGGCAGAGCGTAAACAGCTGGCTTCCGCCGACTATAAATTCCAAGAGGTCATGCTCACCCCACCCGCTCCCCCGCGCCCCAAACTCCCGCAACGGGACGACGACGGCTCGATCGAGGACGAGG
>CBRAFO010000143.1:0-7615 GCA_967755175.1 uncultured Opitutaceae bacterium | reverse complement strand
GCAGCTGCATCGGCGCGACAGTCCGAATGTAGGAGCCTGCTTGCAGGCGATGGATCGAGTGGCACGGGCATCTTGCCTGTGGGATCGGAGGTCGAACCAGGGGCAGGATGCCCATGCCACACTCGGAATCGCCTGCAAGCAGGCTCCTACATTCGGAGTGCCACAGGCGCTGCCTTACGCCAACCCGCTGGCTTTGCGGGCGCGAGCGAGCACTTGGCTCGCGGTCGCCCGAGCGCGCTCGGCACCGTCTTTCAGAATGGCGTGAACGTGATCCGGATTGGCGGCCAGTTCGGCGCGTTTCGCCCGGTAGCCCGCGAAGAAAGTCCAGTAGTGTTCGAAAAGCGCCTTCTTCAGATCGCCGTAGCCAAGACCACCGGCGCGCAGGCGGCTCTCGTAATCGGCCGCGACCTCGGGTGACGCGACCAGTTTCAACAGCTGGATCGCCAGATTTTTTTCCGCATCGGGCTTCGGCTCGGCCGGCGTGCGGCTGTCCATCACGATGCCCATGATTTTTTTGCGCACGGCTTTCTCCTCACCGAAAATTTCCAAGGTGTTACCGTAGCTCTTGCTCATCTTCTGGCCGTCGAGACCGGGCACGACCGCGGTCTCGTCGCGAATCTCCGGCTCGGGCACCACGAAGGTCTCGGCGTAGGTGTGATTGAACTTGATCGCGATGTCGCGGGTCATCTCGACGTGCTGCTTCTGGTCGCGACCAACCGGCACTAGGTTGGCGTCGTAGAGAAGAATGTCGGCCGCCATCAGCACCGGGTAGGCAAACAGGCCGAAGTTCGGGGAAATGCCACGGGAAGTCTTGTCCTTGTAGCTATGCGCACGCTCCAAAAGTCCCATCGGCGTGAGCGTGCCGAGAATCCACATGAGTTCGCAGACTTCCGACACATCGCTCTGGCGGAAGAGCACGCTCTTCTGCGGATCGAGCCCGCAGGCCAGCCAATCGAGCGCCACGTCGAACGAGTTTGTCCGGCGCTGAGCGGCATCGGTGAGCGACGTCATCGAATGGTAGTCGGCGATGAAATAGGTGCAGTCTCCACGCGCCTGGAGTTCGACCGCGGGTTTGATCGCGCCGAAGTAGTTGCCGATGTGTAACTGGCCGGAAGGCTGGATGCCGGTGAGGATGCGCATGTCGAAAGAGGCGCAAACCTCCCGGCCCGGAGGCGCGGCGTCAATATTAGGGTCGAAGCCAGTTGCCCCCGAAAGTGTGGCCGGCGCCCCCTCGCCAGCCAACGGACAGCCCACGCCAGCACGCCAAGATCGGCCGACCAGAGCGTTTTCGACACGGGAAAAGAGCGCATCCGGCTACGACGCTCCCCCCTTTTGGCCCTTGGCCGCCGAGGGCGACGGCCACACGTTCGACGCCTCGTCCCTCTAACGGCCTAACTGATGAGACTGCGGGCCAGAACCAACAGGAGATGCCACTGATCGATCGTGATGAGCGTCGCGTTGATCTGCACACGAGCGCCACTGGCCATCTGCGCCTCGAACTTTATGGTGGCGTCAGGTTTTTCGGGAGACAGCGAGCGCAGTCGAGTGATCGCGATTTCGGGGAAGTAGCGGTTCAGCTTGGAGCCGAGAATCCCCGCACGTTCCAATCCAAGCAGGCGTTCGCTTTGGCGATTCGTATCGATGATCCGCAGGGTGCCGGCGTCGCACAGGAAGGCGGCGTCCATCAAGTGATCGAAAAGGCAGCGGTATTTGAACTCCGACTGACGCAAGTGCTCCGCCGCCCGACGCGCTTCATCCCGGAGCGTTTTCTGCTCCAGCGCCTGCTCGATCGCCGCATCGAGCCGACCGATGCGATCTTTGAGTAAATAATCGTCGGCCCCGCGTTTGATCATGTCCACGGCGGTTTCCTCACCAATCGAGCCGGAGAGGATGATGAACGGCACATCGGGGCCTTGTCGCTTAAGCAGCTCAAGCGCTTCGGGTGCGCTGAACGAGGGCAGACTATAGTCGCACAAGATCACGTCGGGTGAGTTCCCCAGCTCTTGCAGAAAACCCTCCCGCGTTTCCACGCGCACGACGTTCAGTTGACGCCCGTTGCGCTTCAAGGCGTTGATCGCGAGGTCCGCGTCGAAGGGATTATCCTCTACGATCAACAAACGCAGCGGCGGAAGGTTGGAAGCGGCAGGGGTCACGGCTAAGAGGAGTGACCTCAAGTAACCCCGCTTCGTTCCACCGTCAATCGCGCCTCGGAAACTGCGTCACCATGCCGCGGATGCGAGCAATGGTATCAGCCGGCAAATAGCCGCCAAATGCCGTGGTCGGCATGACCAAGGCACGCTTGCCCAAGAGGGTGCCGGGATTGAGCACCGCGTTGCAGCCCACCTCGGCCTTGTCGCCCAAAATGGCACCAAACTTCCGCAGCCCCGTTTCGAACAAGCCGGACGGC
Organism: uncultured Opitutaceae bacterium; assembly: GCA_967755175.1. Classification (GTDB taxonomy): domain Bacteria; phylum Verrucomicrobiota; class Verrucomicrobiia; order Opitutales; family Opitutaceae; genus Rariglobus. The sequence goes on along the minus strand of CBRAFO010000143.1, from coordinate 5,208 downwards.
AACCGCACCGTGACCGGTTGCTGGTCGAGCCGAAGGTTGGAGAGAATCACGCCCGCACCGAGATGCGCGCCGTTGCCGAGGACCGAGTCGCCCACGTAGCTGAAATGCGGCACCTGCACGCCGTCGAGCAACAGACAGTTCTTAAACTCGCACGCGTTTCCCAGCACGCAGCCCTCGCCCACAATAACGTTTCCGCGAATAAACGCGCCCGGGCGGATCTCGGTTTTCGCACCGATCCACGCCGGCCCGATGATCGTGGCATACGCGGGCAGCTTCACCGACGGATCGATCCACACCGTCCCCTCAACATGCACTCCCGGAGGCACGGGCCGCGTTGGCGAAGACGGCACTGAGGCGAGCGCGGCGCCGATCTGTTTCAACCAGTCCCACGGAGCCACGTCGGCTCGGAAATGCGCAGAAAAGGGAGCAAGCGACGACGGCAGAGCAAAAAATTCTGAGGCGAGCATGGGTCGCAGTGGAGAGAAAAAAAAGGCGGGTGTCTATGACGGGTTAGCCAACGCCATCAGGGTTGAACCACAGAGACACCGAGACACGGAGTTCATACCAGAGAATCCAGCGCGAGGGATTTCCCCGTGCCGTCGTGGCGCTGTGCTTCAATCGCCTTTCCCACTTGATAAACCCCCAGCCTTGCCCGTGACGGCCAACCTGATTGCCTCGCGCCAGCTCCATGAACTTTTCGCAACCCCGGGCCGATATTTATGTCCCCTCCGGCGATGATGCCTCAGCCGCACTCGCGCGCGTGACGCACCTGTGTATCGCCGCTCATCAAGACGACATCGAAATCCTCGCCTACGACGCGATCTGCGACTGCCTCGATGATCCGAAAAACAAAGCCTTCGGAGGCGTGATCGTGACGGACGGTGGCGGTTCGCCCCGAACTGGCCCCTACGCCGCCTTCACCGACGAGCAGATGAAGGACATCCGCCGCCAGGAGCAACGCGACGCCGCCAAGCTCGGGAGTTACGCAATCCAACTCCAGCTCGCGCACCCCAGTGCCGACGTGAAGCGATCGCCCGCCTTGGCGCTGGCCGCCGACCTCGCGACCATTTTCGACCGATGCACTCCGGAAGTCGTGTATCTGCACAACCCGGCCGACAAACACGATACCCACGTCGCGGTTTTCCTGCGCACGCTGGAGGCGTTGCGTGCCCTGCCCACGCACAAACGTCCCCAGCGAGTGTTAGGAGGAGAAGTCTGGCGCGACCTCGACTGGCTGATCGATTCCGACAAGGTTGCGCTCGATAGCGGACGCCGCCCGGAATTGGCCATGGCGCTGCTGCAAGCGTTCGATTCTCAAATCACCGGCGGCAAACGCTATGATTTAGCCGCCGCCGGTCGCCGCTTGGCGCATGCGACCTTCCACACCTCGCACGCGACCGACCGCCTGCAAGGCATCACGTGGGCAATGGACCTGACCCCCTTGGTCACCGATCCCACGCTCGACATCGCGACGTTCACTCTCGCCCACCTAGATCGTCTACGCACCGACGTGGCCAACCGGATCACGCGGTTCGGCTGAAGTGATTAGCCTGTTCATCAAATCGGGCGGGGAGCGCGTGCGTTCCCCGCCCAATTTGATTTACGCGGCTATCCGAGAATCAGAGCGACGTGCTCTTGATTTCGATGCGCCGGGTATAGACCTGTGAATTGGCCTCAACCAATCGCCACCAATATTCCTCATCTGATACTCCTGAAGGAGCGGATGTCAGGCCGCTCTCATAGCTGGTGAGCAATCGTGCGCCTTCATCGGTAAGGATGCGAACGAACACCTCGGCGACCACCGGGTAGGCCGAGTTAGTCACTGTAACACCATCGGGCCCCGTGGTGGTTGCCGTAGTCGATGTTACAGCCAATCCCGCATGCGTAGTGCTAGTCGGGAAAATCACCTTGGGCGTGCTATCCCACAGCCGCACTCCGAAATCGACCACGTTGTTGGCGATGAGCTGGGATTGGACCGGCTTACGCACGTTACCAGGATTTCCGCTAGTATTATCAGCAACATTATAGCTGGAACCATTCACCGGCGTAGACATGAACAAGTCATAGCCCATTCCAAACGTAGAATTAACACCGGTCGCCGCCCCTGGCCGAACTTCGGCACGATAGAGCTGATAACGATACTGACCGGTTCCGATGTCCTTACGAAGCATCTGATATGAAACCGCCCGGGGTGCCGAAAGAGTGCTCACATCAGTCGTTGAGTTGACGTCCGGCACGGTGGTGAAAAACCGAAGCCATACGCCGGATCGCCCAAAGCGATATGAGGTGAGATCAGGCGTGAAACTAGTTGAAGGGACCGCATCCGCAGTTCCGGTATCCGTGCGTCCCGTTAGAAAGCGTGAGCCGTTGGCCGCCGTGGGCTTAACATGGCTGACCGTGGTCCAAACCGATCCATTTTCGGTTACGGTATCAGGCAACACCGTCGCCGCGAACCACACTTTACCATCCTTCTTAATAATCGCGCCCTGTAAATCCCCCGACAATTGGTCCAAAACTACGCGAGCTTGGTTTCCGCTCGTGAGCGAGCCCGATGAACGATTCCAGCCGCCCAAGACGTTGGAGATGATCGTGAGCATGAGCGTCACCAGCATTACCGTGATACCCACGGCCACCAGCAACTCGATCAATGTAAAGCCACGTGCGATCTGGCGTCGTGATTGCGAAATTCTCATTTTAACGATGAACGGAGGCTGGAACAAGCAAGACGCTCTTTTGGGTATGCTGAGTGAACTCGACGTCTTCGGGCGTGAAGGCGGGCCAGCGTAAACGCATCGTAAAGGCGAGGTAGCCTGCATTGGCATCATCCGCCTTCTTCGAAAGGTTCACATCCCGAATCAAGACAACCTCGAAATATTTCTGCTTATTATCGGTAAATATATTCGCATTATTGCTGTCTTTGCCTTTCGACAAACCGATTCGTGTGCCATCGCGGCTGGCATAAAGAGTATATTGTTCGGTTGATCCCGTCAGATACGCAGCCCCATCAGCCGGATCATCAGCCGCCTTATCCTGCAAGTATCCAATAATATTATTAAACCCACCACTGGCCGATGCAGTCTCCTGCAATTTGCTTTGAATGGCCGAAACCACTCGCGAGGAATCGTCTGTGTCACGCACAGCGGCCACATTTTTGCTCGTGGGGGCGAGCAAACCGATGACCGCCACGATCGAGATAGCGAAAATACCTACTGCCACCACGACCTCCACTAGGGAAAAGGCGGCTAATGGACGTAAGGGGCGATCACGCACAGCGACCGGCTTAGTTGTTGGTATAGGCATCATACTCATCACGATTATTCACCGAGGCACCGACGCCATATTGGCTAATGAAAGCACCCCGTATATTGAAAGCATTATTATATTTAAACGGTGGAGTGGAATCCGGCGGCTGCACTTCGCCAGTGGCCAGCATAATACACCCCGAACCAACGTTACCCGCAGTCGCACTGATGCGATGTCCGAGGGAATTGATACCAACCACCAACCATTTTTTTCCAAGGCCATCAAAAGTCTGATTCAAAGAACCAGTATCGAATCCGCCAGATTTCAATCCATTGAAGCTCACGCCATCAATCACTCCCGTTCCCGACGGAGGTGCATCTGGCACAAAATAGACGCCCGCCGGCAGATATTCGCCTTCGCCAGTGATCCCCCAACCATTCGTGGGATCCTTAACAATCACAACATAGTAGCGAAGGTAACGGTCGCTGTCGACATCTGCATTTACCGCGAGCGCCGCGAGGTTACCCGTCAGGGCAGCTTGGGCGCGCGCCAAGGAGAGCGCACTGGAGAGCGAGCCTTGGGCCGATTGAAGGGCGTTTGATTTGTTCCCCCCATGCAGGGCGACTCCGATGCCACCCACGAGCAAAACGATCAGGCCGATGACGACCAATAGTTCGATAAGGGTAAACGCAGCACGCGGAGACCTCCTCAAGCCGGGCGACTGCAGGGACGTAGATTTCATTTCCATGAGGCTACAATATCCGACGCAGTGTCACCTTTACCCGCAGTGTAGATAGCCACACCGACACGAGGCGGCGTCTCGGTTAAGGTCTTGTCATCCTCGGTGATGTCGAGACTCGTATCAGAAATGCTCTTAACCGCAGTCCACGATGAAAGATACACGCCCGAGCGGCTGTCCGTGTTGTCAATACGACCGTCTCCATTGGTATCCACACGCACAATGAATTCGGTGTTACCAAAGGCATCTACAAGCTCACCATCAGCTTCGGTTTGAGTGGACACGTCGTTATTGGCCGGAGTGTAGAACGAAATACGTTTCACATTCCCCATCAAGACCGTGGAGGTGGCGCTGCTTGCCGCCGCTTCACCGGCAAGGGTCTTCTTCGCCATGAGCGCATAAGCGAAACTCGTCCCATCAAGCTTACCGCTCTTGGCGATTGAAGGATAGTAGCCATATTCCTGCTTAAAGCTCTCCATCGCAGTGATGATCTGTGAGAACTGAGCCTTGGTTTTCGCCTTATTAGCGGTTTCCTTAACCTTGGCTATGGTGGGGATAAGGATCGCCGCCAAAATACCGATGATCGCGATCACCACCAGCAACTCGATCAACGTAAAACCCGAGCGGCGCTCGCGGGATGGGGATGCGGAATAAATACAGGACATGGTCGGAAGGGAATTATTGGTTAGCGTAAACGTTATCACCATTGTGGACGGCAGTGGTCTTCAAATCAATCGTCGGGGTGGTGTCCGGCTCGGTGAGCATGCCATCGGGACCGGCTGATAGTAGAATATAGCCGCGAGACTTAGGCCAGTCAGTAGAATTAACCGTCTTATAATAATAGAGGTAACGATTCCCCCAAGGATCGACAAAGGAGTTGTTAACGTTGCCGCCCGTGCTGGCAGGAATGTCGTTCTCGTCGCTGCTCTCCAAAACGAGTGCGCCTAAATCAACGAATGACTTACCCTTTCCGCTTATATCAACCATCGTCGGCCCCAGTTTACCCACGAGCGCGTTAAACAGCCTAACGCTGGCAAGACTAGACGTTGCGTGCGTGGTTTCGACACTTACGTCGGAGTCCGTGCTTTTTCCGGCCTGCGGGTAGTCGCCGTATTGATGCTTATAGGCATCGAGGGCGGTGGCGAGGATGGCCAGCTCTGCTTTAGCCCGATTGATGCCCGCCCGCTCCCTTACCCCTTTGACAATCCCGATCGAGATTGCGGCCA
>CBRAFO010000142.1:0-8055 GCA_967755175.1 uncultured Opitutaceae bacterium | reverse complement strand
GTCTCCGGTCAACGACTCTCGCTCGCCTGGTCATGACCTCGACTCCGCACACCCCTCCGGTGCGCAACCCCGGCCCAAGCTGGGGCTACCGTTTCCTGCGAATCTGTGACCGCTTCGTGCCCGAGGCGCTCTTCCGACCCGCCCGCGCCTTCGGCACGTGGATCGCGTTGCTCAACATGCCAGTGCAACGCGGACACTCGCGCGACTACCTGCGCGTGGTGCTCGGCCGCGAGCCCAGCCACCGCGACATCTTCCGGCACTTCTTCGCCTTCGAGGAAGTCCTCATGCTCAAGCTTCGCGTGGCCAACGGGCTTCCGCATCGCGGTGTGATCGCGCCCGGCGCCGAGGACGTCCGCCGCTTTCTCAATACCAACCAACCCGCGTTCCTCGGCACGTTTCACGTCGGCCAGTCGGACCTCATCGGCTTCGTCTTCGGCGGACAGGAAAACCGTCGCGTGTCCATGATTCGCCAACGCGTGGGCAATTCCCACGACACTGAAAAACTCGGTGCGGTTTTCGGCCAATGGCTCTCCCTCATCTGGGTCAACGAAGGCGAGAACCTCCTCTTCGCCCTCAAAACCGCGATCTCGGAAGGCGACTCCATCGCACTCAAATGCGACCGGCTCGAGTTCAGCTCCAAGGCCGAGCCGTTCGAGTTTCTCGGCGCGCGCCGGCTGTTCCCGTTCACGATCTACCACCTCGCGCTGATTTTTGATCGCACGGTGTTGATGACCGTCGGCGTGCCCGGCGACAACCCGAGTGAATCCATCGCGCATTGCGCGCCACCTTGGATTCCTGACTCCGCGCTCAGCCGGGCGCAAAACCTCGCGCTCGCCCGCGAGCATTTCCAGGGCTTTCTCCGCCAGGTCGAGACGGTCCTGCGTGCCAATCCGTATTGGTGGTTCAACTTCCTCCCGCTCAACCCCGAGGCGCCCGCTGCATGATCAAGCCGATTCGTGCCACTTGGCTGGCGTTTGCCTACTACTTTTCCTGGGCTCTGTTCGGACTGGGCGGACTCCTGCTCAACCTCGCGTGCGTCCCGCTGCTCCTCGCACCGCGCCGGCAACGATTCGGTCCACTGATTCGCCGCTCCATCCGCGGGCTGTTTTCCGCATGGCTGTTCTGGATGCGCGCCTCGGGCGTGGTGCGCGTCACCTGGAAAGGTTTCGACCGTCCCCTGCCCACCGGCACCGTGTATGTTGCCAACCATCCGTCACTGGTGGATGCGCCCTTCCTCCTCGCCCGCCTCCCCGATGCGTTGTGCATCTATAAGCCCGCCCTCCTGCGCAACCCCGTCATCGCCCCGTCCGCGCTGATGTCGGGCTACGTCTCCGGAGACCAAGGCGTGGACCTCATTCGCGAAGCCGCCCAACGCGTCGCCGCCGGCCAGTCGTTGCTCATCTTCCCCGAAGGCACGCGCACCGCACCCGATGAGATCCTGCACGCGCTCAAGCCCGGCTTCGCCCTCATCGCCGAACGCGCCCATGCCCCCGTCCAACTCATCCGCGTATGCGCCGGCCCGTGCCTCGCGCGCAAAGGCCACGCGTGGTGGCGCCTGCCCCCGCTGCCCGGCCGGGTCGAGTTCACTCTTGAAGAACTGATCTCCACCGAAGAAATCGATTCTCCCGCGGCCTTCTCCGCCCGCATCGCCGCACGTTTCCAGACCTTACTCACGCCCACCCACGACTAACCCTCCTCCTCTTTCTCATTCTCGTTCTCTTTCTCGTTCTCATTCTCCGAGCACCTGACGAACGAGAACGAGAACGATCCCCAAGAAAAGACCAGCTCCCGTCCCTTCCGCATGACGCCCTCGTCCACCCACCTCGTGCTCATCCCGAGCTACAACACCGGCCCCCGGCTCTTGCCCACCGTGGAGGAGGCGCTGCGTCGCTGGAACCCTGTATGGGTCGTGATCGACTGCAGCACCGATGGCAGCGACCGCACGCTCGATGAGCTCGCCGCCCGCGAGCCGGCCTTGCGCGTCATCCGCCGCGCCCGCAACGGCGGCAAAGGCGCCGCCGTCCTCACCGGAGCCGATGCCGCGCTGGCCGCCGGGTTCACGCATGTCCTCACCATGGACTCCGACGGACAACACCCCGCGACTCACATCGAGGACTTCATGACCGCCTCGCAACGCGACCCGGACGCCCTCGTGCTCGGCCTGCCCGTCTTCGGACCCGAGGTGCCGCTCGAACGCCTGCATGGCCGCAAGCTCAGCGTGGGCCTCGTCCACTTCGAAACGCTCGGCCCCGCCATCGGCGATCCGCTTTTCGGCTTTCGTGTCTATCCGGCTGAGCCGTTGCGCACCGCGCTCGCGCAGACCCGTGCCGCCCGCGGCTTCGACTTCGATCCCGAGATCGCGGTGCGCATGGTCTGGGCCGGCGTGCCCACGCTTAACCTGCCCGCGCCGTGCCGCTACTTGACCAAGGCAGACGGCGGTGTGTCACACTTCCATTACCTGCGCGACAACGTGAAGATGGTCTGGCTCCACACGCGCCTGATCAGCCAGTTGCTGCTTTGGCGCTGGCCCTCCGTCCGCTCTATCAACCGCCATCGCCGCCACGCATGAGTTTCCGCATCCTCCTGTTTTTTGTCGTCGCCCTGCTGCCGCTCCGCGCCGCGCTCCCCGCCGATCTTGTCTCGCCTGCTTACCGCCTCACGCCCGGTGAAAACGACTCCTCTTGGCAACCGCTCATCGCCGAGTTGAAAGCCAAGCCTCCGCTCAAAGCCACGTTCGAAGAGCACCGTTATTTCCCCTTCCGCAAAGGCTCCGCGAAGCTGACCGGCGAGATCCGCCTCGACCCGGTTCGCGGCCTGAGCCTGCACTACCAAACGCCCGAAGATCGCCTCGTGGTCATGGATCCGCGCGGCGGTTTCATGGCCGAAGCCGGCGGACGCCGCCGCGAACTTCCCGACGATCCGCGCGCCAAGGCTGCCAGCACCGCGCTGCTCAACGTCCTTCGCTTCGACCTACCCGAGCTCGCCAAAAACTTCGAGATCTACGGCGCACACGAGGGCGACGTCTGGCGCTTCACCGTCATCCCTCGCCCCGGCCCGCTCGCCAGCATCCTGAATCCGATCACCGTCAGCGGCGACTCCGGCCTCGTGCGCGTGATCGAGATGCGCAAATCCGGCGCGCAACGCATCGTGATCATCATCAGTGACACCGTCACTGGCGTTACCTTCGACGCCGCCGAACTCACGACCTACTTCCGCTAACACCGGCGCCCCGACCCACCGCGCCGCACGCCTCATGGAACCCGTCCGCCAGAAAAACTTCGCCCGCCTGCTTCTGCTGATCTTCGGCGTGCTCGGGTTGCTCTGGCTCGCGCGCCTCGATTACAGCCAAAAAATCTCCACCAACGTCATCGACCTCGTGCCTACCGACGAGCGTTCGCCCGAGATCGCCCTCCTGCGCTCGCTCGCCGACGAACGCCAGGCGCGCGTAGTCCTGCTCGCGTTGCGCAATCCGTCCACGCCCGACACCGCGCCCGACGAAGCCGCCGTGCAATTGGCCGCCGAACTGCGCGCCTCGCCGCTCTTCGCCGAAGCCACGCCACTGCGCAACAACGCCGCCAACGACGCGCTCGGGACGTTTCTCCACCAACGCCGCTTCGACCTGCTCCTGCCTTCGTGGCTTGCAAAACAAGAGCGCGCTTTCGCCGCCACCGGCCGCCCCGAGGCCGACCGCTCCGCCTGGCTCGCCGAGCAAACGGTGCGCAATCTCGACGCGTTTCTGCTCCGTCCCGAAGCCACTGCGTTTCAAGAGATCATCCCGGGCGATCCGCTACTGCTCGTGCCGTCGCTCGTCCTCGGCTCGCAGACGCTCGCGCCTTCCGCCGCCGGTGGCGCGCAAGGTCGCGCGCTCGTCTGGGCCCGGCTCGCCGTGTCGCCATTAGCCGAAGCCGGACAACAACCGGTCTTCTCCGCCATCGACCAAGCGCTTGCCGCCGTGCTCTCGGCGCATCCCGGCGTCACCTTGGAATGGACGGGCGTCAACCGCTTCGCCGCCGCCAGCAAGACCCGCATCCAGTCCGAGTTGGAATGGCTCAACACGCTCTCGCTCGCCGCCGTGCTCACGGTCGCGATCATCTTTGTGCGCCGCACGTGGAAGGCGCTACACCTCGTGCCCGTTATCTTATTTTCCATCCTGGGCGGCTGGGTCGCCGTCACCCTCGCGTTCGAACGCGTGCACATCCTCGTCTTCGTGGTCGGCGCGCTGCTCACCGGCGTGGCCATCGACTACGGCTTCTACCTCTACCTCCAGCCCGCGTTGCGCGTCGGCGAACGTTACCGCGAAAAACTCGACCGCCTGCTCAAGCCGCTCCTCACCAGCTGTCTCACGACTGTAATCGGGTTCTCCTTCCTGCTGCTCTCCGACCTGCCGCTCATTCGCCAGCTCGGCGTCTTCGTCAGCGCCGGCCTCGTGAGCGCGCTCGCCGCGGCGATTCTCTACTTCGCCCAGCTCGACAACCCTTACCTCGAAGCCCGTGACTTCACGCTGCGCCCCGCCGGACGCCGCCGCAGCATCTTGGTTCGCGGGCTCGGCTTGGTCGCGCTGACCGTGGCGTTGATCGGACCGTGGCGCCTCCAATGGCAGGACAGCATCCGCCAACTCGAAGTGCCCGACCACGCGCTCGACACCAACGACCAGGCCGTGCGCGCGCTGTTCGGCGACCGCGAAGGCCGTTCGGTTTACATCACGCGGGGCGACTCCCTTCTCGAAGCTCGCGAGCGCCTCGGCCGCTTCGAGGCATGGCACGCCACCGCGTTCCCCGGCACCACCATCGCGAGCATCGGCTTGGTCCTGCCCTCGCCGGTCGATTTCCAAGCGACGCCCGCCCGACTTGCCGCGTTGTCCGGCTTCGAACCCGCCCTGCGCGCCGCGCTGGAGAAACACGACTACACCGCCGATTCCTTCGAGCCGTTTTTCAAAGCGTGGCACGAGGTGGCCACCCGGACTCAGCCACTCTCGTATGAAGCGCTCGCCACCGACCTGCAGGCGCACCTGACCGGACCGCTGGGCATGTTGTTTTTCACCAGCGGTCATTCGACGTGGTTTCTCAGCCTCACCGACCACCCGCCCGGCGCGGAACCGCCCTCCGAGCTCGGCACCGTTGGCACCCACCAACTCGAAACCCTCAATACGCTCTTCGCTCGTTACCGCGCCAGTGCGTTGCGCCTCAGCCTCATGGGGCTGGGCCTGATCGGACTGAGCGTCTTCGTGATCTACGGGCTGCGCCGCGGCGTGCGCATCTTCATGATCCCGTCGGGCTCCTGCCTCTTCGCTTTCGGGGTGCTCGGCTTCGCCGGACACGCGCTCAACATGTTCCACCTGCTCGGTGCGTTCCTTGGCGTGTGCTTGAGCCACAACTACGCGATCTTCTCCGCCGAGAACGCCGGACGCGGCGAGCCTCCGCCGCTGTCGATCCGGCTCTCCGCGCTGACCACCGCCTCCTCCTTCGGCGTGCTCGCACTCAGCAAAATCCCCGTCGTGGCCGCCCTCGGATCCACCGTGGCCCTCATCGTGCTCACCGCCCTCGTGATGGTTGAACTCGAACCCATCGGACGTAAGAACTGACCACGCATGCCCGACACGTTGCTCCAAACCTGGACTCGCCTGGTCCACGCCCAGCCCGACGCCCTGGCACTCGTCGAGGCTGCGAACGGCGGTTCGTGGACACGCGCCGACCTCGCCGCGCAGGCCGAGGCATGGAGAAACGCGCTGCCGTCGCCGATCCAGGGTCAACGCGTGACGTTTTCCCAGCCCAACGGAGCCGGCTGGTTCGCCGCGTTCCTTGGCATCCTGCGCGCCGGGGCGACTCCCGTGCCGCTCGACCCCTCCGAGCCCGCCGTCGCGCAACGCGCACTCGCCGTCTCCGCCCGCGCCGCCTGGGCCTGGATCGACGGCCAGCTGGAACGCACCCCGGCTCGGCTACTCGGCAAAAACACCAAGCTCGCCTTCGTCGTAAAACTCACCTCCGGCAGCACCGGAAAACCGAGCGCACTGGCCTTCACCGATGCGCAAATGCGCGCCGATGGACGTCAGGTCTGCGCCGCGATGGGCATCACGTCGGAGGACGTTAATTTCGCGGTCATCCCGCTCGGGCACTCTTACGGTTTGGGCAACCTCATGCTTCCGCTCCTCACGCAAGGCACGGCGCTGGTCTGCTCCGGGGTGCCGCTTCCGCACGCGCTCGCCGCCGACCTCGCGCGCTGGCGTCCGACCGTATTTCCCGCAGTGCCCGCGTTGCTGAACGCCCTCGCGTCGGCCGACCTGCCCGCCGACGCGCTGACCGGACTGCGCACGGTCATTTCGGCCGGTTCGCCGCTGCCACCGGAAATCGCTCAGGCGTTCTTCACCAAGTTCAACCTGCGCCCGCACAGCTTCTACGGCTCCAGCGAAACCGGCGGCATCGCCTATGATCGCACCGGCGACGCCACCCTTGCGGGCCGCAGCGTGGGCACGCCGCTGGCGGGGGTCACCCTCACGCCGACGCGTGGCGGACGGATCCGCGTAACCAGCCCCGCCGTGATGGGCAAAGGTTCATTTTCACCCGCCGACAAAGTCGCATGGAATGAGCACGGCGAACTGGTTCTCCTAGGTCGCACCGGACGCCTCATCAAAATCGCCGGACGCCGTCTCGACCTCGGCGATCTTGAGCGCGCGTTGCGCACCGTGCCCGGCGTGTGCGACGCCTTCGCGGCTCCGCATCCGGACAACCCCGGCGAACTCGCCGCCGTGCTCGCCACCACGCACGACACCGCGACCGTGCGCACGCTCCTGCGCACGTGGTTCGCCGCGTGGAAAATCCCCCGCCGCCTCGTGACCGTTCCCGAATTTCCCCTCACCGCCCGAGGCAAGCCCGACACCGCCGCCCTTCGTTCCCTGCTGATCCGCTGACATGCGCAACACCACCGCCATCGCCCCCCGGATCCTTGCGCATGTCTGGCTCAAGTTCCTCGTCACCCCGGCCTTCGTAACGGTGTTCTTCATCGCCTACTTCACCGTCCTGCGGCACCCGTTCTCGATCCCCACCACGATTCCATTCACTATTCTGGATCGTTGGATCGGCTTTCACCCGCTGGCGCTGATCCCCTACGTTTCATTGTGGGTATACGTGAGCCTGCCCTCGCTGTTGATCATCAATCTGCGCGAACTCATCGGGTTCGCGTTCGGCAACGCGTTCCTCGCCGGCAGCGGTCTGCTGATCTTCATCCTCTGGCCCACGACCACGCCACCGTCCGGCATCGACTGGTCGCTGCACCCGAGCATCCAGTTTCTTAAAAACATGGACGCCTCCGGCAACGCCTGCCCTTCGCTCCATGCCGCCTTCGCAATCTTCGCCTGCCTCTGGTTTACCCGCATGCTGAGTCGCCTCAATGCGGGACACCTCGTGCACGCCCTCAACTTCGCCTGGGCGGCAGCGATCCTCTATTCAACGGTCGCGACGCGTCAGCACGTAGCCATCGACGCGCTCGCCGGCGCATTGCTCGGCTGGTTCGCCGCCCGCCTCAATTTCCGGTTCTGCGCCGAACCTCCGCCATGTTCCGGATAACGTTAACCAAAGTCTTCGCACTCAAGCTCGTCGCGCTGGCGCTTTGGCTGTTCGTTCCTGAATACCACCTTTGGTCCGCGTTGCTGTTCTTCATCGGCGAACCCTGGATGCTCTGGAATGTCTTCGCTCCCGGCGCCTCCGGCATCGTGCCGGTGTTCACGCGCTTCGAAACCGATCGCCCCGAGGTCTGGCTCACGATCGACGATGGACCCGATGCTCAGGACACACCACGCCTGCTCGATGCGCTCGACCGCCACGAGGCGCACGCGACGTTCTTCCTCGTCGGCGAACGTGCCGCGCGTCACCCCGAACTCGTCGCCGAGATCATCCGTCGCGGCCACGAGATCGGCCATCACACCCACACGCACCCGGAATGTAGCTTCTGGTGCGCCCTGCCCACCCGCATCGGTCGGGAACTCGATGAGCCGCTCGCCGTATTCGCCCGGTCCAGTGTGCGCCCGCGCTTTTTTCGCGCGCCCGTGGGGATTAAAAACCC
>CBRAFO010000141.1:0-8550 GCA_967755175.1 uncultured Opitutaceae bacterium | reverse complement strand
TTCCACCTCACGGCCCGGCCTTGGTCGCCCATTGATGGCTCGAAGACCGAGCTGCTCGACAAGGTTGACGCCATCGTGCACGCGCTGGCGCCGCTGCAAAACAGTTCGGGGGCGATCATCGATCCCTACAACAACGCCGAGGTTCAATACTCCACGCCGTATTTCACCTTCGCGGTGGCCACCGCGCTGTCACAGGGCCGCGCTTCGGACCTGATCACGAACGCCGTGGCCGCCATGGATCGCTGCACGACCGACATCTCCGATGGCAAGGCCAACGATAATCACGGAGAGTTTTTCTGCGCGCCCATGGTCAAGGCGCTCCGTCTCCTCACCAGTATAAAAGCCCAGTATCCGACCTACATCACCGACAGCAAAATCGCCACTTGGCGTTCCCGCATGTCGCTGGATCGCACCGCCTTCATGAACATGGGCATTCTGCAAAACTGGCGCACCTACGCATCCAAAGGCGAATGGCTGAGGCAGCAGGAGGGACTCATCTCCAACGCCACCAGCTGGATCGAGGGCAACTGGACGCAGTCGAGCCAGGGCAACCAGCGCGAACGCTTCCGACGCGGAGAGGACAGCTATGGCCAGACTCCCGCGTTTTATTTCTACCACGACGACACCGGCAGTCCCGAGACGTTCGCCTATAACGGCGGCGCGGCGGGCAACCTCCTCGACATGTTGGAACGAGGTTACAACGGCGCCTCCGCCACCGAGATGCGCACCCTCATCGAAACCAACCTGACCTCCTCGCTGCTTCTGATGGGCGCCACTGGCGAAGCCCCCGCGGGAGGGCGCTCCGGGAATCACGTCTGGAACGACATCGTTTACGCCAATGACTACGAGATGATGGCCGAGATCGCCTATCGCAACGGCGACTCCCGGCGCGCGGGGGAATTCCGCCGCGCCGCGCAACTCGCGTTCCGCAGCGCCTGGCGTTTCCAGCAGGAGAAGGGGTGGTTTGCCATCACCAAAAACCTTTTTCACTCGTCTTTAAAAAACCACTACGCGGATTACAGCGCGCTGACGAATTACAACGGCTACACCGAGATCCACACGTCCGAGGCGTATTTCAGCCGGCAAAGCAGCATCGCCGAGCAACCGGCCCCCGCCGAAATCGGCGGCTACGCCATCACGCTCGACCCGACCTATGCCGCCAGCTTCCTCAACGCGGGCGGCATGCAGGCGCAGATCTGCACCGGCGGCCAGACCAGCAACTATGCCGGCGTCACGTGGAGCACCCTCGGCATCGACCGCTTCAGTCGCACCGGCTGGGATTCCCGTCTGGGTCCCGGAGATGGTGCGATCACCTCGGATTTGAGCTATGGCGCGTCATTCTCGCCGGTCTTCTTCGAGAACGGCGCATGGACCCGCGTCTGCCAGCAACCCGCTCGCTTTGGCGGAACCTTTACCCCGACCTTCGTGCATCCCCTGCTCGTGCGCGGCACCTACGTCATCGCGCCCAAGTCGGGACAAACCGGACCGACCTTCACGATGAACATCACGCTCACGCCCGACGGCGCGCTGGTGGACACGCTGCGGACCTCCGGCGCGCAGGCCTTTGGCGTCCTCTGGCCTTTGCTGGAATACGACGGGCGCACGGTCCTGAACAAAAGCATTGGCAGCCTCGTTGCCTCGACCGCCTTCCCGTATCTCAACGGCGCCTACACCGCCCTGCAGGCGGAGGCGGCCGCCCTCTCGGGCGGTGTGACCATCGCGAGCAACTGGGCCGGTTACAACGGCACCGGTTTCATCGACTTCCCCTCGACCGGCGGTGTGGCCCAATGGAACAACGTGAACGGCGGCGCCGGCGGGGCGACGGTGATCGGCTTCCGCTATGCGCTTGGAAACACCAGCCGCACGGTGAACCTCACCGTCAACGGCGTAACCTCCGCCGTCACCTTCGACGGCACCGGCCGCTTCGACGACTGGCATCAGCTCTATGTGCCCGTGACCCTCACGGCCGGAACGACCAACACCATCCGGCTCACCTCCACCGGCCAAGACTGCGCGAACATTGACGAACTGCGCGTCTATCCCGCCGCGTCCTCGTCGCCCGAAATGGATCAGCAAAACTTCATCGCGCTGAAAAGCACCCATACCCTCGATGCCACCGCCGCCGTGATGCGCGGCGGCTACGGCGATCTGCGCCCCATCCGGGTGACGGATTCTGGCGGCGCGTCGGTGCAGACGTTCGTCTATCCTCGCAGTCCCGGTGATCCCACCGCCGAGAGCGTGCGCGCCAGTTTTACCCGCAGCGGCAACGACTTTTCCTCCATCGTCGGCCGGGTGAAAGGCTCTCTCTACGTCGGTCGCACCTCCGCCGGCGGCCAGGGTGCCGGCATCGATCTCGACAACGACGGCACGAATGACGTGACCTTCAGCCAATCCTGCAATTTTATCCTGCAACTATCGGGTGGCGCCGCCATCGCCGTGGAAAGCGATAGTGCGGTCACCGCCACCATCGCAGGCCGGACGCTCAACTTGCTCCCTTACAGCCCGGTCACCCTGAACACGCCCAATTACGATCTCTTCAACGCCACGAGTTTCACGGCCGCGCAACAAGCCGACGCGGCGATCAGCGGTCCGACCGCCGATGCCAACAACGATGGCGTCACCAACCTACAAGCCTACGCCAGCGGCCTGGATGCGTGGACACCCGCCACGACCGCCAACGGCGGCCGGCCCGACGTGCAGATTCAAGGCGGTTATCTCACCGTCACCTTCACGCGCTTAAAGACCGCGACCGATGTCACCTGCATCCCGGAAGTCAGCGCGGACCTTTCGATTTCCAGCTGGAATTCCGGCGCCGGTTTCACGACACCAGTCGGCGTGACCTCGCTCGATTCCCTGAGGGAGCAAGTAACCGTGCGCGACAACGTCCCGGTCTCCACGACGCTCAAGCGCTTCATGCGCGTGCGTTTCGTTTCCTCACCCTAATCGAGCTCGCCCCCTCCCTCGATCTCCAAGTCACTTATACCCCCCTGATGTCCGCCACCGTTCATCCGTCCGTCGCTCCGTCTCCGCCCCTCCACCACCAAACCGCGCCGCAAGATCGCGTTTCCACCCGCGAAAAAATTGGTCTCGGCCTCGGCCGCATGGTCGCCGACGGCACGGTTCGCAATACGTGCTGGTCAATTCGATCTATAACATGCAGCTCGGGATGAACCCCGCGCTCTTCAGCCTCATCGATTTCATGGCCCCTCCCGCGCCTTCTACGGCATCGGCTTGGTGAATTCCAGCGGCACCGTGCCCTCCCACTGGCGGAATCCCTCCGACACTCCAGCCGCGTGCGGGGTCAACTTCTGGATCCCGCGCAATCCCGAGTGGCTTTTGACTCTCGTCTGGAACTCGTAGACATCTCCGAACGGGCTTTGGAAGTCGTTTTAGAGCTCCGGGAGCTCACCGAATAAGTATCAATCCAAGATCTCCATCATGCATTCTCATGATGGCAGGCCAGTCATCGCCGGTTCCAGTCGGTGCACACCGCGCGGCGTGTAGCCGAGCGCATCGGCGCAACCGAGTAGATCGGCCATCAGGTAAACGATGCTCAGCCACATCTCCGTGCCTTGCAGCGACGGTTTGCCGCCGGCCACCGTGAAATCGAAACCTCGCTCCGCCTTCCAGTGACGCAAGACCGCCGGGAGCCGTTTGCGCACCCAAGCCTGCGCCTCCGCGCGGCGGTGGTCCGTCTGCCGCAGGCAGAGCCAGAGCGGGTGCACCACGTCGAGGACGTTGCAGGCGTTTTCGCGTCCGCCGGCGAAGAACGCCCGGTCGTCCGCGTGCTCCAAAATCGTGTCGATGGCCCGCTCCGGATACGGCAGCGCCCGCCCGAACTGTGCATACGTGCCGCGCGTCAGCCGGTAAAACCCGTTCACCGGTTCTTGCCACCGCGACTCCTCCGTGTGGCTGCCCCACAACCCGGTGGCCGGGTCGCAGTGCGTATCCAGCCACGTGAACAACGCATTGAGCGGCGGCTTGTGCCCGAAATACTTCACGTTGGGCAGCAGGCTCGACCCGTAGCAGTCCACCCAATCGCCCGCATGCCAGGCCGTCGTAGCCCAGGGCAGGCCATCGAGGTGCTTCCGCAACCGGGGCGCCGTGATCGCGGTGGCATTCGTCACCGGACGCGCGAGGTTCGAGCCGAGGCACTCGAGCGCGTAATTCACGATCATCGTGTTGTAACGCCAGACCGCCTCCGGTTTTTCCGGCAGCGGCGGATCAAACGCCCGGTCCTCGGGAATGTGCTCCGGCACCAACCCCGTTTCGTGATCTTGAAACTCGCGCAGGCGCGTCACCCATTCCGCCGCCGTGAAGCCGGGAGCCGTCCGCCCGAACATCGCCGCCACCTCGACAGCATCGCACCACGGGCGCACGCGCTTCCGACCTCCGCGTTCGTTGATGTAGGCAAAACCTCCGGCCTCCACCTTTGATTTCACGCGGTAGCTCTTCAACAACAGCTCCAATTCGCCGCCCACCCGGCGCCCGAATTTCTCCAGTTTGCCTTCGAGCGAACCCGCCTTGGTTTTCGCGGCGATGGAGGTCTCCGTCGGCTTGCGCAGGCGGATGACGCGCGCCGGATTTCCCCCGACGATCGCGTAGTCGGGCACGTCTTTGGTCACGATCGCGCCGGCGGCAACGATGCTGTGGCTGCCCACGCGCACACCGTCCATGATCGTCGCGTGCGCCCCGATCCAGATGTCGTCGCCCAACACGATGCCCTTGCTCGTGTGCGGCTGTTTGCAGATCGGCCGGCTCGTGTCGGCAAACCCATGATTGAACCCCACGATGCACGCGTAGGCGCCAATCCGCACGCCGTCCCCGCCCTCGATCTTCCCGCGCAAGGTAGCGAAGGGGTTGAGTGTGCAGTCATTTCCCAGCCGGACCGCATCCGTCACATACGCGTGCGCCGCCACGAAACACCGATCACCCAGAACCAAGTGAGCGTTCGGCCAACCCGTGATGGACGCGGAGGGCGCGAGATAACTGGAGGAGCCCACCTCGGTCCACGCCGCCGCTTTCAATCCCTGTTGATGCACGGCCTGCCCGGCCTTTTCAGCCTCAGTGGCTTCTCCGGCAAAAAACCA
Organism: uncultured Opitutaceae bacterium; assembly: GCA_967755175.1. Classification (GTDB taxonomy): domain Bacteria; phylum Verrucomicrobiota; class Verrucomicrobiia; order Opitutales; family Opitutaceae; genus Rariglobus. The sequence continues at coordinate 3,460 of CBRAFO010000141.1, read as the reverse complement.
TGGGCAAAACTCGAAACGCTGGCGCCGGTGCGCTTTGGACCAAGATGTCGTGGACATTCTGGCAGGTTCACGAGGCTATCCACGACTCCAAGATGGATAATTGACGTATTTATCTTGTAGATTTGTCGCATGCTTCGGTTTCGCCTCCATGCCTCGCCCTCGCGGGCCCTGCCGCTGAACGTCCGATCGGCGGGGCATTATCAATTTGCCCCGCATCAGGCGGAGAACCGCGACGACGGCGGGTTCCTCCAAGTTTTCTGGTCCGTGGCCGGCGGCGGTGGGTTCACCACCGGTGACACCACGCATGCCATCAAGCCGGGCATGCTTTTCTATTACCCGGCTGGCGAAAACCATCGCCTGCTCGCCGGTCCGGACGGCTGGGAATACCGTTGGTTGACCTTCGACGGAGCGCGTCATGGCGCCATCCCGGAAGTTTACAACCTGGCGCGCGTTCAACCCGTCGGCCCCTGCCCGGTGCATCTCTTCGAGGAACTGGACGCGTGCCTCCAAGACCCGACCGTCAACGGCGAGTTGCGCGCCTCGGTGCTCGGTTACGAGATCCTCCTGCTCGCCTCGTCGCCGAAGATCGACGTTACCGCCACCATTGCGGCCGCCGCCGGAGATGGAGCCGCGCCCGAACTCCAGACCGCCGCGCGTGCCCGCGGCTGGCTGGACCTGCATTTCACCGACGCGCGTTTGAACATTGCCACGCTCGCCAGTCGCGTGGGCGTGCACCGCGCCACGTTGCACCGCGTGTTCACCCGCAGTTACGGCGTCTCGCCGGTGCAATACCTCGGACGCCTGCGCCTCCGCCTCGCGCTCGAATTGCTGACCGGCACCGCGCTGCCCATCGCCGACGTCGCGGTCCGCGCCGGCGTGCCGGATCTCGCGTATTTCTCAAAGCTCATCGCCCGCCACACCGGCTTCAGCCCCCGCGCCTACCGTCAGCGGCATGCGCACCCCGAACCGGGCAAACCCTAGTATCTCGTAACAGCTAAAGTTTCGGATATAGCCGGATGAGTTTGATGCGGGCCTTCTCGGTGGTGAAGCGCCAGTTGATGGGAGCGCCGCGCTGGTTACGACAGGCCTGCCAGGCGCAGACTTCGCGGCGCATGGAAACGATGTCTGGTATGCGGCGATCCAGACACTGGTCGGCAAGGGCGCTCAGCTCAAGTTCGGCAATGTTCAACCAGCTTCCGTGCTTGGGCGTGTGATGGATTTCGAGCCGACCGGCCAGGCGAAGCGCTTCGGAAGGAGCGAAGGTATCGTAGAGCGAGGCGATGTCGTGAGTGTTGAGGTGAGCTTGCGGGTGGGGGCAAAGCCGGAGCATCGGGCAGGGCCTATTTGTTCCTGCCAAGATGCGGGATGATGCGGCCATGAAAACAGTTCTTCATCCCCAATTCCATACGCGCTGCACTGCCAAGCTTTGATTGAGCAGAAGGCGCGCACTTATTCACTACCGGAAGCCGCTCATGTGCTCGGCGTGCCACTGGCCAATCTTCGTGAAATTTTGGCAACGCATGCTGTGCATGCCGAACCTGGTTTCAGGGGCGTGCGAGTCTCACGCCGGGAGGTCCTAAGCTACGTGTCGTGCCATCCCACACGGCTGGTGTCTTCGGTCGGCTCGCTTGGAGGCGACCGTTCGGCTTCCGCTTCGCGGACACCACCGCAGTCCCCTTCGTCACCGCCATCACTAACGCCGGGAGCAGCACCGGGTATTTAAACCATGAGCACTGTCGCCACTCTTCATGAAACGGAGGTTGATCAGACCAAGCGTCTGCCGCCGGAAACCGGTCGCGGTGTCGGCTTCTCGCCCACGCGCCTTTTCGCCGACAACGCTTTTGCGGCCCGCATGTGGTTTCTCGTGGCCTGTGCCGCGGTTGGATTCTGCTTTCTCCAGCCGTATCTCATCATCGGAGCCTATCGCGTGAAAGAGCGCGTCGTCGTCCTCGACGGTGGCGGCACGTTTTCCATTTCTCCGCTCCTCGGTTTTGGAGGCGAAGGAGATGCACGAATCGATGGCGCTGTGGGCGACGATGGCGCTTTTCCAGCGCAACCCGCGCGGGTTCGACTACCCGGACATGCTGCAAAAGATCTTCCTCGTGGATGCGGCGGCCAAAGCGCAGGACGACCGCGAGAAGGGACACTCGGAGTTTGAGGCGAAGAACATTCACCAAAAGCCGGAGGTGTTCAAAATCGAGATTCTGCGAACAAACGCTACCCCCTTGGCGTATGGAACTACGACTACACGCTGTTCTAAGCCTTGCGCTCTCTCTCGTGTTCGCGAACGCAACGCATGCGGTCGAGCACCCGCCGCAGGTCATCAAGCAATTCCCGCTGGATGAGCGCACGGTTTACGAGATTCCCATCGGCGCGGACGTGCCGACCACGCTCATGTTTCCCTCGGCCCTTACCGCCATCGAGGGAGCGAACATTTCGGCCAACCCAGAAACGCCAGCCCCGGTGCTGCTCGCTTACATGCCCGGTCGCTATTTTTTCAGCGTCCGGGCCGGCGAGCCCAACGCGAAAGCGGCGGTCAATGTGGTCTGGAAAAATCGGACTTTTGTCCTGCGCTTCTTCGTGTCGAAAGAGCCATATGCGTCGGTCACTTTCTACGACGACGCTCTGTCCGGTCGAAGCGCGAGCCTCCAACGGCGGGTGACGCCCGAGGTTTTGCTGGGTTTGCTCGACCGGGCGAAAAGTTTTCGGCTCGTTGCGCAGCAATACCCGGAGGCGGTGCAGCAAATCGAGCACGGCGCGCCGGGTGACGTGACGCTCTACAAGGACTTCCGCGTTACGGTCGAAGAGGTCTTCCGTTTCGATCCCGAGGACACGCTGGTATTCAAGCTCAAGTTGGAGAACCCCGGCAGTGCCGAGGTGATCTACCAGCCGCAGCGCCTTGCTGCGCGCATCGGTCAAAACGTTTATCACGCGTCCATCACCGATGCGTCGGGCATCGTGCCCCCGCAGGCGTCGGCGACGGGGTATTTCGCGATCACCGGCACGCCGAATGGTGGGCGGGCAATCCTCAGCATAAAAAACCGCGTCAGCGTCATCGTTCCGCGTGTCGAGCGGGACGCCAAGCTGGTGCTGCCGGAGTGAGCCCGTCATGAAACTGTGGACCTTCATCAAATCGCCCTCGGGCAATCTGGCGGCGTCTTGGTCTTTCGGTCTTACGCACGAGACAAGGCGCGGGCGGAGCAACTGACGCGGATTGAGGCCACCGCACCGGAAACGGGCCGGCAATCTATTCTCCGCGATGGCTCGCTGCTCAAGGTGCCGGAGAGCTTCACCCCGGCGACTCGGACGGAAAACGCTTCCGGTGGCGAATCACGTTCCCGTGCCGCCCGCGACCGCGCCGCTTCGCCCAAACCTCCGGCAGCGCTTCCGATCAGCCTCTTTTCGGGCACCGCCGCTTCCAATGCCACGGAGCTTTCCAAGAACTACGCTCCTTATGGGC
>CBRAFO010000140.1:0-8639 GCA_967755175.1 uncultured Opitutaceae bacterium | reverse complement strand
TAAGGCTCCGGCCTTTTCTTCCTCGAGCGCTTCAATCAAGGCCGCGGTCTTCGGACCGCGGCTTTTTTGTGTCTGCTGATCGAAATGTAGGAGCCTGCTTGCAGGCGATAGTTCGAGGTGGGAGCGAGCTTGCTCGCGAGGATCGAAATCGCGAGCGAGCTCGCTCCCACGTTCCCGAATCGCCTGCAAGCAGGCTCCTACATTCGATCCCTCCATCCTGCTGGGAGTAACTCGTGAAAAACTTTCCTGAACGCGCCATTGCCTATGGCGCGGTAGCCCCTTGCCTCTCTGTTCCGTTTCATGGCTGACGACTTTTCGAAATTTCCCCGCCGCTCACGTCGAGATCGCGACTCCGACGAACCCCGCGATGTTGCCTCTGTTATTGGACGCACCCCGCCTCATAGCATCGAGGCCGAGGAATACCTGCTGTCGTGCTGTTTCCTCGACGGTGCCGACATCGTGGCTCGATGCCTTGAGGGGAAACTGAGCGCTCCCGCGTTTTACGCACCGGCCAACCGCGTCATCTTCGAAAAGCTGGTCGAGCTCTACAACAAGGGCGTTCCGATTGACCTCCAGATTCTCGCTGAGGAGCTGAAGACCGCCCGCCAGTTGGACGAGATTGGTGGCTACGCCTACCTCACCCAAGTCAGCAGCCGTATCCCGACCACGGCGCAGTCCAACTATTTCATCGAGAAGGTGCGCGAACTGCACCTCCTGCGCGAACTCATCAAGGTCGCCACCGGTGCAGTCGAGAGCTGCTACGCCTACGAAGGCGGACTCGAGGAGTTCGTCGACAAGGTCGAGCAGGACATCTTCAAGGTGACCCAAGACCGCGTCTCCGACGGCGCGGTCCAAATGAAGGGCCCGACCAGCGAGGCGATGGCCGTCATCACCAAGATGATGATGAAGAAGGGCGAGCTCACTGGCGTGTCCTCGGGCTTTAAGGATCTCGACGCTTTCACCTACGGCTTTCAGCGCCAGGAAATGATCATCCTCGCGGCTCGTCCTTCAATGGGCAAAACCTCGCTCGCTCTGAATTTCGCGGAGGCTGCCGCTTTTCCGAGGAGAGGGGAGGGGCACCCTGTGCTGATCTTCTCGCTTGAAATGGGCTCGGCCCAGCTCGCACTGCGTATGTTGTGCGCACGGGCCAAGGTGAACATGAAACTTTTGCGTGACGGTCTCCTTTCGAAAAACGGAGAGGAACAACAACGCCTGCTTGAAGCGGCCGATGAGTTTTCCAAATCGCCCATCTTCATCGACGACTCCAGTCATCTCACGATCATGGAACTGCGTGCGAAAGCCCGCCGTCTTCAGGCGCGCCGCCAGCTCGGGCTGATCATCGTGGACTACCTTCAGCTCCTCGCGCCGACCGACTCGAAAACCCCTCGTGAGCAGCAGGTCGCGGAAATTTCACGCGGACTAAAAGCGCTCGCCAAAGAACTCGATGTGCCGGTGATCGTGTTGTCGCAGCTCAACCGTTCGGCTGAAAAAGAAAACCGCACACCCAAACTTTCCGACCTTCGTGAATCCGGCTCTATCGAGCAGGATGCTGACGTCGTTCTCATGCTTGCCCGACCCAAGGATGCGGACGAAAAATTCCAAGTGGCCGCCGACTCCGCCGAGTTAATCGTTGCCAAGCAACGAAACGGCCCGGTAGGAGAATTGAAACTTACGTTCCTACGGGACATTACACGCTTTGAAAACTACACCCAGTAACCCCGTTTTCGGGGTCGTCCGTCTTTTCTTGGTCCTCGCATTGCTCGTTTTCACGGGCGGAGCCCTCCAAGCGCAATCCGCCGCCCCGGGCTACAAGGTGGGCGCGCTTGAGTTGAAGTTTGTCGGCACCGCCAACGTCAACGAGCAGCTCATTCGTGCCAATATGCAGGTGCGCGAGGGTATCGATCTCGATGACACGATGATCGACCAAGACATCCGTTCGCTCTACAAGACCGGCCTGTTTGAGTTCATCGAGGTGAAGCGCGATGTTCGTCCGGATCACACCGTGAATCTGGTGTTCGAACTGACTCCGAAGTTCCGCGTGCTCAGTGTTCGTTATGACGGCAACGTCAAGGTCAAGAGCACCCGCCTCGACAAGGAGATCAAGACCAAGGCAAACACGGCCCTCGACGAGCGCCAAGTGAAGGAAGACGTGACCAAGATCCGCGACTATTATCAGAAGTCTGGTTACAATCAGGCTCGGGTAAGTTATTCGATCGACCGCAACCGGGCCACCGGCTTCGGCACCGTTACCTTTAAGATTGAAGAAGGCGCCAAGGTGAAGATTTCACGCGTTAACTTCATCGGCAATGACCACGTCAAGGCCGGCAAGCTCCGCAAGGTCATGGAGACCAAAAAATGGAACATCTTCTCGTGGATCACGGGAACGGGCCGTTTTAAGGACGATCAGTTCCAAGACGACTTGGACAAGCTGCGCGACTACTACCGCGAACTCGGCTACCTCGACGTTGAGGTTCCTGCTGACAAGGTCCTCTACGACTATCCCAAGTCCAGTAAACTGGTCCTCACCATTCGCATCACCGAAGGTCGCCAATACAAAGTCGGTGATATCACCATCACCGGGAATACGATCATCCCGACCGATCAGTTGCGCGCTGCACTCAGGCAGACCACGGGCACGCTCTTCGCTCCGTCGAAAATCGACAAGGATGTGACCGCGCTTGAGGACTCCTATGGTAAGGACGGCTACATTGAAACCCGCGTTCAATTGGTGCGTAAGCCCAATCTCAATACGGGTGCCATCGATATCGAATACCGCATCAAGGAGAGCGAGAAGTTCTACGTCGAATCCATCCGTGTCGAGGGCAACACCAAGACCAAGAGCATTGTGATCATCCGCGAATTGGCTCTTGGGCCGGGCGAGGTGTTTGACTCGGTGCGTATGAAGACCTCCAAGCAGCGCCTCGATAACACGCGCTTCTTTGAGGAGGTGAATACCACTCCTGAAACCACCACGATCCCCGGGCGCAAGAACCTCAAGATCGCGGTCAAGGAAGGTCGCACGGGCAATCTCACCTTCGGTGCCGGCTTTAGTTCGCTGGAGCGCGCGGTGGTGTTCGCCGAACTGACTCAATCTAACTTCGACTTGTTTAACCGTCGATCGATGTTCCAGGGCGATGGCCAGAAGTTCCGACTCCGCCTTCAGCTCGGTTCACGGTCCAGCGAGGCGATTCTCTCGTTTGAAGAACCTTGGTTGTTTGAGCAGCAACTCGCGCTCGGCTTTTCGCTCTTCCGCTCCGAGTCCGACTACAATAGCTCGCACTATCAAGAAATCCGCACGGGCGCCGAGGTTTACCTTCGCAAGCGCCTGTTTGAGCTGGTTGAGGGGCGACTTTCTTACGGGTATCAGATCGTAGACATTCAGAATGTGGATGCTGGCTACGAGGGGCTCTATCCAGAGGAGAGCACGGCGCTTTCCAAAGTTGGCTTCTCGTTGCTTCGTGATACTCGTGACAAGCTCGTCAATACTACGCGTGGTAATCGCGTCGAGTTGCTAACGGAAGTCACTAGCTCAGCCTTCGGGGGAGACGAAGATTACTATAAAGTTGAGGCCAAGGGGTCACAGTTCTTCCCGCTTTTCGATACACAGAATCAGGTTCTTGCGGTCATCGGTCGTGCAGGCGTGATGAATTCATTCGGCGACACCCCGATGGTGCCTTTCTATGACAAATTCTATCTAGGCGGACCTTACAATCTACGTGGCTTCCAGTATCGTGATGTCGGGCCAAGGAATGCCCAGTTTGATGTCCCGACAGGCGGTGAGACTTATGGATTCCTTAGCTTGGAATACTCGGTCGATGTCGTAGAGCCGCTGCGGTTCGCCTTTTTCTATGATGCTGGTTTCGTGAACAAGGATTCCTACGACTTCAGTCCGGCCGCATACAACGACAACTTCGGCTTCGGTCTTCGTCTGCTCATCATGGGCGCACCGCTGAGCCTCGACTACGGCATCCCGATCACCTCCACCAAGGCGAACGACAACGGCGGCCAGTTTAACTTCTCTTTTGGAACACGTTTCTAATTTAGCACTCTCACACCCTTATCACCTTCTATGAAAACCTCCCTTAAATCACTCTTGGCCGTGGCGTTTGCCGGTCTTTTCGCCGTCGCCGCCCAAGCCCAGCCTGCACCGAAAGTGTTCGTCGTCGACATGGCCAAGCTCTACGACGGCCACTTCAAAACCGAGGAGCAGAACGGCAAGCTCAAGGCCGACCAGCAAAAGGCCGAGGATGAGCTCCAGAAGCTGAACACCGAGGGCAACGCTCTCGTGAAGCAGTTCAACGAACTCAAGGAGCAGGTGAACAATCCGACGCTTTCCGGCGATGCCAAGGCCAAGGCCCAGCAGGACCTCGAAGCCAAGGGCCAGGAGATCCAGCGCAAGCAGAGCGAGGTAAATGCCTTCCGCGGTAACACCCAGCGCTCGCTCCAGCAGCGCATCAATAACTTCAAGCAGTTCCTCCTCGAGGAAATCAGCAAGACCGCGGTCGATATCGCCAAGAAGAAAGGCGCTACGCTGCTGCTCGATAAGTCCGGTCCGACCCTCATCGGCGTGCCCAGCTTGCTCTATTTTGATCCCGCCTACGACATCACCGATGACGTTGCCAAGGAGATCAACAAGGACCGTCCCGCTGGTTCCCCTGCACCCGCAGCCAGCACGCCCGCTCCCGCCGGTAAGCCCGCCACGGGCGAGGCTCCCGCTGTGTCCTTCCCGGGCAGCAAGAAGTAAACAAGGCCAACCGTCTTTAACCCCGCTCTTTCCTGAGCGGGGTTTTTTTATGCCGTCTCGCGTCGGCCATTGCCATAACCCGGTCGCTGCCCACCGTTTTTCGGATGCAGCTCGCTTTTAGCCCCGCCGATATCGCGGCGATCATCCAACCTATTTCCGTAAAAGGCACGACCGAGGCCACCATCCGCGGTATTGCTTCCCTGAACGCTGCCCGAGCGGGAGACCTCTCGTTTCTCGGGAACCCCAAATACAAGGCCGAGGTCGCGACGACGGCCGCGTCCATCGTCCTGCTGCCGCCCGACTACGTTGGCGAACCCGCGCCCGGTCAGCAGTTCCTCTTTGTTGAAAAACCCTCCGTCGCGCTCGCCCGTTTGTGTGCTCGGATCGAGCAACTTCTCTGGCCGAAGCCCGCACCGGGAATCCATGCAACTGCGGTGATCGCTCCCGGTGCGCAGGTCGCTGCCACCGCAACCATCGGGCCGTTTTGCGTCATCGAAGAAGGCGCCGTGGTCGGCGAACGCACCTATCTGCAGGCGCAGGCGTTCATCGGTCGCAATGCGCGTATCGGTGCTGATTGCTGGCTGATGCCTCGCGTCTCCATCACCACGGAGTGTGTGGTTAAGGACCGCGTTCGCCTCCACACCGGCGTCGTCGTCGGCTCTGACGGTTTTGGCTACGAATTCGTCCAAGGGCGTCACGAAAAAGTCCCACAGGTCGGCAACGTCGTGATTGAAAACGATGTTGAGATTGGCGCGAACAGCACGCTCGACCGGGCGCGGTTCAGCCGCACTGTGGTCGGCGAGGGCACTAAGATCGATAATCTCGTGCAGATCGGGCACAATGTCGTCCTCGGCAAGCACTGCCTCATTTGCGCCCAAGTCGGTATTTCGGGCAGCACCACGCTTGAGGATTACGTGGTTCTCGGCGGTCAGGCCGGAATCGCCGGCCATCTCACCATTGGCAAAGGCTCCAAGGTCGATGGTCAGACGGGCGTTAACTCCGACCTCGAGCCCGGCAGCTTCGTCAAGGGCTCGCCCTGCATGCCTTACAACCTCGAACAGCGCTTCAATATCCTGAAGAAAAAACTCCCCGAACTTTTCAAGCGCGTTGACTCCCTTGAGACGGCTGCGGAATCCCTAAAAAAGTCTTCCGCCTCGTGACATTCCTGACACGCTCCGTCCCTTCCACATGAGCTCGCCTCGCCTTAAGATTTTCTCCGGTAACTCCAATCGTCCTCTCGCTGAGGAGATTTGCCAGCATATCGGAATGCCGCTGGGCGAGGCTACGGTGACCAGTTTTCCCGACGGCGAGTCCTTCGTGAAGATCAACGAGAACGTGCGCGGCCACGATGTTTACATCATCCAGCCGACCTGCACCCCGACCAATCAGTCGTTGATGGAGCTGCTGATCATGATCGATGCGGCCAAGCGCGCTTCGGCCCATCGTATCACGGCTGTCATGCCCTTCTACGGCTACGCCCGCCAAGATCGCAAAGATCAGCCGCGCGTGCCCATTACGGCCAAGCTCGTGGCCAACCTCTTGGTCGCCGCCGGTGCCAACCGCATCCTCACGATGGATCTGCACTCGCAGCAGATCCAGGGATTCTTCGACATCCCGGTTGACCACCTCTTTGCTTCGCCGGTTTTCTTCAAATACTTGGAGCAGTTCCGCGGTGACAACATGGTCGTCGTTTCGCCCGATGTGGGTGGTATGAAGATGGCCGCCGCCTACGCGGGTATCCTCGGCGCTCAGCTCGGCATGGTTTGGAAAAAGCGCACCAACGCCACCACGGTCGAGACGGTTAATGTGGTCGGCGATGTTGCCGGCAAGGACGTGCTCCTCGTTGACGACATCACCGAGACCGCCGGCACGCTCGCCAATGCCGCCAAGATCATGCGCGACAACGGTGCCCTCAGCGTGCGCGCCGCCGTCAGCCATGCGCTGCTCAGTCCGGTCGCCTACGAGCGCCTCGCCCGCGGCCACATCGATGAACTGATCACGACCAATTCCGTGCCGGTTGACACACGTGGCCTGCCGATCCGGGTGCTGAGCATCGCCAGCCTCATGGCCGACGCCATCGTGCGTATTAACAACAACGAGAGCGTTACCAGCCTGTTTAAGATCAAAGGCTTCTAAGGTGAGGTGTCACGCGCGTCAGGGCGCGTGAGCTTATTCGAATGGTTGGCCGGGGCGATAAGGCCCCCGCCAACGGTGCCAGTGACAGCCGCAGCTGAAACGGCTCATCGCCAGTGTATAGACGGTCGCCGGGCTCCGCTTCTCTTACTTAAAAATCCAGAAGCGCGTCATGGTGGCGAGCCCCGGTGGTTTTCATTCAAGAGCTTGCGGTGGAACAATTCCCCGTTTCGCATGGTCCTGAAGCCGTCCATGAAAACCAAGTTTTTATCCCGTGCGCTGGTCGTTGTGATGACGGCCTCGCTGTTTTCCATCGGTTGTGCGCAGGAGAAGCCCTCCGCGCCCAAGCCTGACATCAAAATCGACAGTTCGCCGGTTGGTGATGGCGGCGGACGTTTGATCACCAGCTACGCCGACGTGGTTGAACCGGTGCAGAAGGCCGTCGTCTCGGTTTACTCCACCAAGATCGTTCGGGAACGCCTGCGTATCGACCCGTTCTTCCGCCAGTTTTTTGGAGATCAGGTTCCCGAGCGTGAATCGAAACAGCAGGGCCTTGGCTCGGGTGTGATCGTTTCACCGAACGGCTATATCCTCACCAACAACCACGTCGTGGCCGATGCCGACGAGCTTAAGGTCCTCCTCTCTGATGGGCGCGAACTCATCGCCAAGGTGATCGGCACTGACGAGAAGACCGATGTCGCGCTCATCAAAATCGATGCCGACAGCCTGCCGGTTCTTACACTGGCGGACAGTGACAAGCTGCGTGTCGGCGATGTCGTCTTCGCCGTCGGCAATCCTCTGGGCGTGGGCCAGACCGTGACGATGGGCATCGTCTCGGCGACCGGGCGCAATGACGTGGGTATTCTCGCCAACGACCAGATCGGCGGCTACGAGAACTTCATTCAGACGGACGCCGCCATTAACCAAGGCAACTCCGGCGGCGCACTGGTGGACGCCAAGGGCCGTCTCGTGGGACTCAACAGCGCGATCCTCTCTTCAAGTGGCGGCAATATCGGTATCGGTTTCGCCGTTCCTACCAACCTCGCGGTTTCGATCCTGAATAGTTTGGTCGCGACCGGTAAAGTGCAGCGCGGCTACCTCGGCGTGGCCGGCCAGAACCTCGACCCCAAGCTCGCAGAGAGCCTCGGCGTGGGCCATGGAATCAAAGGCGTGGTGATTAGCGACGTGGTTAAGGATTCGCCCGCTGCCAAGGCTGGTCTCAAGCGCAATGACGTGATCACCAAGATCGACAACCACGCGGTGGACTCTCAACTCGCGCTGCGCCTTACCGTCGCGCAGATCGCTCCGGGCACCGAGGCTAATGTGACCGTCCTTCGCGAGGGGAAGGAGAAAACTTTTAAGGTGAAAGTGGGGAGTCTTGATGAACATACCGACGTTGCCGGCGGCGAGATCATCCCGGGTGTCACCGTGAAGAACCTGGATGACGAACTCCGCAACCAGTTCAAACTCGATAAGCGTGTCGAAGGCGGCGTGGTGATCACCGCGATTGATGACAAGTCGCCCTACGCGGACATCCTTGTGCCGGGCCTCGTCATCGTGGAAATCAACCGCCGGCCCGTGACGGATGTCGCCAGCGCCGCGGCCGCGATCAAACCGGGCCTCAACGCGCTGCTCGTCCAATACCGCGGAGTGCTGCGCTACGTGACGATCAACGTGAAATGATGTGGATGCGTAGGTCTTCGGCTTGAAATGTAGGAGCCTGCTTGCAGGCGATCTCCGAGCGTGGGAGCGAGCTTGCTCG
>CBRAFO010000139.1:0-8739 GCA_967755175.1 uncultured Opitutaceae bacterium | reverse complement strand
AAATCGTTCGCGTTGAACCAGACGGTGCAGAGTCGCGGTGTGAGCCCGTGACCGTAGGTTTTCGTTCGGCGGCGGTCGCTCCGGCGACCGCCGCTTTTTCAAAATCCTTTCAAGAGTTACGGGTGAATGGCGACGAATTGTTCGATACATTCTACCCGCATCACGGGATGCAGCGCATTAACTTGGACTCAGGGGCCGGTAAGCTTCTTTTGGTAGTCCACCATTCCCGAGGTTGAAAAAGCCGATCAGCCGTTCCGCCGTGAGTTCGGCGACGGTCGCTTTAGGGAACGAGCGCTCGAAGCGTTTGATGTCCCGTGTGAGAAAAGTCAGATGGGACTGCGAAATCTGATCCTGCTCGAACTCGTGAGTTTTGGCGGCGATGTAGTCCGTAACGGCATCGGCCAACAGCCGCTGCGTCTCGGGCTCTCGATAGTTGGTAAGGGCAAAATCGAGATAGAAGGAAAGCGACCGGGGGTTTTCTTTGAGGCGGTTGAAAGCTGTTTCGGCTTCGCGTAGCTGTTCCTCGGAAAGGAACGTGGTGGCGGACTGGAGACCGGCGTCGGTCTGGAGCGCCTTGAGTTCCTGGGTGGCTTTCTCAGCGATAGCCTCCTCGCGGGACCTGAAGTTTTTGCGGATGCGCACGCCGTGAAGGCGTCCGTCCACTCTCCACGAAATGATCCCGTTACGGTTTTCGAACCGGGTGACGGAGAACGGCGACTGATTCATGCTTAGGTTGCCACGTAAACTGGACAACCTAACTTCACCTAAAACTTAAGTTCCTTATTTCTAAGGACTAAAATGGCGGAGAGGGAGGGATTCGAACCCCCGGGACCTTTCGGCCCAACGGTTTTCAAGACCGTCGCGATAGACCACTCTGCCACCTCTCCGGTTGACGCGCCCGGGAAAATCCTCCGTTGCCGGGCGAGTTGTCGAGCTTTCTTGCGAGCCGAACTACTTCTTCTCTTTGCCGAAGAAGAAGGTCAGCCACACACCGAGAGCGAGAATCAGCACGAGCCACCAAAGATAGCGCAGTTCGCGTGCGGCCAACTCGACGAAGGCCATCACGCGGGGGAAAACGATACACAGCGCCCCGATCAGCACGAGGGCCGAGACCAGCGTAACCGTTGAGCGAGAGGGACGGTTCATTTGCGGGTCGGAGCGGGTGCGGACGCTGGTGCGCCGATCGGGAGAATGAAGCTGGTGCCGGTGTTTTCTCCGCCGGTGCTGCCGATCACGAGCGGGGATTTACCGTCCCACTTTTCCACGATCTGGAGCTGGATGAGACCCGGGGTGTCGCGCAGGGCTTCGCCGCGGATGCGAATGGCTTCGGCCTCGCCTTTGGCCTTGATGATAACCGTGTCGGCTTCGATCTGGGCCTTCTGTTGGGTGAAACGCGCCTTGGCCGCTTCCTGCTCCTGCACCATCTTGGACTCAATGGCAGTTTCGAGCTCCTTCGAGAGCGTAATGTTTTCCAAGACCAGATCCTCAACATCGAGGATGGCGCTGATCTTATCTTTGGCGGAGGCCAGTGCCTTGGTTTTGATGTGTTCGCGCTGCTTCACGATCTGCTCGGCGCTTTGGAGGGCCGTCACTTCCTTGAGGGCTTCGAGCACGCGCGGGGCGATGAGGTTGTCGAACGGGTCGCCCGAGTATTCTTTATAGATGCGCACCACGGAGGCCTCGGGAATACGGTAGAGAACGCGAAGCTGGATGTTCACCTGCTGGAGATCCGCCGAATAACACTCGGCGGGTAACTCACGGGCCAGCTGACGCACGGGAATAGGGATGATGGACGAAATAAACGGCTGTTTCGTGCCGAAGCCTTCCGGCTTAAATTGATCGCTGACTTTGCCGAGGGTGACTTCGACGCCGCGAAAGCCGGGTTCGACGACGTAGGTGGACTGGGCCGCTGCGACCACGAGAACAAGAATGATGATCGCGATGCCGATCAGTTTTCCGAGGGAATTGGGGTTCACGCCGTCGAGGAGACTCACCCGAGGGGGCATCGCAAGCCTAACCGCCGGTCGCCTAACTCTGTGACCGTGTTCTCACTCCGGCATTGATCCGGTTCGCCGCCGGGGCAGGGTGGCGGGGTGGCGTTTGAAAAACATTTGCTCGTCGATGCGGCCAACGTGTTGCACGCGTGGCCCGAGTTGCGCGCGTTGCTGAAACGCGATCGCGACGCGGCGCGTTCGCAATTGGTTCAGCGCTTGGGCTCCCTTCACGATGCGGAAGCGGTGCGCGTTACTATCGTGATCGATGGCCGCGGACGGGAGCTCGTGGTCGAGCATCCTTCTAAACAGGCCACGCTCGCGGTGGTTTATACTCCCTCGTCGCTCACGGCGGATGATGTGATTGAGCAAATGGTCGGTCGTTCGGCGGATCCATCGCTCTGCGAGGTGGCCACGGGCGATCAAGCTGAACGCAACACCATCGAGGCGACCGGCGCGATCTGGCTGCCGCCGGCTGATTTGCTGGCGCGCATCGAGCGAGCGGAGCAACGCCTTTCTTCAAAGGTAATTAGTCTTAACCGCGCCAACGCGCAGGACTGGCGCCGCCGTTCGCATGAATAACCTTAGCCCCCAATTATCCTCCCCCGTCGCCTCCGTCGCGCCCGCTCCGTTCGTCGGTGCCGTCGCCGAAGTGCAGGGGCTCTACGGCGCATTTAGCTTCCCGGAACGCCTGCTGCAAAAGATCTGGCACCGCGGTGATTTCGACACCTCTGCCGCGCGGACAGCTGATGGACGCACGCTGAAAGTGCTGCATCCCGGTCGGTGGAATCATCTCGGCGGGCCGGACTTTGCCGCGGCGCGTCTAATGATCGACGGGCGCGAAACCACCGGCGATGTGGAGCTGCACTTGTATGCGAAAGACTGGGCGGCCCACCGGCACGCCGCCGATCCCGCTTATAACAACGTGGTGTTGCATGTGGTGTTGTTCCCCTGCGCCGAGACCAGCACGGCCGGGGCGGGTGGGCGGTCGCTACCGATCCTCTGTCTCCTGCCTTTGTTGCACTATGGCTTAGAGGAGTATGCCGCGGATGAGGCCATGGAACAGATGGCGGGGCGTCCATTGCATCATGCCCAGGAGACACTCGGTGCCCTTGGTAACGAGGAGTTGAATACGGTGTTAGTCGGTCATGCCGAGCGGCGTTGGCGGGAAAAGGTTCATTTTGCCCGGGAACGTATTAAGCGGCTGGGGTGGACGGACGCCTGCCATCATGCCGCCTTGGAAATCCTCGGCTATCGCTTCAACCGCGCTCCGATGTTGTCGGTCGCTTCGGCCCTGCCGTTGGCCGACTGGGCGGAGGGGCGGGTGGACCCGGCGCGGGTTTTGGCGGAATTTGCGGACCGCTGGAGCTTGCAAGGCGTGCGCCCGCTCAACCATCCCCGACTGCGGCTTCGCCAATACGCCGGCTGGTGCGTCGCTCGGCCGGACTGGCCCGAGCGCTTGCGGGAAAACACCGCGCTTCGCCAGCTGGCTGTCCCGCCGCAGACGGATGGCTCCGTTACTGCGCGAGATTGGCGGCGGGGCGTCGGCCTGAAGCAACGGCGGACACGTTTACAGGACGAGGTGTGCGGTGGCTTCTTAAGCGGCAGTCGTCTGGATAATTTGGTGGGCGATGGTTTCCTGCCGCTATTGGCGGCGGAAACCGGTCTCGACTTACAAAAAGCGTGGACCGGGTGGTTTGCCGGAGACGCGCCCGCGGCGGTGGTGCGCGTGCTCTCCGGCTTGGGCGTGTTTGATGGTCGTGCGTGTCCGGTTGCGCACGGGCCGATTCAGGCTTTGTTGGGTTGGTTGCTGGCCCATGAAGCCCATTTAGAGGAGAAGTAGCTGCCCTCGACGGGCGCGGGACTTGACAAGATTTTGCCGCAGTAGCTACCTTGATCCTTTCTAACAACGTTCACTTTCCAAAAGGTGGGCCCTACGGCCCGCTTTTTTTTTCTAATTACATATCCTATGAGCAGCGAAATTCTTTCAGTTCTCGAATACATGGAGAAAGAAAAGGGCATTGGCCGCGCCGACATGATTTCGGCGATCGTCAATGCCATCAAAACTGCCGCGCTCAAAGGCGTTAGCTCGGGTCAAGAGCTGAAGATCGACATCAATCCGAAGAACGGTCAGCTCCATGCGTGGACGCTGCTCAAGGTTGTCGATTCCGTGAGCAACCCCCGCACTGAGATCCACATCGAAAAGGCCCAAGCGGTTAAAGCTGGCATCCAGCTCGGTGAGATTCTCGAACGCGAAATCGATCCGTCCACGCTCGGCCGTATCGCCGCGCAGACTGCCCGTCAGGCCGTGATGCAGAAGCTTCGTCAGTTCGAGAAGGACCGCATCTACGACGACTTCAAGGACATGGTCGGTAACATCGTCACCGGCACCGTGCGTCGCAAAGAGCGCAACGACATCTTCATCGATCTCGGCAAGGCCGAGGCCGTTCTCTCGGGCAAAGAGCAGGTCCCGGGCGAAGAATACCAACCCGGTGATCGCATTCGCTGCCTCCTTCTTGCGATCGAGAGCACCCCGCGTGGTCCCGAGCTCATGCTCACCCGCGCCAGCCCGAAATTCGTTCGCCGTCTGTTCGAGGTTGAGGTCGGCGAGATCGCCGATGGCACCGTTAAGATCGAGGCCTTCGCCCGCGAGCCTGGCTATCGCACGAAGATCGCCGTCATCAGCACCGATCCCAAGGTCGATCCCGTTGGCGCTTGCGTCGGCGCCCGTGGCGCTCGCGTTAAGACCATCGTGCGCGAACTCAACGGCGAGAAGATCGACATCATCAACTACTTCGCTGACCCGAAGCAGATGGTGATCGAAGCCCTCAAGCCGGCCGCTCCCCGCGAAATCATTCTCGACGAGAAGACCCACCGCATCCTCCTGAAGGTTGCCACCGAAGATCTCGCCATCGCCATCGGCCGCAAGGGCCAGAACGCCCGCCTCACCTCCCGCCTCATCGGCTGGCGGCTCGACATCGAGGAGTTCCATGCCGTTTCGACCGATCCTCGCGCCGTTGCCACCAGCACGCTCGTGAAGACCTTCGGCCTTGAGGCGAATCTCGCGGAACGTCTGGTCGCGATCGGTATCAATTCTCCCGCCGCCTTCGAAGGTGTCGGTGCCGACGATCTCGTCGACGCCGGTTTCACCTCCGATGAAGCAGCCACCATCATCTCTAGCGTCGGCGGCACGCAATAATCGCGTCGTTTCCGCCTCCCGTCACTTTTTCCATCAGTCACTTACTTAATGAGCATCCGCATTCACGAACTCGCCAAACGTCATAACATGGAGGCCAAAGACATGCTGGCCTTGCTAAAGGAGCGCGGCTTCGTTTCTGCGGACACCAAGTCGGTTTCGAGCACCCTCAACAAGATCTACGAAGAGGAGATTGAGAAGGAGTTTGCCGCCAAGGCCGCCGCCGCTGCACCCGCCGAGCCCGTCGCCCCCGCTGCTCCGGTTGTTCCCGAGCCGGTTGCTGCCGCACCCGCACCGCACAAGGTCCCGTCCGTTAAGAGCGCCGACGATGTCGTGCGTGAGAAGGAAGAGGCCAAGGCCGCCGCGCATGCAGCCGCTCACCCCGTTGCCGCCCAACCTGCTGTGCAAGCGGTAGCCGCAGCCCCGGCTCCGGCCCCGGTCGCAGCCGCCGCTCCCAAGCCGGCCCCTGCCGCTCCTGCGCCTATCACCTCCGTCTCGGCCCCGCGCCCCGTGTCGGTTCCTCAACCGCTGCCGTCGCGCCCGGCCTCGTCACCCGCTCCCGTGCCTGCCTTTTCACGTCCTGCGCCCGTCGCCACCGTGTCGGCCCCGGCCCCCGTTCGCCCTCCGGTGATCGCCTCCTCTCCGCGTCCGGCCCCTGTGTTGCCGCCGCCCGTCTCCCGTCCCGCTCCGGCCGCTCCTATTCCGGTGTCCGCGCCCCGTCCCCCGATGCCGCTCCCCGGCGCACCGAGACCGGCTCCTGCCGTCGTGTCCGCCCCCGGTAATCCTGCGATGCCGGCCACGCCGCCCGCACAGACCGCGACCATCACCACCGAGGGCGACGTCAAAGTCATCCATCTCAAGCCGCCGATCATCGTTCGCGATTTCGCCACGGCCCTGAGCATGAAGCCCTTCAAGCTCATCTCCGAGCTTATGGAGATGGGTATCTTCGCCTCGATGAATCAAACCATCGATGAGCCGATCGCCGTCAAGGTTGCCGAAAAGCACGGCTTCATGCTGGAGATCAAGCACCGTGGCGAAGCCGCGCAGCAGACTCAGCAAACCGCCAAGGAAAAGGCCAAGGACAAGGAAAAGGCCGCCGCCGAAGCCGAGGTGCAGAACCTCGCCACCCGTCCTCCCGTCGTCTGTATCCTCGGTCACGTTGACCATGGTAAAACCTCGCTGCTCGACGCCATCCGCAAGGCCGACGTCGCCGCTGGTGAAGCCGGTGGCATCACCCAGCACATCGGTGCGTATCAGATCGAGCACGACGGCAAGAAGATCACCTTCCTCGACACCCCCGGTCACGCCGCGTTCACCAAGATGCGCGCCCGTGGCGCCGATGTCACCGACATCGCCGTCCTCGTGGTCGCCGCCGACGACGGCTTCATGCCGCAGACCGACGAAGCCCTCAAGCACGCTCAGAACGCTGGCGTGACCTTGATGGTCGCCGTCAACAAGATGGACGTTAAGGGCGCCAACATTGAGCGCGTGAAGCAGCAGATGCAGGAGCGCAACATCGCCCCCGAAGACTGGGGTGGCGAAACCGTCACGGTTCCCGTGTCCGCCGTCAAAGGCACCGGCATCACCGACCTGTTGGACATGATCCTCCTTCAGGCCGACGTGCTTGAGCTCAAGGCCAACGCGAAGACCGAGGCCAGCGGCATCATCATCGAGTCGCAGATCGAAGTCGGTCGCGGCCCGCTCGCCACCGTCATCGTGCAGCGCGGCACCCTCCGCGTCGGCGATTCCATCGTGTGCGGTCCGCATTGGGCGAAAGTTCGCGCGATGTTCGACGACGCCGGCAAGAATCTCAAAGAGGCTCCTCCCGCCACCCCGGTGCGCGTCATCGGCTGGTCCGGTGCCCCCGACAGCGGCGCCGAGTTCAGGTCCGCCAAGAACGCCCGCGAAGCCGAAAACCTCGCCGAAGAGGTTGAGCACGAGATCCGCAAGAGCACTGGCACCGCGGATGCCGCCCCGAAGGAAGTCTCTGTCGAGAGCCTCTTCGCCAACATCGCCGCGACCCAGGCCAAGGTTCTCAAGCTCATCATCAAGACCGACGTGTTCGGCTCGACCGAGGCCGTTCGCAACGTCCTCGAAAACATCAAGAGCAACAAGGTCTCCCTCGAGATCGTGTCCGTCGAAGTCGGCCTCGTTTCCAAGACCGACATCCTCATGGCCAGCGCTGCCGGCGCGGTCGTGGTCGGTTTCAACACCAAGCTCGAAAACGGCGTCACCGCCGTCGCCAAGCACCATGGTGTGCGCATCGAGACCTACGGCATCATCTACGAGTTGGCCGACAAGGTCCGCGACATGATGGCCGACCTGCTCGATCCCGACCTCAAGGAGAACAAGACCGGCGCCGCCGAAGTGCGTGCGACGTTCCCGCTCGCCAAGGGGTTTGTGGCCGGCTGCTTGGTCACCGAAGGCAAGATCACCCGCAACGCCTCCGCCCGCCTCCGTCGCAAGAAGGAGATCGTTTTCGAAGGCAAGGTCAGCACGCTCAAGCGCTTCAAGGACGACGCCAACGAAGTCCGCGCCGGCATCGAGTGCGGTATCAAGCTCGGCGACTTCAACGGCTACGAGATCGGCGACATCATCGAGTGCTACGAGGTCCAGAAGGTCCGCGCGTCGCTCTAACCAGAAGACCTGAGGGCTGAAACTTGAGGCCTGAACGCCGGTCAACGGCATTCAGGCTTCATTCTTTCTTTTTCAGGTTTCCGCCTTCACGTTTCAGGTCTCTACCACGCCCATGTCCACCCGCACCCTTCGCGTTAACGAACTCCTCCAGCGCGAGCTGAGCGACATCCTGCGCAAGCAATACAAGGATGAGGCCATCGCCATCACCATCACCGGCGTCCAGGTCTCTCCCGATCTTCACGAAGGCAAAGTGTTCGTGGCCATCACCGGCGACGAAGAGGAAGAAGCCAAATGCCTTCGCTGGCTGAAGCACAATTCCAAGGACTTCCGCTTCGAACTCGGTCGCCGCGTCGTGCTCAAGAACATGCCGCACTTTAGCTACTCGGTCGATGTCACCACCGAGCGCGGCAATCGCATCCTGTCCGTTCTCGACGAGATCGCCGCGCAGGACAAAGCCCGCAACGCCGCTCAGCCGCCCGCTCCGGAAAAGGAGTAACTCGTGGAGTTGATCTATCCGGAGTTTTACGAGCGCTTCGGCGCTTTTTTGCGTTCTCTGGAAGGCCGCCGCGTAGTCGTCATTTCTCACGCCCGTCCCGATGGCGATTGCATCGGTTCGGAGGTCGCGCTCGCCCGCGTGTTGCGCGCGCTGAACATCGACGTGATCTGCGCCAATCCCGACCCCGTGCCGCGTCGCATTCAGTTCGCCGTGGGCGACACGCCGCTCGTCCGTTTCGATGCCTTACCCGAGGGCGACCTCACGGCGATCTACGTGGACTGCGCCGATCAGGGCAGGGCAGGGGAGAAGTTTAAGACGCGTTTCCCCGCGCCATTCGCCAACATCGACCACCACCTGTCGAATGTCGGTTTCGCCGAGCACAACTTCATCGACGTGGGTTCCTGCGCGACCGCCGAGAT
>CBRAFO010000138.1:0-8744 GCA_967755175.1 uncultured Opitutaceae bacterium | reverse complement strand
ACGGCAGCTTTTCGGCAGTCCACGGCCGTCTTTTTCAATTCCACGGCCGTCTTTTTCAATTCCACGGCCGTCTTTTAGAATTCCCCCGCCGTCATCTACGACTCCACGGCCCTCTTTTATCATTCCACAGCCCTTTTTTAAGGCTCCACGGCCGTCTCCCAGACACCCACGGCTGTTTTTTAGCGTCCACGGCCGTCTCCCAGACCTCCACCGCCCTCTTTTAGACCTCCACGGCCGTATTTTACGACGCCACGGCTGTTTTTTTACGACGCCACGGCCCTTTTTAGCGATCCACGGCGGTCTCACGACGGTTCACGGCTGTTGGCCCGCAGCATCGACAGGTAAAATCATCACGACTGGACGCACGCACCGTGATCTTCGGCGACATCCTCACCGGCAAAGGCCTCACCGCCGATGTCTCGACCTTATAAGTAATCGAGGATCGATATACTCTTCGGCACGCAGGCCTGCCATTTGGGGGTGCGTTTAATTAGAATGAGGTCGGTGTGTCGCTCGCCGGGATGAAAACGGCCTTCGGGGAAGTCTTTGATGTGAGCTTCCCGTAGGACTCTGGCTTTTTTATTGATGGCAAAAAAGACGTGAAACGTCGTTTTGAGCTCCGCAAGGAATGCCTCCGGATCGGTGCCACCCAGGGTAAGAAAGCGCGTATCGAATTCCATCAAGCCAACGGCTTCCGATGCTTCGTTAATTGTCCGTTGGAACCCGTGAAGCGCCTTTTGTTCATAGCCTTCGATGTCCATCTTGAAGAGTAGTCTTTTCCCCTTCGCCGTCTCGGCCGGAATAACCTGATCAATCGTGCTCACAGGCACCGTATATTTGATGAAGTCACGCGATGAGTGAATACCGCCGATAGCACTGGCGGTCCCACTAAAAGAGGGGTCAACAAACAGGTCTTGCGGAGGTCCCAACCGATCACTGATCAGTGCATTCGTAAGGGTGATCCGATCCTTCGAGGGGTGATTGTCACGCGAGCGACACCCGTAAGCAAAAACCTTGGGGTTCGCTTCAAACCCGAAAAGTTGCGCGTCGGGAGCGTAAGTGGCGCCAAACAGGCACTCACCATAGTTTAGCCCCACATCAACCAGAACTTGCGGGTTCAAGTGACTATTAAAACAGCGCCAAAGTTTAGCCGACCGGGTGATCTTGCCCCGGGCAACATCACGCACGAGCAGGCGGTAAGCTCGTTGATCCTCCGGATCGATCGAAAGCAGATTACTACATCCCGGCAAATAGACCGCATCAGGCTTGAACGTGCGATACCGGAACCAAACGCGCATATCAGCGCTAATCGCCCGGAGCTTCCTACGGAAGGTCGTTTTCATTGAGAGGCACCTTGTGGGCGTTGAGAAACAAATCAATGGCAGTTTACAAATAGGCCGATTCTCACGGCTCTTTTATCAATCCACGGCCGTTTTTTTTCAATTCCACGGCTCTCTCCCAAGTGGTCACGGCCGTCTCACCAGTTTCCACGGCTCTTGCCGACGCTCCGGGCGCACATCGACCGATCACGCCGGGAGGCTTGGCCCGAACTTTGTTTTAGGGAAGTCGCGTCAAAGCTGCTCATTTCACACCCCATCTCCTCGATTAAACCGGAAGCATCTTGCAACAAACAATTAAAACCCCGTTAGATTTCATAGATTAGAACTACGAATACCCACGTTCTTCGACCGCTGCGCTCGCATAAGTCATCGGGCGTTTTTGCCCTTTTGATCGTGGCCGTCCTCGTTTCGGGCGGTTGTGCGATTCGTTATCATAGCGCCAAAACCGGCACCGAACACATCTGGGGCTTTACCCACGTGAAGATGCGCGTGATCCCCACCGAGGGTTCCTATCCACCCGCGGTCGCCACCCAGACGGAGTCCATTGGCATGGGCCTCGGGGTCGGCTCCGAGAGTTTTGTTAACTTTGGCTGGGATCGACGCACCCGCATCCTCGTGCCCGACGACTCCTCCGTCTCCTTCGAGTGGCCCACCACCGATCTCTTCGATGTCCGCATCGGCCACCGTCCGCCCTTTCTCGCTTCACCGCTCAACCCGACTCCCTCGCACACCCCATGAAACGTCCCCGCTCCCTCGACCTCTGCCTGTTGCCCGCGCTCGTTGTCGCCACCCTCGGCGCCGGCTGCGTGGGCCGTAACAACACCTTGTTTGTGACCAAGTCGAATGCCGGCTTCGATTTCGACACCCAGCCGCCCACCACCGAAATCACCATCTCGCGCAAAGAAGCCGTCATCACTCCCGGTTTCGAAGGGGGCCAAACCCCGCCCGTTATGGCCAGCTTCAAGCCGAAGACCGGCAACGGAGCGTCGTTCAAAAACTTCTTCTTCGGCGTCGATCAAACCTTCGCCGGTGGTGACGCCGCCGTCGCCATGGCCGCGCTCTACAACCGCTCCGATGCTCCCGATTCCCCGGACGCCTACGACTCCGGCATCGATATCGCCAAGCCGACCTACACTGCTTGGTGGAAACGGATTCCCGGGCCCGGCGAAACCAGCCCGTTTCTCTTCTCCACCGATACCATGGTCGGTCTGAAAATCGGGTGGAATACCGCGGCCCAGCTCCCCGACTCGCTGAAAGCCGGCTTCAACCGTAAGGAGTTCGCTTGGGCGCCGCTGAGCTACGGCGATGATACCACCACCGGATCCAAAACCACCGTTAAGTTAAAGTCCCCCTCCTTCCTCGCGACCGTGCACAGCAAGGCGAGAGTGGACGGCACCGCCACGGAAGTCTCCCAGCTCCAGTATTTCGCCACCGGTAAGGCGGCCACGCTTCTCGCGCTCCAGCCAGACGTCCGCCGCGCCATGCTGTCCCGCATGGACCCCAGCTTCGGCACCCACATCGGGTCGGAGCTTCTCGGCAGCAATCTCATCTCGATGAACATCATCTTGAGCAACCTCGCCGCCGAGGGCGACCCGCTGGCCCAAGCTTACCAGGTAAAACTCAACAGCCTCTCCGGCATCACTCCTCCTCCGGACAAGGTCTCCGCTTACTCGTTTGACCCTGAAACCGGCGTGGTCGCCCACTCCACCGCTTACGAGCACTTGGCGTTCAAAAAGTTCAGCGACATCACCTGCTACCTTAAGACCTTGGAGACAAACATCGGCCAGCTCGGGCTGAGTTTCAACGCTCTCAAAAACTCCCGGACACTCACCTACCAAGATGGTGCCAACGCTCCGGTTCCGCTCGACGCCAAGATCGCCCTGCAACTACAGACCGAAGCGTCCACCTCCAGCGCCGATCTTAAAACCATTAAAGGCGAGCTCACCGGAAATCCCGACGTCCAAGCCGCCTACGCCTACATCCAAAACCGGATGGCTCGCTAAACCACCCGTCGCCGTCTCAACCCGCCAACTCCTCCCCACGCCCATGTCCTCCACACCGTTCACCACCCCACCCTCCGCCCCCGACATTTCCGAACCGGGTCCTACCACCACCCTGTCGCGCCAAGATCGCCTCACCAACTTCGTCATCAACCGGCTGTCGGCGAGCGATGCGGAAAGCGTGACCACCATTCGTTGGATACCCACGCCCACCACCGCCAACCCGGACAAGGGAGTTTGGGGCGCCTGGTTCGAACCGACGCAGGCGAGCTGAACCGGTCGGAACGCTCCTAGGGCCTCACCTTGCGTGAGGCCGTGTAGTCCTTTCGGCCCTCGCGGGGCACTCCGGCCCCGACACAAGATCGTTGCGCGATCCGGTAGATCGCCCCCCTTCGGAGCACAGTTACACCAGTTGACGCCGTTGATCTTTCGGGGTCGCGCAGCGTGGCGTGTCCGGTTCTCTCTACCAAACGAACCAGATACATAATTTACGGTCCTTGGGATTTCGTCGTGACGAAGTTCTGATGATCCCGTTAATACCGCTCCGTCCGCGTTCACTCCCCCTCTGTCGCCGCCCCTCGTCCCCTGAATATCCGGTCCGCCCGCGCATTCTCCTCATGTCCGAATCATCCGTCGCTCCCGCTACGCCCGTTGCTCCCATTATTGCGCCGCCCAAGCCGGCCGGTCGCCGCTCCCTCGCCCAGGAAATGGGCCTCGCCCTCGTGGTGATTGTGCTCGGCGTCATTCTCGCCGGCTACGGCTGGCATGACGCCGCACCCCACCGGCCCAACGCCTTCCTCAACTTCGACAACTTGGTCGATGGCGTGGCCACGCCGATGTCGTATTACGCCATCATGGCGGTCGGCCTCACGGTCGTGATCATCACCGGCGGCATCGACATCTCCGTCGGTTCCATCATGGCGCTCGCCGCTCTCGGTGGCGCCGCCGCGCTCCAAACCCTCCCCGCTCACGCCTCCGCCTGGCAGGTGCTCCCCATCGCTTTTCTCGTGCCGCTCGTGATCGGCTTGGTCTGCGGTCTGATCAACGGCGGGCTGATCGTCGGCCTCAACCTTCACCCGTTCATCGTCACCCTCGGCACGATGAGTATCTTCCGCGGTCTCGCCAACGTTCTCCCCGAACAAAAGACGTTGCCCGCCGCCGGTAAGCGCCTGCCCGAAGCATTCACGACCGATTTCATGCGCATGGAGTTCTTCGGCCTCCAGCCCATGCCGCTCATCATCATGCTCGGCTGCGTCGTCCTCGGCTGGTTTTACCTTCATGTGATGATCGCGGGGCGCGAAACCTACGCCGTCGGTGGCAACGAAGAAGCCGCCCGCTTCAGCGGTCTGCGGGTCAACGCCATCAAGCTCCGCACCTACGCCTTGTCCGGTCTCGCCGCCGGCCTCGCCGGCATGGTCTCCCTCGGCCGCTTCGGCACCGCCTCGACCAGCACCGGCACCGGCTACGAACTCACTGTGATCGCCGCCGCAGTGGTCGGCGGCGCCAGCCTCGCCGGCGGACGCGGCACTGCGCTAGGCGCACTGCTCGGCACGTTGATCATCGCTCTGATCGAAAACGGCATTCTCATCCTGCGCCTGCCGCAGGAATACCGCCTGATCATCATCGGCCTCGCGATCGTCGTCGCTGTTTCGCTCGACCGCCTCAGCGGTTACCTGCGCCAACACCGCGCCGCCCGCTAAGCCCAGGTCACCATCGTTCTCGTTCCTCGTTCTCTTTCTCGTTCTCCCCGCCGAGTCCGTCCTCGGCTCCGGCTCCCCGACCGCCAGCGCCGTTCCCCTGACGAACGAGAACGAGTAAGAGAACGATTCGCCCCCGCCCCCCTTTCCCCCACATGAAAATCACCCGTAACGTCCTTCGCCCCGTCGGCCTCACCGCCGTCGCGCTCCTCGCCCTTGCCGGCTGCTCCAAGAAAGCCGAACCCGTCGCCGATGGCGGCAAACCCGCCGCTCGCACCGTGCTCATTGGTTTCCTCGGTAAGAGCCAGACCAACGATGTGTTCCAAGCCGCCCACGCCGGCGCCCGCGATGCCGCCAAGGAACTCGGTGCCAAATACGGAGTGAACGTCGAGATCGAGATCCGCACGCCCAACGACGAAGACGCCACCAAGCAGGCCGAAGCCATCGAAGCCCTCACCCGCCGTGGCGTCGACGGCATCGCCGTCTCCTGCTCCGAAGCCAACACCGTCACGCCCTCCATCGACAAAGCCGTCGCCAAAGGCATCCCGGTGATGTGCTTCGATTCCGACGCCCCCGAGAGCAAGCGCTTCGCCTACTACGGCACCGACGACCGCGATTGCGGCGCCCGCATCTTTAACAAACTTGCCCAAGCCATGGGCGAAAAAGGCACCGTCGCCGTCCTTGCCGGCAACCAGAGCGCACCCAACCTTCAGGCCCGCGTCGCCGGAGCCAAGGACGCGATCGCCAAGTATCCCAACATGAAGCTCAACGATCCCGGCGTGTTCTACCACGTCGAGACCCCCGAAAAAGCCGCCGAGGCCGTCGCCAACGCCCAAAACGCCAACCCCGGTATCCAAGGCTGGGGCTTCATCGGTGGCTGGCCCCTCTTCACCAGTGACGCGCTCAAGTGGGCGCCCGGTTCCATCAAAGTCGTTTCCTGCGACGCGCTCCCCGCCGAGCTCAACTACATCCGCTCCGGCCACGTTGATACGCTCTACGCCCAAGACTGCTACGGCTGGGGCCACAAGTCCGTCGAAGTTCTCCTCGAAAAGATCCTCAACGGCAAAACCCCCGAGCCCGCTCGCATCGTTGATCCCCTCACTGAAGTGACCAAGGACAACGTCGAAGCCTTCGCCAAGAACTGGGAAAAGTGGCTCGCCAAGTAAGGTCGTAAAAAGTGTGGCCGGCGCCCCCGCCGGCCAACCTCCGACTCCCGCCCGCCCCGCGCTCTCCGCGCCACCTATCCCGCTCCCGCTACCCGGCCGGTTCGTCACTTATTAAGTGACAAACCGGTCGGCCCTTTCCACTCGCTTCTTCCTTTCGCCCTCAGCTCTTGGTCCACGCACACCCGCCCATGTCCGCAGCCCCTGACTTCGTCCAATTCCGCGCCATCACCAAGACCTTCGGAGGCGTCACCGCCCTCTCTGATGTCACCGTCGGCCTGGCCCGTGGCGAGTGCCACGGCCTCATGGGCGAAAACGGCGCGGGCAAGTCCACCCTCGGCAAGGTCCTCGCCGGTATTCACAAACCCGATTCAGGCGAACTCGTGATCGACGGCACCCCGCACCGCTTCGGCTCGCCGCGTGACGCCCTCGATGCCGGTGTCGCCATGGTCCACCAAGAACTCGCCTTCTGCCCCGACCTGAGCGTTGCCGAGAACCTCTGCCTCGGTCGCTATCCGCGCCGCGCCGGCGGACTCCTCGTTGATCGCGCCGCCATGAACCGCCGCGCCAATGAGCTGCTCGCGGCCATCGGCGTTTCCCTCGACGTCACCCGGCCCATGCGCGAGTTGTCCACGGCCCAAGAGCAGGTCGTGCAAATCGCCTCCGCCGTCGGCACCAATCCGCGCATCCTCGTTTTCGACGAACCCACCAGTTCCCTCTCCGCCCCCGAAGCCGACGCGCTTTTTCTCCTCATCGAGAAACTCAAGGCCCGAGGCCTCACGCTCATCTACGTCTCGCACCGCATGCCGGAGCTCTTCCGCCTGTGCGACCGCATCAGCATCCTGCGCGACGGACGCTATGTTGGCACCCTCGCCAAAGCCGAAATGACCCACGACGCCGTGGTGCAACTGATGATCGGCCGCAGCGTCGCCGACTATTTCCCTCAACACCTCGCCTCCCCCGCCAGCGACGTCGTGCTGCGCGTGCAAGACCTCGCGTCCCCGGGCAAGTTTTCCCACATCAACTTCGAAGTCCGCGCCGGCGAGATCCTCGGCTTCGCCGGCTTGGTCGGCTCCGGTCGCAGCGAGATCGCCCAAGCGATCTTCGGCCTCGATTCCCGCGCCACCGGCACCGTCGTAATCGATGGTGAAACACTTCGCCTCGGCTCGGTGAAGGCTTCGCTCGCCGCGGGCGTTGGCCTCGTGCCCGAAGACCGCAAACGCCAGGGCTGCGTGCTCGGCATGCCTTGCCGCGCCAACGTCAGCATGGCGATCCTCGACCGCATCAACCGCCTCGGAATGCTGCTTGATCGCACCAAGGAAAAAGCGATCTCCACCGATTATTTCACCCGCCTCAAGGTCAAGGCTGCCTCACTCGATGCCCCCGTTTCCTCGCTGAGCGGTGGCAACCAACAGAAGATCGTTCTCGCCAAGTGGCTGGCCCGCGGCGGTCGCGTGTTGATCGTGGACGAACCCACCCGCGGCGTGGACGTCGGGGCCAAGGCGGCGATTCACGAGCTGATTGACGAACTCGCCCGTCAAGGCCTCGCGGTCATCCTGATTTCCTCCGAGTTGCCCGAGGTGATCAACCTCTCGACCCGCATCCTCGTGATGCGCGAAGGCCATTTCGTCGGCGAACTCTCCCGCACCGAGGCCACGCAGGACGCCGTCCTCCGCCTGATGACCGGCGTCGCCCGCGCGGCTTGAGGGCCTCTTAGGAACCGCGTTAATTCCCGTGGTGTGACTTCGCCCGCCGTTCTTCCAACGGGCTAAGTCCGAACTCCCGGCGAAACGCCCGGCAAAAGCTGTTGGTGCTCGTGAAACCGCAATCGCGGGACACCTGCTCCACCGACAAACGCGAAAAGCCCAAGGCCTGTCGCGCGTTTTGCAGACGAAGGCTTCGCAACAGGGCAGCCGGAGACGTCCCGTAACGTTTGCGAAAGCCGCGAATGAAATGCTCCCGGCTGATCCCGCACTTCGACGCCAACACCTTCAGGCTGATGGGCGATGCGTATTTGCTTTGGATGATGTCATGGCCCTTCGCGATCGGATCCGCCTCCGCCGTTTCCCCCTCCGACTGCTCCCGATAAATCGCGGTGAACAACCGCACGAGCAGCTCCGACGCCTGCATATCATCGCCCAAGGTCCCCTGCTGCTTGCGCTCGATCATCTCATCCATGAGCAGGCCCGCCGCCCCGTTCTCCCTCATCCGCACGACAGAACCGAACTTGCTGCGAACCGCGTCGAAAAACGTCTTCACGCACGGGCGCGGCAGAATCAAAAAGTAAACCAACTCGTAAGGTTCCGTCGCCTCCTCCGGGTATCCATAGGTGCTGTCCTCATCGAACGTGAAGAGCATCGCATGTCCCCGAGGCACCAACCGTCGCCCGGACGCGTCTTCAAAAAACCCGGCCCCCTTCAACGTTCGTTGCACCGTTAGCCAGCACATCGAACCGTTACGCCTCCGGTTGTGCCAATAGTAGCTGGGATCCCTCCGCACTTCCGTCCCCATCCATGTTACTTGGGAAAAATCGGTTTCCTCCAT
>CBRAFO010000137.1:0-8811 GCA_967755175.1 uncultured Opitutaceae bacterium | reverse complement strand
CCCCCGCGATTGACGATCCAATACGGATGACTATCGCCTTGTGACACCACCTCGGCGATGGGATCCAAATACAGTGAACCGTGCGCTAAGATGGAAAAGGGCAGGAATCGGTTGGGGTAGGTGTCCCCTGCGCTGATCAAACGCCCGTTGCTCAGGTAAACCGAAAAACTGGCCACAAACAGAACGACCGCGACTCGGAAATCAAGGGATCCAAGTAACTGCCAAAAGCTCCGGCGCCACCTGCCACCGGAGAGTCCACTTGAACCGCTTGTGCTCAAAACAAAGAGGATACAGATCCAATGGCCTTCAATCGCTCTAGAATCCGCGCGCCACTCCGGTCCCAAGTCCAGTTGGCATGAGCGTCCAGCGATGCACGCGCACCTTTTTCCCGAGCCTCGGCAGGATTCTCATACACATGGCGCATAAGCCTGCGTAAGTCCTCATAGCAGGGTTGAGCCCACTTGAATCCTTGGTAATACGGACACTTGGCCAAGGCGGGCACAAGACGCTCCACGCGCAGAGGATACGCGTTGTTCGCGTTCATAAAGTCGCACTGCGAACTCCAATCGGTCGCTATAACCGGTAGTCCGCAAGCCATTGCCTCCAAGATCGGCATGCCCCAACCCTCACCCCGACTCGATAAAACAAAGCAGTCCGCCATGCGGTAGAGAGCACCGAGTTGATAGGTGGGCAGAACTTCATTGAGCGAAAAAATGATCCTTCCGCCGCTGAGTTTGAGCTGCAAGTTTTTCACCTGCGAAGCCACATCTACACCCGGGTCCGAATTCGAGGTTTTGCACACGAGGACAACATCCTCATTGCGCTTAAACTCGTCGTTGAACGCTTTGATGAGAATCTCCGGGGCCTTTCTTTCTCCCCATTCGAAGACCGACAGGAACGTAAACGAATCGGTCAGTCGTTGGGCGCTGATCCCGGGATTGAAATAGTCTGGATCGACTCCCAGTGGCACGACGTGAATCGGCCGGGTCACTCCGCTATTGCGGAACGTATCTACATTGAAGGAAGAAGGGACCCACACCTCGTCCATCCGGTTTGCCGCCGCCACCCATTCCTTTGGAATATGGTCGGTCTCGAGCATGGTATAGCCAATCCGGTATTTCCCAGAGTTCCGGTCAAAAACATCGCCCTGCCCGTAGACCACTTCCACGTCCTTTTTACCATAAGAACGACCTTGGATAACATTGATCATGTATTGGTCGGAGCCTTCGGGCTCGGCGACCGGAAAGGGTGTTCCCTGTCCGTAGACGTATTTGTAGGAAACCTCCACGCCGAGCCGGTCCATGGCCAGCATCAACTGCCTGCTGCTGATAGCGTAGCCTGTCTCGAAATTAGAAATCGAATGCCATCCCAGCGACTGATTATAGCGGCCGGAGCCTTCGACCTTTGATTTCCAGCGGTTTTTGAAGACGGCAGCCGACTTCGTGAACAATTCCCCAAAATCCACGCCATTGATAGCTGTGCTGACATTCTCATGGTGAATCACTGTCACCAAGCCGCAGCAAACCGTGCGGTAACCGGCATCCCGTGCCTTGTAGCAATAATCCGTGTCCTCAAAATACGAGATGTAGGCCTCGTCCAGCAGGCCTACTTTATCGACAACTTCCCGCTTTATATAGACACAGGCGAACACCACCGACTCCACGTCCCGGTCGCGGGAGAATTGATTAACATCCACCTCACCACCACCGATCTGTTGCCCCCAATAAGTAGGCGGCATGTAGGCGCCGGCATGTTGCAGCATTCCGGACGGGCGCCGGAGGCGGCAGCCGACAATCCCGATGTCACTCTCTGCGTAGGCTGCTTGCTGCATGCGCTCGATCCAGTCTGCCTGATGGATCTCCGTGTCGTTGTTCAGCAAAAGAATGTCGCATTCCGCCGGACATTGCTTGATCGCCACGTTGTTCCCCCGAGTGAAACCAACATTTTCCGAATTGCGAATCAGAGTAACCCCAGCGAGGGACTGAATATATTCGGCCGTGCCATCAGTGCTGCCGTTGTCGACCACGATTACACGATAATCCCCAAAGCCGGTTCTAGTCCGGAGCGAGTCAAGGCAAGCCTTCGTGTAATCAAGGCCGTTCCATGCGAGGATGATGATACAAACCGGGCGTGAAACGCTCATGAGAGTCTTTGACGGAGCACTGTCGTGAGCTTTGCAATATCAACTTTGGCCTTATCGGTCCCGCTACACTCCAGACCCGGTAGTATGCCTTCCTTCGGTGCGTTGTTCCGCGCCAGAATCGCGGCGATCTGAGTCAATAGATCCAAATTTTGAGCCATGGCATCGTTCAAATACTTCTGAAGCCGCAGCAATTTCACCCCTTTGTGGATGTTCTTCATACTACGGTAAACGTAATTGAGCGTTTCGGAGCGGCGAACCCAGCGCGGCATGAAGGACTTCTTTTCCTTCAAATGTCTGTTCACCTCGTTGTGCAGGGCCAGCAATTCGGCATGCCTGCTTCCAAGCGCCCCGTGCACTTCCATCGCCTTCCCCACCAATGTGGACAACCGCGATGCTTGGGCCGCTTTCCCCTCTTCCCATGCATACATTTGCTCCGCGAAGCCATCCAATCGCTGCTCGAGTCCACCCAGCTTCTTCTTCAGCAAGCTGTTTTCGTGGCTCAGGCGGCGCATGTGTTCTTCCCGCTGGGCAGTCTCCGCATTGAACCTGCTTCTCGCAAAATCAGCGGCATCCCCATTCAAAGCCGGATGCGCCTCATTCATTTCCGGAGTGCTGATTGGCAAGGCAACCGCTTCGCCCGTCTTGGCTTCCGCCAGCAGGCAATTATACAGCCGGATCAACTCAGGCGCAAAATCTCCGCCATGTAGTTCCTGCGGGGTGGAGCGGTTGTGGTGCAACTCCTGTTTTGCGTGAGCCCGTGCCCGGGTCATCATGTCGAGATCAACCGCAATTCCGAGCGCGCTGCTAACGCGCCCCAGTTCCTCCTCAAAATTATCAAAGTAGTTTTCGTATAGCGTGATCACCCGTTTCTCACGGGGCACGTGAGTAAGCAGATTTTCGTAGTAGCGCAGCCAAAGCCGAGAGGCGGCTGCTACGGATAAATTGTTCCTTGCGCACAGCGACGCCGCGACTTCGACCGGGTTGCGGACGCAGATCACCACCTTCGCGTCCGGAAGAATCGATTTCCAGAACTGAATCGTGATGGAGTTGCGCGGGTCTTTCCAACCCCAGCGGCGATTCCCACTGGTGGCCGCCCTCATGCGATCCACCAACAGACGGGCCTCTTCGCGAAAAGGAGCAAGGTCCTCCCGGGCCTCCCAATTGTCTGGCATCCACGGGGAATCCCAGCCCGCTCGAAGATGCAGAAGCAATCGCTCGTTGAGCGCATAAAAACCGAAGTGCTCCCAAAATCCGCCGGCATTTTCACCCTCTTTTGCTGAAATCAAATCGGCCTCCTCACCCATGTAAACCCCAAGTGTATGCAGAAGATCCGAAACCATTGAGGTGCCGGATCGATGCATGCCAGCAATACAAATAGGCATCTGCATATTCTCAGGCGAAGCCACGAACTTTGGGTTTGCTGACCATAGATTTAAAGCGAGGGAGCTTCGGGTGCGCGAGGTTCGGGGCAAGCTCAGAGTCAGCGGTCGGGCACCTAGAGGGGACGCCTGAAATGTGGAACCGTCAAACTTCGGACGAGAGTGAGTTTTGGAGCACGCTCAAGCACGAGCCGGTTTACCGGCTATCAAACTCCCCTCGACTACGAATCCAACCTCAACTAACCAAACATAACTCACGCTCAACACGTGTCCGTTTTATCGGAGAAAGCACATCAATCCATGCCCCAAAAAGTCCTCATCACTGGAATCACCGGACAAGACGGTTCTTATCTTGCCGAGCTGCTGCTGAAGAAAGGGTATGAGGTCCATGGGATTGTGCGGCGCACGAGTTCTATAGAGCGGGCCCGTCTCATGCATTTGTCCGCGTATAAAGACGTCGAGCCTGCACGGTTGATTCTGCATTACGGTGAGCTGGCCGATGCGGGCAACCTGATCCACATTCTTTATCAAGTTCAGCCGGACGAGATCTACAATCTCGCCGGGCAGAGCTCTGTGCGAATCAGCTTTGAGATGCCCGAATACACCAGCGAATCCAACGGACTCGCGGTGGTTCGATTACTGGAAGCCATTGTGCGCAGTGGACAGGCGACGAAGACCCGATTTTACCAAGCATCTTCGTCGGAGATGTTCGGACGGGTGGCGCAGCTGCCGATCACTGAAGCCACCCCGTTCAGTCCTAAATCGCCCTACGCGGCCGCCAAGGTGTTTGCCCACAACATGGTCAATTACTATCGAGAAGCTTATGGGCTGCATGCCTGCTGCGGCATCCTATTCAACCATGAGTCGCCGCAGCGCGGAGAAAGCTTTGTGACGCGTAAGATCACCCGCGCGGTGGGGCGCATCAAACACGGTCTGCAAGCCAAGCTTAAGTTGGGCGATCTTACGCCGAAGCGCGATTGGGGTTACGCGCCGGAATACGTCGAGGGCATGTGGCACATGTTACAGGCGGAAAAAGCCGAGGATTATGTGATTGCGACCAATGAATCGCATTCGGTTAAGGAGTTCGTGCAAGAGGCGTTTGCATACGCCGGTTTGGATTGGATGAAGTATGTCGAACATGACCAGCGCCAAGTCCGCATGATGGAACTCGATGAAGTCCGCGGAAGCCCGGATAAAATCCGAACAAATCTTGGCTGGGCGCCCCAAGTGAAATTCAAAGAATTGATTCGTATCATGGTAGATCACGATCTGAAGCTCGCGGCAGTAGAAGCGGCGGAACGAGCTTCTAGCCCCTAAAGCAGGTGCGCAGTGTGGGCGGTTTCGCGCAGCGACTAAGGTATACGCAAAAGACGCCGAGACATATAAACCCACGAGGGCTCATTCCCACCGAGCATTCTCCGGGGTTTCACTTTATATTTTCGCTATAAAGCCATGCGCCTAAATGCCGCTGTTCGTCGCTTGCTTTGGGTGCACCGCTGGCGACATCAGACCCACTGGCTGATTTAAGCACTTCTGTTCGTCTGGCTGATTGTGCGCCATGGGCTTTCCTTCGACAATTCGATCATACCTGCGCACTTCTCCGTCCTCTGTTTTGAGTAAATAATAAGAATCCGCCATTTCCACCAAGGCATCTTGATCCTTGCCGTCTTTAAATAGGTTTATCGGCTCTGATTTCGTATAGGTATAGAATATCGTATCATGTTCGAACCGCCATTTCCCCTCAAAGGAAACGGCTCGCTTGGATTTATAATCAACATACCCATCAAAGCGGCCGTCGCTTTTAAAGTTCAGAACACCCAGCACGCCCTTTTTATCATCCCTCGTATACCAAGAACCTATAAGCGAATGAGCATGGGTGCTTAAATCGGCGCGCGCGATTAAACAGGAGATCATCAAAAACAAAAATGTGAGTTTTTTCATGTTTGGCCCAATGCTGTTGAGTGTTGAGAAGTTCGAGGGGGGGGGCGGGCTAAGGCCGGTCGCTCTTAGCGAAGAGGATGCTTTGTTCACCGTCGGTCTCCCGTGAATGGGTTTAACAGGGACTTGCATTTAGTAAAGTCGCAAGTGGCTTATTTTTATCTCTTGAGACTAGGTCTCCGCTGATGCTTTTCCCCTCCTCGCCTTCCACGGCCGTTTCCCGAACCGCCACGGCCGTCTCCCGGAAACCACGAACCGTCCCCAAACATTCATTCTCATCCGGTTCGATCCCTGATTTCCTGATTTCCATATTTAGAAATCCGCCTCCTTCTCTCTTTTTCCATTCCATGTCCGACTCCGCTCTCATCAATCAAGCCACGCTCATCATCGACCAAGTCACGGCCGAGAAACCCGCCGACTACGTCCTGCGCGGCGAATTGGGGGCGGCCAAGCACCTCCTCTCCGACGAAAAACGCGACATCTCCCGCGCCGTCTTCATCTATTACCGCTGGCTCAACTGGCTCGACGCCAAGGCCTCCACGCAAAGCCGCCTCGCCTCCGCCCTCGATCTTCAGCGCAAGTTCGACACCGACCCGTCCTACTTCAAAGACGAGACCCTCGCGGCCCGCGCCGTTCCCGAGTGGGTTCATTCCGAGATCCAATTCTCCCCTGAATACCTGCGCCACCTCCAGACCGACGCCGCCCTCTGGATTCGCGTCCAAAAGGAATTCGCCGCCGCCCTCCCCCGCTCGCTGGGCAACCTCACGCCGGCCCCCACCCCGCTGATTCCCGACGCCCTCCGCGGCACCACGCTGCGCTACACCGGCAAGACGGACCTCTTTAAGACCTCCGAATTTCACCAAGGCGTTTTCGAGATCCAAGATCTCGCCTCGCAACTCGTCGGTTATGCCGCCGACCCCAAGCCCGGCGAAACCTGGTGGGACACCTGCGCCGGCGAAGGTGGCAAGATGCTCCACCTCTCCGAGCTGATGGACAACAAGGGCCTCATCTGGGCCAGCGACCGCAACACCGGCCGTCTCGCCACCCTTCGCAAACGTGCCGGACGCGCCCAGGCCTTCAACTACCGTGCGGTTACCTGGAATGGCGGCCCGTTCCTCCCCACGAAGACAAAGTTCGACGGCATCCTCATCGACGCCCCGTGCAGCGGAGTCGGCACGTGGCAGCGCAACCCGCACGCCCGTTGGACCACGATGCCCAACGACGTCAAGGAGCTCGCCGAAATCCAGCTTCAGCTCCTCAACCACGCCGCGCCCGCGCTCAAGCCGGGTGGCCGTCTGATCTACGCCGTGTGCACGCTGACCAAGAGCGAGACGACGAAGGTCGCCAACGCGTTCACCGCCGCGCATCCCGATTTCGTGCCTGACTCCGTGCTCGGCCAAGGCCCGCAACTCCACCTCTGGCCGCAAGACCTCAACGCCAACGGCATGTTCATCGCCGCTTGGAAGCGGAAGGCCTAAGAACATTTCAAATGAAGGCATCCGATTGAAGTGGCATGGGCGTCCCGCCCATGTTCCGAACCCACGGGCGAGACGCCCGTGCCACGTCGATCCGATCTCTCTCCGTGTTCCCCGTGCCCTCCGTGGTTAACCCTCAGAAAATCTCGTCCGCGACCGTCCGCGACGATTTCAACGATCCGGTCGCGGTCGTCCACTACGCCCGCGCCGCGCACACGCTCGGCCTGTGGAAATCAGAAAAACTGCTCATCGAGCGCTTCTTTCCTGACCAAACCGCCCACCTGCTCGAAGCCGGCTGCGGCGCCGGCCGGGTGACGCTCGGCCTTTGGGAACTCGGCTACCGCAAGCTCACCGCCTTCGATTTCGCCGAAGAACTCGTTGATCAAGCCCGTGCCCTCGCCGAAGAGCGCGCAGCCCAGGTCCCCGTCCACTACGCCGACGCCACCCTGTCCCTCTGTCACTTAATAAGTGACAAACCGTTCGAGGGTGCGCTGTTCATGTTCAATGGACTGATGCAGATTCCCGGTCGCGCGAATCGCCGCAGGGCGTTGCAAAACCTCGCGGAAGTCTGCCGGCCGGGCGCGCCGTTGCTTTTCACGACCCACGACCGGGATCACTCCCGAGTCGAACGCGCCTCGTGGAAGCTGGAGACGCTTCGTTGGGAACAAGGCAAACAAGACCCGCGGCTCGTGGAGTTCGGTGACCGTTACTTTGAGGACGATGTCGGTCGCACGTTCATGCACCTGCCCGACCGCGCAGAGATTCTCGAAGACCTCGCCGCGACCGGGTGGACGCATGACTTCGATTCGATGCGCAGCGACCTCGTCCGCGAGTCCCGTGCCGTCGTGGAGTTCTCCGACGAATGCCGCTTCTGGTCCGCCCGCCGCGCCTAAATTCAACGCCGGCCTGCACTCCGAAATGTAGGAGCCTGCTTGCAGGCGATGTTGGATGTGCGACGACGTTAACGCCTTCGTTCGCCGCTCATCGCCTGCAAGCAGGCTCCTACATTCCGAACCGGATTCGCCTACGCGCATCGGCCACGCCTCCGAATTTTGCGTTTTCGGTTCTTCCCGCCGCCTTACGCCCCCTCTGCCAACACCGCCGCAACAAACTCGGCCCGCGCTTCCATGTGCGGATTGTGCCCCGAACCGGCGATGACCTTCCGCTCCGCCTTCGGAAAATGCGCGGTGATCACCGACAGGTCCTCTTCGCGCACATAATGCGATTTGCCGCCGGTCACGAATAACACCGGCCCGGGAAACCGGTCCTCCGACGCCAACGGATTCCCTTCGATCTCGGGCAACGCCTGCGTGATTACCGGCAAGTTGATCTGCCAACGCCAGCCGCCCGTCGCTTCGTCGCGTTCCAAGTTGGTGGTTAAAAATTTCCGCATCGCCCAGTCGCTCACGCGCGACTCGAAGCGCAACTCGGCCTCGCCGCGCGATTGCAACGTATCCAGCCGCAGCTCGTTCATCGCGGCGAACTCCGCCCGATGCGCGTGCGACAGATAATCCTTCGGCGCGATATCCACCACGATGAGCCGCTCCACGCGTTCCGGATGACGACAGGCCAGCAGCATCGCAACCTTCCCGCCCATGCTGTGCCCCATGAGCGTGACCTTCGCCAAGCCCTGCGCATCGAGCCACGCCAACAGGTCGGCCATCATCGCCGGATAATCCATGGAGTCGCCATGCGGAGACTTACCGTGATTCCGCAGGTCGGGTGCGAGCACGTGGTAACGCGCGGCCAGGTCGCCCCCGGTCGTCAGCCAGTTGCGCGACGAACCGAGCAGCCCGTGCAGCACCACCAAGGGCGGCTTGCCCGCCCCACCCAGATCACGATGAAAAAGTGAAACCATCGCCCGCACCCAAACCAT
>CBRAFO010000136.1:0-8900 GCA_967755175.1 uncultured Opitutaceae bacterium | reverse complement strand
CACCAGAATGTCTCCTTCAATATCGACGCCATGCTGCGGCACCGTCTGACGCGACTCACGAAAAGCTCGTCGCGCCGCGCCCGCCGCCTCGTCAGCACCGGAGCCAAAGCCCGGGTGCGTGTCGCCAAAAGCTTCGGCAACATCCCGCCGACCGCCGCCGAAAAACTGTTCGAAGAAATCGCTGAAGCCCGTGCCATCGAACCTAAACTCGTAATCGCCCGCTGGCGTGGAGCGCGGTGGATGCTCCCCCCAGTCGGGAGACGTTCCGGCTGCGGCGGACTCCTCTTCCCAATGCGCTCCGAGTTCGTCGTAACGCTTGCGCCGCTCGGGATCCCCCAGGACTTCGTAGGCCTCGTTGATCTCTTTAAACTTTTCTTCGGCACCGGCTTTATCCTTAGCGATGTCGGGATGGTAGCGACGGGCGAGCAGGCGAAAGGCTTTTTTGATGTCCGCATCGGTGGCCTCTCGCGACACACCCAAGATCGCATAGTAGTCTTTAAAATCGATGGCCATGGCAGCTAGCCATAGACCACGTCATCCGGAATTAGAGCCGACACCGACTCAAAAGCTTGGAGCATCCACCACCTCACGAAGCAGTCCCGCGTCGCGGTCCCGAGGGCGGTGGGGTTGTCCCGCAGCTTAATGGGGCATGTGCCCACTTAAGATTCCACGGATTTGGTGTAGGTTTCCAAATGATGGCACCCGATTCGTCGCAGTCGCCCGAAACCGAGACCCGAGCCGTCCCGGGGTCGGGAGCGACGCTTTCTCCGCAGGAACGTCACCGGGTGCTCGTCGAATGGAACCAGACCGAAGCGCCCTACCCGCGCACCGCCTGCCTGCATGACCGTTTTGAGCAACAGGCCGGGGAAACACCACAGGCGGAAGCCTTGGTCGTGGGCACCGAGCGGCTGACCTACCGCGAGCTCAACGAACGCGCCAATCGCGTGGCTCATGTGCTTCGTTCACAAGGCGTCGGCCCGGAGACTTTGGTGGGCATTTTCTTAACGCGCTCGGCCCATTTGGTCAGCGCGCTTCTCGGCGTGCTCAAGGCCGGCGGGGCCTACGTGCCGATGGACCCGGTTTATCCGAACGACCGGCTCGCCTTTATCCTGAAAGATGCACGCGTCCACACAGTGCTCACCCAAGCGTCGCTCGCCCGCCCGCTGCGCGAGCTGGCTACCGCGAGTGCATCCGCTCCGGGTATCGTGTGCCTCGATACCGATGAGAAACTAGCCTCGACCTCGGTGAAGAATCCGCATCGCTTCGCCCAGCCAGGAAACCTCGCGTATGTTATCTACACATCCGGCTCCACGGGGCGGCCGAAGGGCGTGGGGATCGAGCACCGCAACGCCGTGGCGTTCATTCACTGGGCTGGCCAACTCTACAGGCCGGAGGAGTTGAGTGGGGTGCTGGCCGCCACCTCGATCTGTTTCGATCCCTCGGTCCTTGAGCTGTTCGTGCCATTGAGCTTCGGCGGCAAAGTCATCCTCGCGGAAAACGCGCTCGCACTGCCGACGCTGCCGGCCGCCAACGAAATCCATTTGATGGATACGGTGCCGTCCGCGATGCGTGAGTTGCTGCGCAGCGGAGGCCTTCCGACTTCACTGGAGACCGTAAACCTCGGGGGCGAACCGGTCTCGGACGACCTCGTGTGCCAGCTCCACGCACTTCCGCATATCAAACGGATCTACGATCAATACGGACCGACGGAGACCACCACGACCGCGACCTGTGCGTTGCGCCGCCCGGAGGAGCCAGGGTCCATTGGCCGCCCGATCGCCAATACGCAGGTGTATTTATTGAACGACAGACTGGAGCCGGTGGCGCTGGGTGCCGCCGGCGAACTCTACATCGGGGGTGCGGGCGTTGGCCGCGGTTATCTGAACCGCCCCGAGCTGACGGCGGAGAAATTTATACCTAACCCGTTTTCAGCCGAGCCCGGCTCGCGCCTTTATCGCACAGGCGACCTGTGCCGTTACCGGCCGGACGCGCAGCTGGAGTATGTGGGGCGAGTCGATCAACAGGTTAAAATCAATGGGCGTCGCGTAGAGCCCGGTGAAATCGAAGCGGTGCTCCGCTCACATCCGTCCGTCGATGAAGCCGTCGTCGTCGTGCGCGAGGACACGCCCGGCCATCCCCGCCTGACCGCTTACGTGGTTCTCCGGTCCAACTCGGGCGCAGTAGCAGAGGCGGAGCTGCCGGCACCGACCACGGACTTTCCCTTGATGGCGGAGCTGAGGTCCTACCTGAAAGCTCGTCTGCCGCCTTACATGGTGCCGGCAGTGTTGGTGTCCCTCGCCCGTTTCGCGCTGATGGCGAGCGGCAAGATCGATCGCAAGGCGCTCCCCGCACCACCGCGACTTCGTTCGGGCGAAAGCGCCCCGGGGTATCACCCGCCGCGCACCACCACGGAACAACAGCTGTGCCCGCTCTGGAGCGAGTTGCTCGGCGTCGATCAAATCGGCGTGCACGATAACTTTTTTGACATGGGCGGCGATTCGCTCGTCGGCGTGGTCATGTTGGGCGAGGTCGGAAAAATCAGCGGACAAAAACTCCCGCACGACACGATCTTGAAAGCCCCGACGGTTGCCCAGCTCGCCGCCCTTCTGGACGGGGCGACAGTGAACGTGGATGACAATGCGTCACTGGTAGGCGTTCAGACGCACGGGAGCCTGCCTCGGCTCTACCTCGTGCATGGTATCGGCGGCGGCATGCTCTGGGGTTACGGCAACCTTTCCCGCCACCTCGGCCCGGACCAGCCCGTCTATGTGTTCACCGCGCCCGAACTCGAAACCGACCGCCCCTCGCCGTCCGTTGCCGGCATGGCGATGCGTTATGTGGAAGAACTGCGGCGCTTCCAACCCGAGGGGCCTTACCACCTTGGCGGCTACTGTTTTGGCGGCAACATCGCCTATGAAATGGCCCGCCTCCTTCAAGAGCAGGGCCACTCGGTCGGCCTGCTCGCGTTGTTCAATTGCTGGCCGTCCAACTCCAGTTACGACCACTTCGGTTGGACTCCGGTGCAGATTTTCAAGTTCGTCCGGAACGTCTGCTTCTGGGTCGGACGGTTTTTGAGATGGGAAGCGGGCACCCGTCACGACTTTCTCCAGTGGAAGTTTTCCGCCTTGAGGCGGAAGCTGGCCGCCCGCCTCCACCTCCATCCCGCACACGGCATCCAAGATGCCGATACACAGATGAACATGCCCGGCCTCTCGCCGGTGCAACAGCGTCTTTGGCGCGAACACACGCAGGCGATCAGCGTCCACCGGACCGGCCCGTATGAGGGCGCCATCACGCTCTTTCGCACCCGAACCCATCCGCTGTTCTGCTCCTTTGATCATCAATGCGGCTGGGGTGAACTCGCGCACGGCGGCGTCTCGGTGAGAATCATCCCCGGCCAGCATGAAACCATCATGACCGAACCCCACGTCGGTCTGCTGGCCCGTATTCTGAAGGCGGACCTCGCCGCCGCCAGCCGACGGCCCGCCGCACTTCTTGTGACGCTCATCCTCGGCGTCACCCCGTTGTTCAGGTCCATGCCGGAGACGTCCGTGCTGGCCGATGACGAGTTCACCAGCCCGACCACCACGGAAGTGGAGCTCGTTCCGACGCAACGATCACGCGCACCCATTCGCCGAATCGCCCGTGGCCGTTGGCTGTTGTCGTGAACCGCCGGTGCTCCGATGCGGAAGCGGATTCGCGACGGCCGATTGCCGGGCCAAAAAGAATCTTTCGCTCTCTCGCCGGTCACCTTATGCATGCCCGCTGGCCAGCGCGAACGCCCCCTTAACGTTTTCGTCGGCACGGAGCCCAACGTCCCCGCCGACCGCGGCGGTTTTACTTTCAACAACCCCTCACATGCATCGCCTCTTCGCCACCCTGTTGCTATCCGCA
Organism: uncultured Opitutaceae bacterium; assembly: GCA_967755175.1. Taxonomy (GTDB): domain Bacteria; phylum Verrucomicrobiota; class Verrucomicrobiia; order Opitutales; family Opitutaceae; genus Rariglobus. Next base: position 5,006 of record CBRAFO010000136.1, on the reverse strand, counting down.
CTCAGCCTCTTCGTTACGGCCGCCCGCGCCGCCGAACCCGCGCCTCGCGAACGCGTCTCGCTCAACGACGGCTGGCACTTCCAAAAAGACGATCCCGACGGCACCAACAACGCGCTCTCCTACGAGCAACTGAAACCGTGGCTACTTCCCACGGCCACCGCCTTTGTTGGCACGCCCGCCGCCGTCCGTCCCGCGGGCAAGGCCCCCGGCGAAGACGTGGCCTACGCGCAACCCTCCCCCGCTTTCAACGACTCCGACTGGCGCTCGCTCACCCTGCCCCACGACTGGGGTATCGAGGGTCCGTTTAACCAGGCGCTCCCCGGCGAAACCGGCAAGCTCCCCTGGTCCGGCATCGCGTGGTATCGAAAAACCTTCGACGTCCCCGCGTCCGACAGCACTCGCCGCATCACGCTGGAGATCGACGGCGCGATGGCCTACTCCGCCGTGTGGTGCAACGGTCGCTTCGTCGGCGGTTGGCCCTACGGCTACGCCTCCTATCAGCTCGACCTCACGCCTTATTTGAAGCCCGGCGCGTCCAACACGATCGCCATTCGCCTCGCCAACTTGAAGGACTCCTCCCGCTGGTATCCCGGCGGTGGCATTTACCGCAACGTCTGGCTGACCAAGACCGCGCCCATCCACGTTGCCCAATGGGGCACCGCCGTCACCACGCCCACGATCTCCGCCGACTCCGCCACCGTCGCGGTCCAAGCCGACATCGCCAACCACTCGACCTCGTCGGCCCGTCTGCGCGTCGCCACCCAAGTGTTCAAAGCCGACAGCGAAGGCCGCCCCATCGGCGCCGCTCTCGCCGCCTCCGCCCCCGAGTCGCTCACCCTCGCCGTCGGCGAAACCAAGCCCGTCTCCGCCCTCCTGACCGTGGCGAAACCGACTCTCTGGAACCTTGCCTCTCCCGAGCGTTACACCGCCGTCACGCTCGTCCAGCAAGACGGCAAGCTCATCGACCGTCACGAGACGCCTTTCGGCATCCGCACGATCCAGTTCACCGCCGACAACGGTTTTCTCCTCAACGGAAAACGCGTTCCCCTCCAAGGCGTCTGCCAGCACCACGACCTCGGTGCCCTCGGCGCCGCCTTCAACACCCGTGCCGCCGAACGCCAGATCGAGATTTTGAAGGAGATGGGCGTAAATGCGATTCGCACCTCCCACAACCCGCCCGCCCCCGAGCTGCTCGATCTCTGCGACCGCATGGGCGTGCTCGTGATGGACGAGTTTGTTGACTGCTGGAAGCTCCGCAAAACATCCAACGGCTACAACCGCCTCTTCGCCGACTGGTCGCAAGCCGACGTTCGCGCCTACGTGCGTCGCGACCGCAACCACCCCTGCGTTATCCTCTGGAGCATCGGCAACGAAATCCCCGAGCAGAGTAAACCCGAAGGTCCCGCTATGGGCAAAGAGCTCTCCGGCTACGTCCACCAAGAAGACCCTACCCGTCCCACCGCCATCGGCGTGAGCGACACGCGTGGCGGCTACAACGGCTTCCAGACCGGCGTCGATGTCTTCGGTTACAACTACAAGCCCTTCGAATACGGAAAATTCCGCGCCGCCAACCCCGCCCAGCCGCTCTTCGGCAGCGAGACCGCCTCCACCATCAGCTCGCGCGGCGAATACCTCTTCCCCGTCAGCGACGACAAGCGAGGTGGCAAGATCGGCCATTTCCAAATGAGTTCCTACGATCTCTACGCTCCCAGCTGGGCCACCACGCCCGACCGCGAGTTCAAAGGCCAGGACGAATTTCCCTTCGTGGCCGGCGAGTTTATCTGGACCGGCTTCGACTACCTCGGCGAACCCACGCCCTACAACAGCGACAGCACCAACCTCCTCAACTACCACACCCCCGAGGAGAAGGCCAAAGCCGAGGCCGAACTCAAGGAGATCGGCAAGCTCCGCGTTCCTTCCCGCAGCTCCTACTTCGGCGCCATCGACCTCGCCGGTTTCCCCAAAGACCGCTTCTACCTCTACCAGTCCCGCTGGCACGCCGACCTGCCCATGGCGCACATCCTGCCGCATTGGAACTGGCCCGAACGCGTCGGCCAAGTCACGCCCGTCCACGTTTACACCAGCGGCGACGAAGCCGAACTCTTTCTCAATGGCCAATCCCTCGGTCGCAAAAAGAAGGGGAAATTTGAATACCGCCTCCGCTGGGACGACGTGAAATATGCCCCCGGCGAACTCAAGGTCATCGCCTACAAAGCCGGCAACCCATGGGCCACGTCTTCCGTGAAGACCACCGGTCCCGCCGCCAAACTGCTCGCCGTCGCCGATCACGCCGCGATTCACGCCGATGGACGCGACCTGAGCTTCGTGACCATCACCGTCGCCGACGCCCAAGGCCTGCTGGTTCCCGGCTCGGCCAACGCGCTCACGGTCACAGTTACCGGTCCCGGCGAACTCGTCGCCACCGATAACGGCGACGCCACCGACCACACCACGTTCGCCTCGCCCGAGCGCAAAGCCTTCAACGGCCTCGCCCTCGCGATCATCCGCCTGAAGCCCGGCACCACCACCCCCGTCACTGTCCGCGTGACCGCCGAAGGTCTCTCTCCTGCGGAGCTAAAAGTGTCGCCAACGCCCTCGCCGGCCAACCCTTGACCCACTCCCGCCACCACCGCTTCCTCCAGCTCTCACGCACTCTCATGTTCATCGTCCTCCGCCGCATCCTCGGCCTCTCCCCTTGCATCGTCGCGCTCGCCACACTACCGACGCTCCACGCGCAACCCTCCGCCTCCGCCCCCGCCCTCACGGCTCCCGCGCCCGCCGCCAACCCGGCCAACTCGGTCCTATGGTATGATCACCCGGCGCGCACGTGGATGACCGAAGCCCTGCCCCTCGGCAATGGCTCCCTCGGCGCCATGGTCTTCGGCCTGACCTCCACCGAGCGAATCCAGTTCAATCACAACACGCTCTGGACCGGAAACGACAAGGACACCGGCCATTACCAAGCCTTCGGCGACCTCTTCATCCAACTCGGCCACAAAGACCCGACCGACTACCGCCGCGAACTCGATATCGACCACGCCGTGCAAAAGATCTCCTACCGCGCCAACGGCACGCGCTACGAACGCACCCTGTTCGCCAGCCACCCCGGGCAGGTCATGGTCATCCGCCTGACCGCCGACAAACCCGGCGCCCACACCGGCCGTATTTGGCTGGCGGATATGCATAAAGCCAAGGTCGCCGCCGACGGCAACCGCCTCACCGCCACCGGTCGCCTGGGCAACGGTATGGACTACGAGTCCCAGCTCCTCGTCCTTAATACCGGGGGTCGCGTGCGCATCGAAACCACCCCGCTGCCCGACACCGACAAGCCTCTCGACGGCGTGCCCGGCACCGAGAAGACCAAGCTCCCCGGCACCTATCTCGTCTTTGAAGCCTGCGACAGTCTCACCCTCGTTCTCGCTGCCGACACCAGCTACCTCCCCGACTCCGCCAAGAACTGGCGCGGCCCCCTCCCTCACGCCGAGGTCACCCAGCGTGTCAACGCCGTCACTCCTCAAAACCTGAGCGCGCTCTTCGCCGCACACGTCGCCGACTACCAAGCGCTCTTTCACCGCTACACCCTCGACCTCGGCACCACCAGTCCTGCCCTCGCCGCCAAACCCACGTCTGATCGCATTCTCAGCTACACCACCGAAAAAACGAACGATCCCGACCTGGAAGAACTCTTCGCCCAATACGGCCGTTACCTGCTGATTTCCTGCAGCCGCGTCGGCGGCCTGCCGGCCAATCTCCAAGGTCTCTGGAACGACTCCAACGCCCCGATTTGGCGTTGCGATTACCACTCCAACATCAACGTCCAGATGAACTACTGGCCGTCCGAGCCCACCGGCCTCGGCGAACTCCAGCGCCCGTTCATTGATTACGTATCCTCGCAGATTCCGATCTACCGCCTCCGCACCCGCGAGGAAAAGGACTACGGCCCCAACATCCGCGGCTGGACCGTCCGCACCGAGAACGGCATTCACGGCGGCGGCAGCTTTGTTTGGAACACGCCGGGCAGCGCCTGGTATGCCCTGCACTTCTGGGAACACTACGCGTTCTCGCAGGATAAAAAATATCTCTCCGAGGTCGCCTACCCCGTCCTCAAAGAAGTCTGCCAATTCTGGGAAGACCTGCTCGTCACCCGCCCCGATGGCACCCTCGTCGCTCCCAAGGGCTGGTCGCCCGAACACGGTCCCACCGAGCCCGGCGTCTCCTACGACCAGGAGATCATCTACGATCTGTTCTCCAATTACATCGATGCCGCCGACGCGTTGAACATCGACAAGCCCTACCGCGACAAGATCGCTGGCATGCGCGCGAAACTCCTCACGCCCAAGATCGGCAAATGGGGCCAGCTCCAGGAATGGGAATCCGACCGCGATAAACCCACGGACCAGCATCGCCACACCTCGCATCTCTTCGCCCTCTATCCCGGACGCCAGATCACCGCCAGCGGCACGCCCGATCTCTTCAAAGCCGCCCAAGTCTCCCTCCGCGCTCGTGGCGACGGCGGCACGGGCTGGAGCCGCGCGTGGAAGATCAACTTCTGGGCCCGCTTCCAAGACGGCGATCATGCCTACCTCATGCTCCGCAACCTCATGACCGCCGTGAACACAGTCGGCACCGAGATGACCAATGGCGGCGGTGTTTACCCCAACCTCTTCGACGCCCACCCGCCCTTCCAAATCGACGGCAACTTCGGTGCCACCGCCGGCATCGCCGAGATGCTGCTCCAGTCGCACACCGGCGAGATCGTCCTCCTCCCCGCGTTGCCCGAGGCTTGGGCAACGGGCTCCGTCACAGGTCTCCGCGCGCGCGGTGGTTATGAAGTCGCCCTCATCTGGAAAGCCGGCCGCCTCCAGTCTGCCGTCCTCCGCAACATCTCTGGCGCTACCGCCAAAGTCCGCTACGACGACAAGACCACCGCGCTCAACCTGAAGCCCGGCCAAACCGTCACCCTCGACGCCAGCCTCAAGAGCCTTCCCTGATCCGGCGGCACGGCC
>CBRAFO010000135.1:0-8913 GCA_967755175.1 uncultured Opitutaceae bacterium | reverse complement strand
GGACCGAGCGCGACGGAGTTCCACGGCTGATACTTCGAGTTGTAGAGGTCGAGGTTGTCGTGGTGATTGGCGAGCGCCATGAAGATTTTTGCGCCGTTGTCCTTGTAGAACTTCACGAGCGTGTCGGGATCGAAACGTTCCGCTTTCCAAGCGTGGATCACGTCCTTGAATCCCTCCTTGGAAGGGTGTCCGTATTCCGTGATGTGCGTTTTGTAATTCCAACTCCCCTCCTCATACATGCTACGCGCATACCAGTCGCCATGCTCGGGCTCGCATTGCGGTCCCCAGTGCGCCCAGATGCCGAACTTCGCATCGCGGAACCACTCCGGCGCCTGCTGGTAGTTCTCCAGTGAATCCCAGTTCGGCTTGAAGGGACCGTCGGCAATGGGCGGAAGTTTCAACACATCGGCTTGCACCATCGCGGTTGCGAGCGAAGCGCCGAGCAGTGAAAAAGCTAACTTGATAGGTGTCATGAGGGATAGATGGATGGAGAAGTTGTAAGGGGGCCTAAGGAGTGAATTCGGAGCTGCTAAGGGGTGAGTCGAATGACGCGTTCTTGTTGGTTTCGGGTGATTCCAATGTCAACGGGAGCACCGGCGTTCGAGGCGGTGATCAGTGATTTAGTATCCGGCGTTTTACCGCCGTTAAGGGAAAGGATGACGTCGTTTTTCCGCAGCCCGGCCTTGGCCAAGGCGGACTGCACAGGAACGTCCACGACCAGCACGCCCGTGACGCCGGGCAGGCCGAAAGCGGACATTTCGCCCTCGTCGCGGATGTTGCGCAGGCTGGCGCCGAACCACGTCACTGGCCCGGCGTCGCGCGCGACGGGAGCGGGTGCGGCCTTCGATGCCCCGGGGAATTGCGGCGTGCGCGCGATGGCTTTGAGTCCCGGCTTTCGCACGCCGAACTGGTCCATCGGGAAATTCAAAAAGCCCAGCGCTAGCGCAGGCGAATCGGACTTCACCCGATAGTCGCCGTGCGCGGGATCGACAAACCGGGCGTCGGCCACGACGGAATGTTGGTCGCGGCCGCTTTGCTCTTGCAGCCGGGTCGCGGGCCGGTGCTCCGGCGCGTCGGGGGCGTGCACCAGATTAAAATCCATGTCCGTGCCCCAAGGCGGCGGCGGCATTTTGGCCGGGCGATAATCGGTCCAGACGATGTTGCGGCGAAAGATGTCACCACTATTTGAATACCAAACGTGCGGATCGTAGCCGCCGTCCACGAGAATGTTGTTTTCGACCACGCGCTTGAATCCCTCGCGGTTCTTGATGCCTCCGCGCAAGCAGAGGTTGTTTTTGATGACGTAGTTTGACGAGCCGTCGTCGAGATCGATGTCCCAGCCGTGGTCACAGCGCCACCGATTGTTGAGGAGTTGGATGGGCTTGACCACGTCGAGCAGCGGCAGGTCGGGAGCTTGGGCGACCCAGGCGTCGACCTCGTCGATAGCGGGCCGCCAGAAGCGGTCGCGGCCCCAGGAGTTGAAGGAGCCGTGGTCCCCGGTTTCCTTCACGGTGTCGAAGATGTCGCAAAACTCGATGAGATGCCCGCCCCAGCAGCCGTCGCCGATGTTGATGCCCGCACGCGGGAGGTCGTAGATCGAGCAGTGGCGCACGGTGATATCCTGGGCGAGGTCGATCTCCACACCGGCGGTCTGCTTTTCGACGCGCCCGGTTTGGCAGATGAGGCAGTCTTCGACCACGCAATCCGCCGGGTAGTTGTTGGTCTTCGGTCCGGGCGTGCGGTCGATGTGGCCCAATTCCTGGGTGTGGTAATAGTTGAACAACGGGCTGCGCGCGGCCTGCGGATCGCCGACGAAACAGATCCCGTTGGCGCCGGCCTTGGCGATGTGAGTGCCCCGGATGGCCACGCGGCGGTTGTAGTTGTTTACGAAGACGGCGTTGCCGCCGACCTGGTCGATGAAGCTGTCCTCCAACGCGCAATCCTCGGCGCCGTCGAAGAAGACCGCGCCACCGCGATAGATGGTCCAGTCGGAGCGCAGAAGCGGCTCGCGGTTGTCCATGACAGTGCGAGCGGCGTGACGGAAAATCAGTCCGCGCAGCGTGACCCACTTCACCGGCTTCGCCGGCTTCGCCTCGTCTCCTCGAAACTCTACCAGCGAACGCAAGCGGGTGGCCTCCAGAACGGCGCTGCGCAAATCGAGCCCGGCGGGCGGGCTGAAATACAAAGTGTGCGTCTTGGCGTCCAAGAACCACTCGCCCGGCGCGTCGAGCTCCTCAAAGATGTTTTCGACAAAGCGCACCTTATCATGGGCCGCCGAGCCTCGGTTGTTCTGCCAGCCACCTTCGAGCTGGACCTCTCCGTCGGCATTCTTGCCTGTGATGCGCCAAGTAAAGTCCCCCCAGAAGGAAGGGTGCATGGCATGATAGTAGCCGCCGACGGGATCCGCCCAACGCGCCGCGCGCTGTTTGGAAATGGCATCGGCCGCGAAACCGTCGAAGTATTGCGCGCTCGGATCGAAATTCGGGTAACGGGCTAGGATCTGCCGCTCCCCATTGATGAAAATCTCCTCTGTCCGCAGGTCCGCTGGCACCTGCGTTTGATAGATTCCTTGTCCGCCCGAAGGACGCCAGGAGAGGCCCTGGAGCCGCACGCCGCCGCTGATAACCGGCTTTTCATCACGGTAACTTTGATAGATGACCGGCGAATCCTTCGTGCCGGAATCCTCAGCGGTGAAGACGAGCGGCTCGGAGAGGTAATAGGTGCCGCCGCGCAGATAAACGGTGCCCGGGTCTTGCCGGGCCGCCCTCTGGGCGCGCTGCGGAGTGGCAAAGGGTTTCGCCAAAGTGCCGGGATTGGCGTCGTCGCCCGTCGGGGCCACGTAGTAGGGCTTGGCCCTGCAAATACCCGCCGTCATGGTCATAACCAAAAAAACTAAAATGAGGCGTGAACTCACCGAGAAAAGGGATGCGTCATAGCGGCTTGGGTTTGCACGGTGAACGTCGTCGGGGCGAGCCCGTCGGCGCGAGCGGTCAGCTTAATCTCGCCGGCGCCGCGGTTCGCCTGGACGATGACAACGCGAGGGGAAAAAACGCGGCGGGTGCACCGGAGTAACCGGTTGAGGAGAGCTTCATGCCAAATGAGGATCAAACATTCACGGAGGTCGACTTCATGCGAAGCCAACCTTCCGGACTATTTGGTCGCCAAGGAGGACTGCCGGATAGCCTCAAGTTGTTTGATGGTCATCAACCCACTGTAAATGCGCACATCGTCGATGAAGCCGACGAAGGAGTGACCGCCATTGCTATTGCCGCTGCCTATGCCCACACAGAGGCCGTTGAGGGCAAATGGTCCGGGGGTCACGCTGTAGGAGGGTGCGCCGGTGCTGATCGCCACCGGCGCACCCGGCCGCGCCCCTGACTCCCGACCACCGATGATCACAGCCGCGTTAAAGGTCGTCTGTAACACATCCAGCATATCGTTACTGTAATAGGGACTGCTGGTAGCACCGTCGTAAACCAGCGCAAGAAACGTCCATTCGCCTTTGCGAATGCTCCCCTCCGGCAGTAGCACCTGAGAGATCATGCCGTTCATACCCACGTCCAGATTCTCTTTATTCAGGGCGATATAGAGCCCCGGAGCCCCCTTCTCTGCATCGGCCGGGCTGATGTTGAGCAATCGAGCATTGGGTTGCTCGGACGGGGATATCGTGGGCTTGATCCACATGGTGATGACCATTTGCGGCAGCGTCGCGTCGGCGATGAGCGGCGAATCGGTCGAAGTGATGCGAGCGGAAGCGTAGCCGTCGCCATACACGTTGGCGGAGGCGTCCAACACGCCCGGCGTTGCCGGGCCCACTCCGTTGGTCGATTGAAAGGTCGCGGAACTGTTGGTGCCATTCCTAATGGTGAGCACGCCACCATTTAGCCAAGTTGACCGACGGGGTGAACCCCGATCCGCGTCGAAACTCCATCGGAGCTCCGGGGTTTGGGCGAAAAGCGAGGAACTGAAAAGCAAGGCGACAACAGCCAAGGGATGGAACTTAAACGAGGTGAAGCGGGGGATAGTCATTTTAGGAAAACTCGGGACGCCAGACGCACCACGCGCCACATCCCTCCGGGTTTCGGAGCCTCAGTCACGCTCTGCCTATTGACGACCCCGTCGCACCTGACACTGTTCAGGCGCTTTCGCCTCGATTCCTCCCCCCTTCACTGAACGCGCTATCCTATGTCCGAATCGTCAGCCCGCCCTGTATCCATGGCCGATATTGCCCGCAAGGTGGGGCTCGGTCGATCCACGGTATCAATGGCCTTGCGCAACCACCCGGAAATCGCGACCGCCACCCGAGATCGGGTGCTTAAGGCCGCGAGCGAGCTGGGCTACCAGCCCAATCCGTTGATCTCGCTTCTCATGTCGCGCCTTCATGAGGAAACCACCAAGCGCCACGATACCGTGCTCGCCGTGATCAACGAGCCCGAAGCGGACTGGAATTGGCGTGATTTCCCGATTTTTCAGACCATGTGGGCGGGGATGGAGTCGCAGGCCAAACGACGCGGTTATTTGATCGAGGAATTTCGCGTCGGCCCCCATGGCATGCCTCCGGACCGGTTAAACCAGATCCTCGTCGCCCGCGGCATCCCCGGCATCATTCTCGCGCCCAAATTGGAAACCGGCCCAAGTCGGTTCACACGATGGGAAAACTTCGCCTCGGTCACCGCCGATTTGTCGATCTCAACGCCCAGGCATTCCCGCAGCTGCATCGATTACTTTCACAACTTCAACCGCGCCTGGACCGCGCTGGAAATCCGAGGTTATCGGCGCATCGGCTTTCTCAACAACCCCGGCCTGAGCATCCGCTGCGAGCACCAATACCATGCGGCGAATCTGGTGAAGCTCGATCAGCTCCCCGCCGAACGACGGGTCGCCGCCCTTACACTCCCCGGCCCAGAGACCACCGCCGACAACGTGCGGACCTGGCTGAAGAAGGAACGACCGGATGCCGTGCTGCTCGCCGGCGCGGACTACATGTTGCGCGTCGTCCGTGAAGTGGCCGCCGTGCCCGAGGAACTCGGCGTCGCCGCGTTGGAGCTCGGCTGTGCTCCCGCCGGCATGTCCGGCATTGACGAGCACACGCACGAAATCGGCGAGGCCGCGGTGGACATGCTCATCGGGCGACTCCAACGCAACGAGCGCGGGCTGCTCGCAGCCCCGCGCACGCTCCATGTCGAGGGCATCTGGCGCGACGGCAACACGACTCGCCCCATCAGCTGATCCGCACCGCTGGACCCCCGAACGGCTTCCGCACGAAGCTCCGGCCGAGCTACCACCCAGCCGACCGGTGGTGTCCGGTGCCCTGAGCGGTTTCATACCAATGCCACGCATGCGCGGCGTGAACGTTCACCGCGAATGGCTGGACCTCGCGACGCGCGGCCTCCGCCCACCCGGTGACGATGTTTTTCTTGGGGCCGACGTTCAGGCCGACCTACGGTCGTGAAGGAGCGGCCACCGAAGCGCGCAACACCGGCTCGGTGGGAAACACCACCGGCGAAGCGGTGGCCGCTGGATCGCCAAGTTCGTTGGTGCGGGCAAGATCAAGGAGCAGTTCCACCGCGCGTCCGCCCATCTGCCGCAGCGGTTGGCGCACAGTCGAGAGCTGCGGGACGCTGGCACGCGCCGCCAGCGTGTCGTCGAAGCCGGCCACCGAAATGTCGTCGGGCACGCGCAGCCCCGCGGCCGACAGCGTCTCCATGCACCCGAAGGCCACGCCGTCGTTGGCGCAAAATACCGCCGTGGGCAACGGCTCGCCCGCATGTTCATCGATCCACCCGCGCATGGCCTCCCGGCCTTGATGGGTGGCGAAACCGGCCATTTTCACCAACCTCGGATCATACGAGATGCCCGACTCTTCCAACGCACGTCGATAACCCGCGATACGTCGGACCGACCCCAGCATCGCCTCAGGACCGGCCAGATGCAGAATGCGTCGGTGGCCGATATCGATCAACCGGCGCACGAGCGAAAACGAGCCCGCCTCTTCATCCGATTCCAGATTGATGACGCCCGGCAGCACGATGTTGGCGTGGATGGCCACCAATGGCGTGTGGGCGGGCAGCAACGCGACCGACTCCGGCCCGAACACCGGCGCGACCAACAAAAGCCCGTCGATGCGTCCGTCGCAGAACTCGGCGATGCGTTGGGCATCGCGCTTCCAGTCATGCAAGGTGAAGACGGTGGTGTTCTGCCCGTGGCGCGCGGCAGTCTCGAGCACGCCGTTGAAGACCTCCAAAAAATAGTGGTTGAGCTCGCCGCGGTCCACCACTGCGGCGACTCCGAGCGTGCTCATACGCCGACGAATAAGCGCGCGCGCCGCGGCGTTTGGCCGGTAGTTAAGCGCGGCGGCGGCCTCCAGGATACGACCGCGCGTCTCCGGCGAAATGCGCGAAGACGTGCGCGCCCCGTTGAGCACCGCCGACGCGGCCATGGGCGAGACGCACGCCGCCCGGCCGACATCGGCCAAGGTGGCGGCGCGGACGCTCTTTTTCTTCTTTTTGAATTCGGGCACGGCGAAACGTATCGCGCCGGGGTCACCGGCGCGCAAGCGCTGGGATTAGCGTTAAATCAATAACGCAAAACGCAGCTCGATTTGCCTGCTGATAATTTAACCGGCTCTCCTCCGGCGAGCACCACGGTCGCATCCGTCAGAGTGCCGTCCACCGTGAAGGTGACTTCGGCTCCCGTCCGGCGTGCGGTGACGGTTGCGGCGAGTTCGCCCTTTAAATCATAGACCCGGGCGGACGCGCTCGCGCCGTCGGCGAGTTCATACAAGCGGAACGTTGTGCCGCGGGTTTGATCGTAGTCGGGCTTGGTGTCGTCCGCGCCGAGCGCGAGCAACGTGCCGGGCCGCACGTAAAGCGGCAACGAGAGGTAGTCGTGCTTTTCCCGATACCAGCGGCCGCCGTCGCGCACCTCGCCATTGAGCAAGTGCGTCCAGCGTCCAGGGGGGAGATAGTAGTCCACCGTGCCGTCCTCGGTGAACACGGGCGCGACCAGCACGGAGCCGCCGATCAGATACTGGCGGTCGAGCGTGTCGCAGGCCGGGTCGCCGGGGAACTCCAGCATCATCGCGCGCATCGTCGGGATGCCTTCACGATGCGCCTGCACCGCCGCCGCCCACAGATAGGGCATGAGGCGGCACTTGAGCTTCGTGAAGAAGCGCAGGACGTCGCACGCCTCGTCGTCGTAGGCCCAGGGGATGCGATAACTGGAGCTGCCGTGCAGGCGGCTGTGCGAGGACAGCAGACCGAACGCCGCCCAACGTTTGTAGATCGAGGCGGGCGCGGTGCCCTCGAATCCACCGATGTCGTGGCTCCAAAAGCCAAAGCCGCACAGGCTGAGCGAAAGCCCGCCGCGCAAGCTCTCGGCCATCGACTCGAAGGTGGACCAACAGTCGCCACCCCAGTGCACGGGCAGGCGCTGACCGGAAGCATAGGAGGCGCGGGCGAAGACCACCGCCTCCCCCACTCCGCGCTTCTCGACCAGCACGTTGAAGACGCACTCGTTGTAGAGAATCGGGTAGAGGTTGTGCATCTTCACCGGATCGGAGCCGTCGTGATAAACCACGCCTTCGGTCGGGATGCGCTCGCCGAAATCCGTCTTCAATGCGTCCACGCCCATGTCGAGCAGGCGGCGGAGGTGATCCGCATACCAGGCGCTCGCGGCGGGATTCGTGAAATCGACGATGGCCATGCCCGGCTGCCAGAGATCGGTCTGCCAGGTCCGGCCATCGGTGCGCTTGATGAAGTAGCCCTTGGCCGCGCCCTCGGCGAAAAGCCGCGAGCGTTGGGCAATGTAGGAGTTGATCCACACGCAAACCTTCAGGCCGCGATCATGCAGGCGTTTCAGCATGCCGACCGGATCGGGGAACACGCGCGCGTCCCACTCGAAGTCGCACCAGTTGAACTCCCGCATCCAGAAGCAGTCGAAGTGGAACACATGCAGCGGCAGGTCGCGCGTGCGCATGCCCTCGATGAACTCCGTGCAGGTGGCCTCGTCGTAGTTGGTGGTAAACGACGTGGACAGCCACAGGCCGAACGACCATGCGGGCGGCAGAGCGGGACGGCCGGTGAGCGCGGTGAGACGCGCCAGCACTTCTTTCGGCGTCGGGCCGGCGATAATGAAATACTCCAGGCTCTCGCCGGGAATGCTGAACTGCACGCGGGCCACCTTCTCCGAGGCGACCTCGAAGGAGACGGGACCGGTCTCGTTGACCAGCACACCGTAGCCGCGGTTGGTCAAATAAAACGGCACGCTCTTGTAGGCCTGCTCGCAGGCGGTGCCGCCGTCCTTGTTGATGTTTTCGACGATCTGGCCGTTTTTCACAAACGCGGTGAAACGCTCGCCGAGTCCGTAAACGCACTCGCCCACGCCGAGCGAAAGCTGCTCGTGGACGAAGGTCTCGCTGTCGCGCTGGATGTAGCCCTGGCCGCGCCAGGCGCTCTTCGTGAGCACGCGCCCGGCGTGCTCGAAGGCGATCTCCCAGCCGCCAGCCTTTTTCACCCGCGCCGCCAGCGAACCGGAATGAAGGAGCGTGTCCGTATCGGTGTGTTCAACACGCACAGGCGCGTCACCCGAGACTTGCAGCGGGATGATCGGTCCAACCGTGGCCGCGCCCGAGTAGTGCTCGATGCGGACCCGGATGACTCCTTCGAGCGGGGAGCTCAGCGTCACCGTGAGCAACGGCCCCTGAAGGGTGTCGCCACGGTGGCGGATGGGGCGCACGGGCGCGCTGATGACGAGGCGTTCACCCTCCCGGGTGATGTCGTTTGCTTCGGCGGGATAGTGAGCGGCAACGCCGGGTTGCAGCATCCATTGGCCATCGGTGAATTTCATAGGGATTCGAGTATAGGTTGAAGGAAAAGGACACCGCGGGGCGCCAAGGTCGCCTGGCCGCGATAA
>CBRAFO010000134.1:0-9121 GCA_967755175.1 uncultured Opitutaceae bacterium | reverse complement strand
GGTTCCTGTAGGGTCGGCCCTTGCGGCCGGACCGCTCGGCACACGCACGCAACACGACCGCCCGTTCATCCCGCACCTCGCAACTGCCCCGACCGCCACAAACCGGCCCGCCCACAAGGGGCGGCCCTACACGGAACGAACTCCGCCATTCCGCCCACGGTTCCTGTAGGGTCGGCCCTTGCGGCCGGACCGCTCGGCACGCGCACGCAACACGACCGGCCCGTTCGTCCCGCACGCACGCAACCGCTCGACCACCACAAACCGGCCTGCCCGCAAGGGGCGGCCCTACACGGAACGAACTCCGCCATTCCGACCATGGTTCCCGTAGGGTCGGCCCTTGCGGCCGGACCGCTCGGCACACGCACGCAACACGACCGCCCGTTCATCCCGCACCTCGCAACTGCCCCGACCGCCACAAACCGGCCCGCCCACAAGGGGCGGCCCTACACGGAACGAACTCCACCATTCCGCCCATGGTTCCCGTAGGGACGACCTCCGTTTCGTCCGTGTCCGATCCGGTCCACACGGAGGTGGACCCGCCCTCGGCCAGCAATCAGACGGCCGGCTCGACGTCTTCTTGCGTGGTCGTCGCCGTGAGCTGCACCAACTCGTGCAACGACGAGAAGTGCCGGCTGAGATCGAAATCGCCACCCAGTCCGCCCACGACGCGGTTGAACAGGTCCTTCTTCGACGCCTGAAGCGCCTGAATGCGTTCCTCAATCGTGCCGGCCGTGACCATGCGATAAACGAAGACCGTGCTCTTCTGCCCGATGCGGTGCACGCGGTCCACCGCTTGCGCCTCGACCGCGGGATTCCACCACGGGTCGAGCAGGAACACGTAATCCGCCGCGTGGAGCGTGATGCCCGTGCCGGCCGCTTTGAGCGACACCAGCATGACGGCCGCACCCTCGGCGTTTTGGAACGATTGCACGGGCTTGAGGCGATCCAGCGTCATGCCGGTCAGCTCGTAACGGGGCAGATCGGGGAAGTTCTCGATCAGCGCCGCGCGCACGCGGTCGAGCAACATCACGAACTGCGAGAAGATGACGACCTTGTGCCCGCTGCCGATGACCTCGGCGAGTTTCTCGACGAGCAGGGTGATCTTGCCCGAGTCGGATAGCGGGGCCTTGAGCCAGGGCAACATATCCGGGTCGCAGCAGACCTGGCGCAGGCGCGTGAGCAACGCGAGGAAACCGAAGGACTTCTCGCGCATGGCCGCACCCACGTCGTCGCCGAGGCGGGTGAGACCCTCGGAGCAGATCTTCGCGTATTCGGAGCGCTGCACTTCGGTGAGCGGGCAAAGCAGGTCGATCTCGACCTTCTGCGGCAGCTCGGTGGCGACCTCGTTTTTGGTGCGGCGCAGGATGAACGGCGCGAGCTGAGCACGCAGGCGGTCCAGCGTGCCGGAGCGGTCGGTGGTCAACGCGGCCTCGAAAATCACCCGCGAGCCGAGCAAGCCGGGGAGCAGGAACCGGAAGATCGACCAGAGATCGAGCTGACGGTTTTCCAGCGGCGTGCCGGTCAGCACGATGCGATGGCGGGCGCGGAGGGCGAAGCACGTCTGCGTGATCTTGGCGTCCGGGTTTTTGATGAACTGGCCTTCGTCGAGCACCGCGTAGGAAAACTCGTGCTGGCTAAGCAACGAGCGGTGCTTACGGAGCTGCGTGTAGCTGGCGAGCCAGATGACGGAGCCCTTGCGCGACGTGAAATCGTTGCCCGTCTTGAGCACGTCCACGGCGAGGTGCGGATAAAAACGCGTGATCTCTTCGCGCCACACGGGAACTACGCTGGCAGGGCACACGATCACGGTCGGGCGGTCGTTCTGCGGGCGAGAGGCCAGCAGCGTGAGCACTTGCAGGGTTTTGCCCAAACCCATCTCGTCGGCGAGCAGGCCGTGACAACCCACGTCGCACAGATGGTGCAACCACTCGACGCCGCGACGCTGGTAAGGACGAAGCAACTCCGGCAGCGCGGGCGTGGCCGCCGAGGCGGTGAGGACGTTCTGGCGCCAAGCCTCCAACTCAGGCGAGAGGGTGAGTTTGACGCGACTATCGCTGTAGAGGGAAAAAATCAGGTAGGGCGAAAGTTCGCCGGTGCCGCGCGCTTCGGCGGCGGTGCGGTGCCAGGCGCTGATCGAGGCGAGTCGCTCGATGGGCAACGACACGATGCCGATGCTCGGGATGATCACGGGCGACGAGCCCTTCTTGGTGATGATCGAAACTTCCTCGTCGGTGAGCAGGCGTTCGCCGGCTTTGAAAATCCAACGTAGATCGAGGCCCTGTCCGTCCACCCTGCCCTTGCGCGTGGTGGCGACGGCTTCGACGGTGATTTCCTTGGTGCCGAGGAGCAACGCCGAGGACTGCGCGTCGAGGTCCACCGCGAAGAGTTTTTTCCAAGCGGGCAACGTGGTGCGCAGGAAGTTGGGAATCTCCACCACCGAGCCGAGCACGTAGAGACCGGTGACTTGGTTGTAGGCGAAGTGGGCTTTGCGCGCGTAGGCGGCGAGACCGATCAACTTGGCGCGTTCGCTCGAACTGACGGTGGCGTGACCTTGGCCGGCGGCCTGTGCGGCTTGGCCGAGCGCGGGCACACGCTTCTTGTCGGAGTTAACCCAGTTGGCCTGAAACGTCAGTCCCTCGACCGAGGTGGTGAAAACCAAAATCAGTGTGCGTGAAACCGCACGGGCGGCCGCGCCGGCGGGCGTGCGACGCGCACCCGAGGGCGTGCGCACCCGAGGAGAAGCGGCTGCGGCAGGCGAGGGCAAAGGGTTGTGCGCGGACGGAGGATGCGCGTAGCCGTGCGTGCCGGTCTGCGCGTGGCCGTGACCGTTGGCGTGAGCGGCGGAACCTTGCGAGGCGCTGCTGCTGTGGCCGTAACCGTTCGTGGGCGATGCGGACGATCCGGCCGCAGGCGCGGACGCGGGCATATCGTCGGGCAACGGAGAGATTTCGTCGGCTACGAGCTCCTCGATTTCGTGCAGTCCGGCGACTGCGAGCGAGTGAGCCAGATCGATGTCGGTGGACGATGAGCGCACGGACACGCCTGCGTCAGACCACTCGATGACGGCATACTCGTCTTTCTTATCGATGCGGCGGTGGATGATCGCGTCGGAGGCCGTCAACTCGAGCTCGCGCACCTCGCCATCGCGATAAATGCGGTGCCCTTCTTCAAGCTGGGCTTCACTGAAATGGCGCTCCCAATCGTGTTCGAGTTTACCGAACCAGAATTCAAGCGACTGCGGGGTATAGACTCGTTTCGGACCGTGGGTTTGCATCCAACGTAAAAGGCCCGGACCGTAGGCCACCACCGAGGGTGGGCAACCCTTATTTCACCAAGCGGGCGAGTTCCTCGCGAATAACCGCCAGCGTGCGTCCGACCGCGCCTTGATTCGCCTGTCGCCAGGCCCGCGCAGCCTCCGCCATACGAGCGCGTTCGGGAGCGTCGGCCCACAGCGAAAGCACCTCGGCTTGCAGTCCCGCAGCATCGCTCACCGACCGCGCCGCACCTTCCGCACACATGTCGCGCGAGATCACGCGGAAGTTCGACATCGCGGGACCGAAGAGCACTGGCTTGCCGAGCGCCGCCGCCTCGACGGGCGTCTGGCCTTCGTGGTGCGGCGGCAGGCTTTTGCCAACAAAGACCAACTCCGCGAGCTGCGTGAGCCGGCGCAATTCGCCCGTGGTGTCGCCCACCGCCACATCCACCGCCACGCCGGCGGGAGCAGGACCGCGCGAACGAAAATGATACGTGAGCCCGCCGCCGTGCAGCAGCGCCTCGACCTCGGCCCGCCGCTCCGCATGACGCGGCACGATCAGCAGGCGCACCGCCCTGCCTTCGGCGCGCAAGGCCTTGAGGATTTCGATCAACACTTCCTCTTCACCCGGCCACGTTGAGGAGCCGAGCAGCACGGGCTCGTCGCCGAAACCGAGTTCACGGCGCAATGTCGCTTTCTCCTCGTCGGTGAGCGGAGGAATGGTCACGTCGAGCTTGATGTTGCCCGTGGTGACGACGTCGCCCGCGTCGAAACCGATTTCACGAAAGCGCTCCGCATCGTGCTCCGAGCATGCGAGCACGCGTGAAATGCCATTAAACAATGAACGCACCCACGCCGGCAGTTTCATCATGCGCCGGAAGCTGCGGTCGGAAAGCCGGGCGTTGACCGCCAGCACCGGCACATTGCGCAGCTGGGCTTGGCGGATGTGCTCGGGCCAGCGTTCGCCTTCGAGAAGGATCACCAAATCGGGTTCAATCTGCGCCCAGGCCCGCCGGGAAAACAGCCACCAGTCCACGGGGAAATAACCGAGGCCGACGGTGAGCTTGGCATAACGCTCACGCGCGAGCGCATAGCCCGTGCTGGTCGTGGTGGACAGATAGACCTCCACCGCCGGGTCGGCGTGCAACCCCTCCAGCAAAGGAGCGAGCGCGAGCATCTCGCCGACGCTCACCGCCTGCAGCCACACGCGACGCACACCGGGGCGTTTCGCCGGAAGCGGCGCGACTGCCCCGAAGCGTTGAGAAAAGTTATCCTGATAACCGCCACGCCGCCGCATGCGCAGCAGATAATACGGCGAGGCCAGCAACATCGCCGGCGGAAACAAAAACCGATAGAGCCAGATCATCGCGGCAGTTCAGCCCGAATGGTTATCCGCGTTATCTGCGTTACCCGCAGTGTTACCCGCATCCACGGGGAGTTCGCCGGGCTCGGCGTCTTTGTGCGTGACGAAGGTCAGGTTGAACAGCGGTAGCAGGCAGAGCAGCCCGATCACCGTGAGGCCGAGCACTGAATAGCCGGCGATATCGTGAACCTTCCCCTCGATCGCCTCCGGTCCGTAGTTATACGCCCACGCCGTCAGGAAGAGTCCGCGCACGATGTTCGTCATGAACGCAAACACGACGGCGGACGTCACCAGACCGACCTTCTTCCAGAGCTTGTCCAAAAACACCGCGGCAAGAAACGAGCCGGCAAACAAGCACGCCGTGAAGGACCGGATACCTGAGCAGGCCTCGGCCACGCCGACGTCGCCGAGCGGAAGTTTTAGCACGTTGCCATGTTGCTCGATCGCCATGCCCAGCGTGTCGAAGACGAAGAAAACCACTGACGCGACACGGTTGAGCATGAAGAGGCTCAGGTTTGATTCGATGGCCGAGACCATCGGTGCCGACACCAGCCACACGAGCGCGGGAAACAAAAACAGCGACGCCAGCTTCACCCGTCCGTCCGCCAGCAGTCGGACATTCGCCAACTTCGATCCATCGCCTGCGCTCACGGACGCGGACACGGCCGGCGCGCGCTCAGGCGCGTTGAGCAACAACAGGGGCAACACCAGCACACCCGTGCCCAGCGACAGCGCCAACGTGCCGGGATACGAAGCGCCCGCGCCCGCCCGATAAAGCGCACCGATCAGGAACAGCAGCGAACCGCCCGCGAGCGCTGCATAAGTCAGAAAATTCAACATCCACCGGGCCGCGCCGGTCGCACGCGGGCTGTCCGGCGCGGCACAGGCTTGCACTGCGGCGAGGATACGCGGCCAGCGATCATAAACCACAAACGCCACGAAGGCCGGCACGAGCCAGCCGAACCCGTAATCTTCCTTCGTGCTCCACCAATGCGACTGGTCCCACGCCACGAAGCCCATGAAGCCCGCGCCGAGCAGAAGCGCGGATAAAAACGGGGCGGACAACGCGGCGGTCCATTGTTTCCAGAGGCTCGTCATGAGGAGGGGGAACGCTCGGATTGCCCGAGACCGCCACGCGCGGCCAGCACTTTCGCCAGCGAGCGATCATGGAGACGCGACAAGAAGACGACCGCACACACCGCGCCGATCAGCGCGAGAGCCATGTCCGACTGCGTATCCCACACGTAGCCCTGCGTGCCGAGAAAGCTGTCCGCAGCTTCGCCCGTGGTTTCGGCAACCGCCCACTCGAAGAGTTCGTAAAGCGCGCTAAACGCCAGACACACGCTCACCACCAGAAACCCCAGCCAACCACTCGGACGTCCGTCGCCCCGATCGCGGAGCGGCGAGGTGCGCAGCAAGATCTCCCGCGTCAGAATCGCCGGCACCAGCCCCTGCACGAAATGGCCGAGCTTGTCGTAGTTGTTGCGCGTGCCGCCGACCCAATCGCGCAACCAATCAAAGGCGGGCACTTCCGCGTAAGTGTAGTGCGCGCCGACCAGCAACACCACGGCATGCAGCCACGCCAGCGCCAGCAAAAGCGTGGAGAGCGGAAATCGCCTCCACACTCGGACAATCAAGAACGCCGCCACGACCACCGGCCCCGCTTCCATCCACCACGTGAACCGGTCATGCGGCGCGATCCACGACCACGCGACGACCGGCGCAAGCAGTGCGAAAAACCAGAGGAGACGGCGGTCCAAGCGGTCCATGCTCAACGGCTCACACCGCTGTGAACACCAGCGAGCAATTCGTGCCGCCGAAGCCGAAGCTGTTGGCCAGCGCCGCGCGCACGGGCTTCTTCACGGCGACGTTGGGCGTCACGTTGAGGCCGAGCGCCTCGATGGCCGGGTCGAGGTTGTCCATGTTGATCGTCGGAGGCACCACGCCTTCGTGGATCGCCTTAACGGCCGCGAAGGCCCCCATCGCGCCGGCGCCACCGAGCAAGTGGCCGGTCATCGACTTCACGCCGCTCACGTGGAGCGTAGCTTTGTTTTCAGCAAACACGGAGGCGATCGCCGCCGACTCTTCGCCGTCGCCGCCGGGGGTCGAGGTGGCGTGGGCCGACACATAATCGATGGCAGTCGCCGGCAACTGCGCCGAAGCGAGAGCGGCGCGCATCGAGCGCTGCGAACCCTCGGCGCCCGGGGCGAGCGACGAGAGGTGATAGGCGTCAGCCGATGCGCCGTAACCGCGCAGTTCGGCATAGATGCGGGCGCCGCGTTTGACGGCGTGTTCGTATTCTTCGAGCACGAACGCCACCGAACCTTCGGCGAACACGAAGCCGTCGCGGTCCTTGTCGTAGGGACGCGAGGCCTTCTCCGGGGCGTCGTTGCGGGTCGAGAGCGCGCGCATCTGTGCAAACGCGCCGATCGCCAGCGGCGTGATCGCGGCTTCCGCGCCACCCGCGACCATCACCTCGGCGTCACCGCGCGCGATGGCCGCCGCCGACTCGCCCAGCGAATGTCCGCTCGTCGCGCACGCCGAGGCGACCGCCATGTTAGGCCCACGGAAATCGAGCAACAGGCTCACTTGGCCGGCGAGCAGGTTGGGAGCGATTTGAATGATGAAGAACGGCGAGATCTTGCGAAAGCCGCCCGTGTTGAACGTTTCCTGCATCGCCTCGATCTCGGGCAGGCCACCGATGCCCACGCCCATGTTCACGCCCATCCGCTCGGAGTTGAGCGTGTCGCGATGCGCATCCAAGCCGGAGTCGGCATACGCCGCCACCGCTGCCGTCGCGCCGAGGTGGGTGAACCGGCCAAACTTCTTCGCGTCCTTGGGTGTGAACACCGAGGCGAGCGCTTCGCCAGCCTTACCTCGGGGATAAAGCGGCGTCGCCAGCGGCTTGGTGACCTCGAAGCCCTTCACCTCGCCCGCGATCCGCGCGGTGCAGGCCGTGGCGTCGAAGCGCGTGATCGGACCGATGCCGGAACGACCGGCCACCAGACCGGCCCACGTGTCGGTTGCGCTCAAGCCCAAGGGGCTGACCACACCGAGACCGGTGACCACCACACGACGACGCACTGCAGGTTGAAAGGCATGCATATTAATAAAGAGAACCCCCATTCATCGCCGGACACCCGGCCGCCGACAATTTCAAATTCAACGCGCAAACCGGCGGCAAACAGGCGGCGACAGCTGTGCAGGGGCTTTGACTTTGCCCTCGGCCGACTTTTGGCTACGCGTTCTTTTCTACTGATGTCCCAGCTACATCCCTATTGGCGCATGGAATATATCGAGGCACCGCGCATGCCCGATTTCAAACGGCCGTTCACTGAATTGCCCGCCTTGGGTGACGACCGCGCCGCCTTGATCGTCCATCGCAGCCGCTACTCTTATCTGATGCTCAACCGGTTTCCCTACAACCCGGGACACCTGCTCGCCATCCCGCTCCGCGAACTGACCGACATCGAGGAACTCACGCCGGAAGAAAGCGCTGATCTCTTCGCCATCATCACCTTCGGAAAAAAAATCCTCAAAGCCACCCTCAAGCCCGACGGGTTTAACCTCGGTTTCAACCTCGGCGCGGCGTCCGGTGGCAGCATCCCGCATCTGCACGGCCACGTGGTCCCACGATGGAATGGCGACAATAACTTCATGCCCGTCCTCGGCCAGACGCGCATCCTGCCGCAAGCATTGGAGTCCACTTGGGAACGGCTCGCCGAGGCTGCGCGCAGCCTCGGAATGACCAATGCTCAATGACCAATGTCCAATGAAGAAGCCTCCAAGCGCAGCCGTCATCCCTCTTTTCCGCCTGTGATCTCCGCCACTGGTCATTGGTCATTGGTCATTGGTCATTTCTAAGGAGCCAGCATGGCGACTAAGACCCTCCACTTCCCGTCCGCGCGCCATCTTCACCAGCTCTACGCCGGGCGCGAAGAGAACCTCGCGTTCATTGAGAAACACCTCGGCGTGACGCTCGTCAGCCGTGACGACTGGCTTCAGATCGACGGCCCCGAAAACGCCATCGCCCAAACCGAGTCGCTCCTCGGTTTCCTCAACGAGGCCCGCACGCAAGGCGTCCAGATCCGCACGCCCGACCTCACGCGCTTCGTCGAAATGATTGCCCGTGGCGAAAGCGACCACCTGCGCGAACTCTTTGGCAAGCCGCTCGTCGTTGCCACCAACCGCAAGACGATCGCCCCCAAGACGCTCGGCCAAAAACTTTACCTGCAGTCCATCCAGACGCACTCGCTCGTCTTCGGCATCGGTCCCGCCGGCACCGGCAAGACTTACCTCGCGATGGCCGCCGCCATCTCGGCCCTTCTTAAGAATCAGGTCCAGCGCATCATTCTCACCCGTCCCGCTGTCGAGGCCGGCGAAGCCCTCGGTTTTCTCCCCGGCGATCTCAACGAAAAGATCCTCCCGTATCTCCGCCCGCTCTACGACGCGATGGCCGACATGCTCGACCCCGAGGACGTCGCCCGCCTCACCGAGAAAAAAGT
>CBRAFO010000133.1:0-9192 GCA_967755175.1 uncultured Opitutaceae bacterium | reverse complement strand
CGCCCGCGGAGGGAATGATGGTGTGAAATAAGTTACTGTGGCCGGGGACCGGCGCTGCGAAGGATTCGTAGCCGGAGGTGATGTGTTCCTGCGTCAGGCGAAGGCCGGTGCCGAGGGTGAGCTTGTCGGTGAACTTGTAATCGGTGCGGCCAAAGAGGTCGCCGGTGAGCAGCTCGGAACGGTTGGTGTAGCTTTCCTCGTAATAAGAGAGGAGGGGGAAGGGAGGCGCGGTGTGCGTCAGGGTGCGCCAGAGGGTGTTTTCATTGGTGCGCAGCGTGACGTCTTCGCGGCCACTTTCCCCGAGGACGCCTGTGCCGATCATGCCGGTGAAGCGTTCGCCGGCATCGTAATTGAGGCGGAATTCCTGGCTGAACTGGCGGTCGTAGGTTTGCTCGCCGAATTCGAAAAGGTAGAGGCGGGAGCCGTCGGCATCGAATTCGTCGTGGGAATCGACGTCGCGGAAGGCACTCGTGGAGGTGACTTCCCACGACTCGCTCAGGCGGTGTTTGATGATGCCGGTAACGCCCACGAGGTCGCGGTCGATGCCGAGGTCGTTGCCGCGATTGAGTTCGGTGGCGGTGTAGGGATTGGTGTCCCCGGCGCTGGTGGGGATCACCATGCTTTTGAACGCGATGCCGGGCGGGGTGTCGTGCTGGAAGTTGACGATCAGGTCGGCGGTGGTGTCGGGCGCGGGTTGCCAGCGGAGGCTGGTGCGGAGGGCGAGGGTGTCCACGCCTTGAAGCGCTTCGGCACCGGGCGTGAGGTTGTCCACGTAGCCGTCGCTCTTCGTGAACGTGAAGGCGGCGCGGACGAAGAGTTTTTCGGGGATGAGAGGCGTGTTGAAGTAGCCGCTGGCGAGGCGAGTATCGTAGTCGCCGAAGCCGGCGGTGAACTCGCCCGAGGTTTCGTTGCGGGCGGGGTTTCCGGTGATGGAGAGCGCACCGTTTTGGGCGCCGCGTCCGAAGGCGGTGGGTTGCGGGCCTTTGAGGACTTCGACGCTTTCCAAGTCGAAGAGGGCGGTGCCGCCGCCGCGCGGGCTGGAGATGATCACTCCGTCTTGGAAGACGGGCACGCGGGCCGGAATGCGCGGATCGGCGGCGTCGGTGGTGAGTCCGCGGAGGTTGAGGCTGATGTTGTCAACCGACTGGGCGGAGGCGAAGAAGCCAGGGACGAGCGGGGCGAGTTCGTCGTAAGTGGTGATGCCGGCGGAACTGAGGAAGCCGCCGCTGTAAGCCGTGATGGGCGTGGGCTGCGTGAGCAGGGCGTCAGCGGGCAGCGGTGCGGTCACCTCGATGGGATCGAGCACGACGGGGGCTTCGGCGTGCAGCGCAGGCAACGCCAGTATGGCACCGAGGAAAAGGTGCGCGCGGCGGACGTCCATTGATCAGGAGGAGCGCTGCTGGCGGCTGGCGACGAAGACGATGGCGGCAGCAACTAAATCGACGCCGGTGACGCCGAGGCGCAGGGGCAGGGGGAGGCGCACGAGGCAGAGGACCACGGCGGCGGCGATGAGCAGGGCAACCGAGGCGATCGTCATCGAGAGACGTTTGTTGGCGGGGGACGAGGACATGGGGATACGAACGCGGACGGCTAGCTTACGAGGGGAAGCGCAATGCGCATGGTGGTGCCAGCGGGACTGGAATCGAGCAAGGTGATATCGCCGTGGTGCGAGAGGAGGATGCGCTTGGCGATGGCGAGGCCCAGTCCGGTGCCGTCGGAGCGGCCGGAGAGGAACGAGTCGAAGATGTGGGCGCGCAACTCTTCGGGGATGCCGCGGCCGGTGTCGCTGATGTCGATGTGCGCGAAATCGGATTCGCCGTGTTTTTCGGTCGAACAGCGGATGGTGATGGTGCCGCCGTCGTTCATGGCCTGCGTGGAGTTGATCAGCAGGTTGAGTAGCACCTGTTGGATCTGACCCTTGTGGACATCGACGACGAAGGGGCGGGGCGGTGGATCGAAGCGGAGCTGAATCTTGCTTTGCGCGAGTTTGAGGCGGATGAGGACGATGGTGTCGCCGATCATGTCGGCCAAAACCCAGCGCGAGTGGAGGCTGGAGGGAGCCTTGGCGAAATTGAGCACGCGGGAGACGATCGCTTCGAGCTGGTCGAGCTTTTCGCTGATCACGCGCACGTCGGTGCGGCGGGGGTCCTCGGGCGGGAACTCGAGGTCGAGGTAACCGAAGAGGAGTTTGATCACCGTGAGTGGATTCCGGATCTCGTGGGCGATCTCGGCGGCGAGCAGACCGAGGGTGGTGAGCTGTTCGTTTTTGCGGAGAGACTCTTCGCTTTGGAAAACGCGGGAGTAGAGGCGGGAGTTTTGCAGGGCGACGGCGCCGAGGGAGGCGAGGGCGGCGAGGAGGCGTTTTTCGTCGTTGTTGAAACGGTGGACGTGGTCGGTGAAGACGGAGAGGACTCCGATGACTTCGTTTTCAAAGAGGACGGGCGCGGCGAGCAGCGAACGGAGCGCGGGGTCGCGGGGGAGGTCAACGACGTCGAGGAACTCGGGTGATTGGATGTTGAGATACTCGACCTGCTTGCGCGTGTGGATGGCTGACGAAACCAGGCAGGAGGCGATGGGAAGATTGGGCTCGGGAAGCGGGATGATCGCGGCGTTGGTGAGCGAGATGAGGCGGAGTGTCTGGCGGGGGGCGTCGTAGAGGTAGAAGGCGCAGGCCCGGGTGTTGGTGATGATCCGGGCGTCGCGGGTGATGGTGTCGAAGAGCTCCTGCTGTTCGAGTTTGCCCACGAGGGACTGGCCGATGGTGATGAGCGATTCGAGCTGGCGGGCCTTGCCGCTCAGGTGCCGCAGTTGCCAGAGGCGTTGCATGACGGCGGTGACTTCGTCGCAGATGCGGACCAGGAGGGAGAGGTCGGCGTCGTTGAAACCGCCGAGACGGTCGCTGTCCAAGTTGACGACGCCGAGAATCTGGCCGCCGGCTTCGACCATCGGCGCGGCGATTTCGCTGCGGACTTCCTTGCGGATGGAGACGTAACGCGGATCGGCGGACACGTCGGGAACGAGTTGGGGACGTCCGTAAAACGCGACCCAGCCGGTGATGCCTTGTCCGAGGCGGAGACTGACTTCGTCGGCCTCGTGAAGCAGGCCTTGCTGAACATCGATCTCGAGTTTTCCGGTGTCGGGATTGAGGAGCGACACCGACCCGGAAGAGGCCCCGAGGGTTTCGATGCAGATGGCGAGAATCGACTGCAGGGCTTCGTGGGGATCGTCGACGCGTCCGGTCAGGCTGCTGATGCGATAGAGCGCACGATCGGCGCGGGGGTCAGATTCGACGTCCATTTTTTGCCATCAATACCGGAGCGGCAGCGGCGGGCAAACTTAGTTATGCCCTGGCCGCTGACCGTTCCGAGTAGCGGAGCTGTTTCAGACTGCGGCGGCGGCGGTGGTGTCGGTCGGAGCGATGATGGTCGAAAGAGCTTCGCGAAGGGTGTGCAGGCGCGTCTGGTCGTCCACAACTTCGGGCGACGCGTTTTCGATGTAGAACGTGTCGATGGCGATGC
This sequence comes from uncultured Opitutaceae bacterium, assembly GCA_967755175.1. GTDB lineage: Bacteria > Verrucomicrobiota > Verrucomicrobiia > Opitutales > Opitutaceae > Rariglobus. Next base: position 5,674 of record CBRAFO010000133.1, on the reverse strand, counting down.
CTCGCTCGGTGCCAATGCGGGCAAAGGTGATGTCGTAGCCGTGATCGCTGATCGTCTTGGCGAGGCGGAAGAGGAGACCGATCTCGTCCTTGGCCTGCACCTCGATGATCGTGCGCTGCATGGAGAGCTCGTTGTAAACCTCCACAGTGGGTGGGAAGGAGGCGTGAATCATCTCGCCGCCGGTCGGCTGGCTGTAGCGAGGCGGAGCGAGTTTGCGAGCTTGGGCGACGATGTCGGGATAGAGGTCCTTGTTGGATACGAGGGCTTCCTCGACGGTGCGGGCGAAAGTTTCCTGGGCTTTGGCGCTTTGGACAACGCCGCGGCCGGGCTCGACCACGTAGAACGTATCGATGGCGATGTGGTCGGAGCGAGAGATGACCTTGGCACCGAGAATGGAGAGGCCGGCCACGCTGAAGGCGCCGGCGAGTTTGTAGAAGAGGCCGGCGCGGTCCCACGTCACGACGTTGACCACCGTGAGGGAGCGGTTGAGGTCATCCTTCCACTCGATGATCGGGCGAAGGGTGCCCACTGAGTCGGCCTCGGTGATGGATTTCAGCAGGCGGTTAACCATGCCGATGTGCAGGGAAATCTCCGTGGGATCGGTGTGGATGAAATACCGTTCGGGGAGCAGATTGAAGTGCGCGGAGATCTCGTCCTGGTTGATGCCAGGAATGGTTTTCGAAACGAGGTCCTGATAGGTCATTTGCAGGCGTTGCGAGTTGTGGGTAACGATGCCGGCGCCGTGGATCAGGTGATCGAGGGTAGCGCGATAGAGGCTGGTGTGGAGGGCGTCTTTGTAGCCGTTCCAGAGACCCGCCGCGGTGCCGCGCGCATCACAAAACGTGTGGACGTAAAGGTGCCGGAGTTTGTCGGCATCCATGACCAATTCGGCGAACGCAGCGGCAGTGTTGGGATCATCTACATCCCGCTTCTGCCAAAAGCGTGCCATAATCAGGTGATTTTTTATGACGAAGATAACCAGGTCGCTGTTTTCGGGGCTAACGCTGAGCCGCTTGAGAATGGGACGGGCAATTTCCACGCCGCTTTCCGCGTGGCCTTGAATGCCGCGGGCCTTGCCGATGTCGTGGAGCAGCAAGATCAAATACAACAGCGTGGGCTCGGGCGTCTCGTGCAGCGTGGCGCGGTATTTCAGCGTGATGGGTTCGGCCTCGGTAAAAATCTGATCAAGTTCTCGGATGGCGTTGAGCGTATGAATATCCGCCGTGTAGCGGTGGTAATATTCGTGCTGCACGAGGCAGGTGAGGCCGTCGAATTCGGGGATGAAGCGACCGAGCACGCCCAATTCGTGCATGAGCGCGAGGGTGGGGTGGACGTTGCCGGCGTCTTCAAGGATCGCCTTGAAGCTGGTGTTGGCGTCGGCCGACTCGGAGACCTTGCGGGTGATCAGCGGGATGGATTCGCGGATGAGCGCCTGCAGGTTGAAGTCCATCTGCGCTTCAAGGCTCTGGCAGTGGCGGAAAACGCGGATGAGACGCGCGGGATCGTCGCGGAAAATATCGGGTGTTTCGGCGCTGAACTCGCGGTTGCGCAGGACGAAGCCGTCGATGTGTTTTACGCGTTCGTAACGGCGGGAGCGCACGACGTCGCGAAAGGAAAGGAATCGGCTGGGCTTTTTTTCCAACGTGAGCGCGAGACGGTTCTCCACGAGTTTGGAGATGCGGTAGATGGTCTGCGCGGAGCGGTAATAATCGCGCATGAACTGTTCGACGCGGCCGAGCATGTCGCGATGCGTGTAACCGAGACCGAGTGCGATGCGCGGCTGGGCTTCGAGGTCGAGCACATCGGTGGGCCGCTTTTTCTGAAAGTGGAGCTCGTTGCGCACGCGGTGCAGGAACTCGTAGGCGCGCTGGAAGTCGCGAAGTTCGTTACGACGAAGATAGTTTTGATCAGCCAGCTCTTTGATGTCGGTAATCCCGAGCTTCACGCGGGCCATCCAGAACGTGTTCTGGTAGTCGCGCATGCCGCCCACGCCGTTTTTGACGTCGGGTTCTTGAAGGAAAACCGAGTCGCCGTATTTGGTTCGGCGGGTGCGCTGGTCTTCCAAACGGGCCGCGATGTAGCTCTTCGGATCTTCGACGGTGTAATAGGCTTTGTAGGAGTGGGCAAAGCCTTCGAACAACGTCGCCGAGCCAGCGATGAGACGCGCTTCGAGCAACGCGGTTTTGCTCTGGATGTCGCTGCGGGCCTCGACGAACACCTCGTCGATGGTGCGCGTCGAGTGGCCGACCTTCAGGCCGCAGTCCCAAAGGATATAGAGGATCTCGTTGATGAGGTGCTGCTGGAGCGGCTTCACGACCGCTTCCTTCATCTTCGAAGGAAACAGGAACATGATATCGATATCGCTGAGCGGGCTGAGTTCGCCGCGTCCGTAACCACCTAACGCAAGCAGCGCGACGGGAGGCAGGGCCTTGGCGTTGAGACGGGAGTAGGATGCGAGTGCATATTCGAACAGATGCGAGAGCATCACGTCGATCATCCCGCTGCGGGAGCGGGTGATCGTCAGCCCCGATTCGCCCGCGTCGTGGCGCATCCGGATCATGGCGCTTTCGAGGCGCAGGAAGGTCTTGCAGGCGGCGAGACGTTTAGGGGTGGGGACCTCGCCGACGAAGTTCAGACGTTCGCGAGCGTGTTTTTGGATGCGGCCGATCACAGTTTTGAAGGAAGGAGAATCAGTTGTGGGTTGCGCCGATTGGCAAGCCGCACGTGCACGCGGTCGTTTGCAGCGTTCGTGCCAGCGGCGGGCGCCATCGGGGAAATTCCGACGCTTGCCAGCGGGCGCGGCGGCCGGTTGGCTCGCCGGCTTAATTTTTAACCATGGCCGAGATCACCAAGAGCTACGAAGCGCAGGATGTTGAGACGAAATGGTATGCCGCCTGGCAGGAAGCCAAGTGCTTCGCCGGCCGCGCCGCCCCCGGACAGGAAACCTATACCATCGTCATCCCGCCGCCGAACGTCACCGGCATCCTGCACATGGGGCACGTGCTCAATAACACGCTGCAAGACGCGCTCATCCGCCGCGCCCGCCTCGAAGGCAAGGCCGCCTGCTGGATCCCTGGCACCGACCACGCCGGCATCGCCACGCAGACGATGGTCGAAAAGCATCTCAAAAAGTCCGAAGGCAAAGGCCGCCGCGACCTCGGCCGCGAGGAGTTCCTCAAGCGCGTCTGGTCCTGGCGCGACGAGAAGGGCGACAAGATACTCCAGCAGCTCCGCGAACTCGGCTGCTCCTGCGACTGGGACCGCACGCACTTCACGATGGACCCCGGCTACTCGAAAGCCGTGCTCACGTCCTTCGTGAAACTCTTCCAAGGCGGCCACATCTACCGTGGCAAACGCATGGTCAACTGGTGCCCGATTTCGCTCACCGCGTTGTCCGATGAAGAGGTCGAGATGAAGCCGACCAAGGGCTTTATTTACCGCCTGCGCTACGAGTTGGTCGAACCCACCACGACCCAGGACGCCGAGGGCAACGTGATCCCGCTCACGCACCTCATCCTCGAAACCACCCGCCCCGAGACCATCGCCGCCGACGTCGCCGTGGCCGTCCACCCGGACGACGCGCGCTACACCCACCTCGTCGGCAAACGCGTCTGGCGCCCTCTCGGCGAACGCGTGCAGTTGCCCATCATCGCGGACATTGCCGTCGATCCGGCCTTCGCCGCCGGCGCGCTCAAAGTCACGCCCGCCCACGACAAAGTGGACTTCGAGATCGGCATGCGCCACGGCCTGCCGATCATCGACGCGCTCAACGCCGACGGCACGCTCAACGAGTTCGCCGGCCCCGAACTCGCCGGTATGGACCGTTTCGCCGGCCGCAAAAAAGCCGCCGAAATTCTCGAAGCCAGCGGCGCGCTCATCGAAGCGAAACCTTACGAAAACAACGTCGGTTACTCGCAACGCGCCGGCGTGCCCATCGAACCGCGTCTCACCCAGCAGTGGTGGCTCAAATACCCGCGTGTCGAAGAGGCCAAGCAGGTCGTGCGCGACGGCCTCATCCAGATGCACCCCGAGCGCTGGACGAAGGTTTACCTTAACTGGCTCGATAACATCCAAGATTGGTGCATCAGCCGCCAACTCTGGTGGGGCCATCGCATCCCGGTTTGGTATGCCAAGGGCATTGACCGCGAGCACCTCACCGAGGCCGATCTCCGCGACCCGAAGAAGATTCACGTTTCACTCGAAGGTCCCGCCGACCCGGAAAACTGGACGCAAGAAGACGACGTGCTCGACACGTGGGCGTCCTCCTGGCTCTGGCCTTTCGCGACCCTCGGCTGGCCCAACGCCGAAGAGCAGGCCAAGGCCGGCTTCAGCCAATTCTACCCGACGACTACCCTCGCGACCGGCGCGGACATCATCTTCTTCTGGGTCGCCCGCATGATCATGGCCGGCCTCGAATTCGCCAAGCCCGGCGCGCCCGTCGAAGAGCGCATCCCGTTCAAACACGTTTATTTTAACGGCATCGTTCGCGACAAGCAGGGTCGCAAGATGTCGAAGACCCTCGGCAATTCGCCCGATCCGCTCGACCTCATCGCCAAATACGGCGCCGACGGCCTGCGTTTCGGCATTCTCCAAATCGCGCCCCTCGGCCAGGACGTGAAGTTCGATGAAGACCGGATCGAAGGTGGCAAAAACTTCTGCAACAAGCTCTGGAACGCCTGCCGCTTCCGCCAGATGAGCGGCCCGATGAGCGACAACACCTCGCTCCACGCCATCCTTGAACGCCTCGACGCGTCCAAGCTCGACGACGACGACCATGCGCTCCTCACCGCGCTGATCGACACCATGCGCACGGTCGAACGCGGCTTCACTGAGTTCGAATTCGCCGGCGCGACCCAGCGCTTGTATTCGTTTTTCTGGAACGACTTTTGCGACTGGTATGTCGAGGTCGCCAAGGCCCGCGTGCAGGACCCGTCCGTCAAAGACCACGCGCTCGCCGTGCAGGACCTCGTTATCCGCGAATTCCTGCTCATGTTCGAGCCGTTCGCCCCGTTCATCACCGAGGAACTCTGGTCGCTGCTCGGCTACGCGCCGGCCGACAAGAAGTTCGTCCAAGACACGCGTATCGAAACCGCCGACGGCCTCGTCGCCACGCTCGCCGCTCGCGGTGCGCACATCGATGCCGCCGCCTCCGGTCGCGTGGACAAACTCAAGCAGTTCGCCACGCTCGCCCGCCAGCTCAAGGCCGACCAACTCGTCGCTCAAAAACGTGACGTGAAGTTCCTCGCCCTCGGCAACCAAGCCGACTGGCTCGCGCTCGAAAAAGCCGTGTCGAAACTCACGCGCTTGGTCGGTGCCGCCGACATCAGCCGCACCACCGAAGAAGTCGCGTTGCCCGCCACGGTGACGCCCTTCGGCACGCTCTACCTCGATACCGGCATCAAGGTTGATCCGGCTGCCGAACGCACGCGCCTGACCAAGGAACTCGACGCGATCAACAAACACATCGCCGGCACCGAGGCGCGTCTGGGGAACGTAGCGTTCACCAGCAAAGCTCCGCCCGCCGTGCTCGACGGCGCGAAGAAGCAGCTGGCTGATCAGCAGGCCAAACGTGACGAACTCACGCGCCTGCTGAAGGCGCTGTAAGCTTCGCTCACTCGGTCCGAAATGTAGCAACGGTCTTAAAAGATAAGTTGAAGAGGATGAAGTGAACCAA
>CBRAFO010000132.1:0-9232 GCA_967755175.1 uncultured Opitutaceae bacterium | reverse complement strand
GTTGAAGAAGGGCACCAACGCTTATTTTAACGACAAGATGGATAGCAAAGGGGAGATCTAGCAGCGTTGTTCCGAACCCACGGGCGGGACGCCCGTGCCACGTCAAGCCGCCCAGCGGTTTATTCCAGCGCGCGCGGGCGCGAAAATTTACGACTGGCGAGCAGCTCCTGTGCGGCACCGAGACCTTCGGTGCACGCCACGGGCGGACGGTTGAATCTCAGCCACTGCAGGACGAACCGGGCAAAGTCCAAGCGCTCCATGATCGAAGGCGGTTTAACGACGAAGCCATTCGCACCCAGCTCATAGGCCTGCTCAACGTCGCCCGGATGACCAGAGGACGAAAAAATGATCACCGGTATCCCGCACAGGATCGGTTGCTCACGCATCCACCTGAGCACGTCGATCCCATCGCGACGCGGCATTTTTAGATCAAGGATAACCAGTGTCGGCAGGCGATCCAAAGGACCGCGCTTCTGGCCGAGAAACTCGATCGCTTCCTGGCCATCTCGGACCACGTGCAGCGGATATTCCATGCCGGCTTGCTTCAATGCGCGGCGTAGCAGCAGCACGTCCAGCTCATCGTCCTCGGCCAATAAAACAGAAATTTGATCGTCCATGGTTATGCGCGTGGGAGTTGGATCCAGAAAGCGCTGCCTTGTCCTTCAACCGACTCAACACCCGCCGAACCCTGCATGCGCTCGGCAGCTTTTCGCACGATGGCCAGACCCACTCCCGTCCCCTCGAAACGGTCTGAGGGATGCAGCCGCTGGAAAATCATGAAGAGCCGGCGCTGCCCTTCGGGGCTGATGCCGATGCCATTGTCGCGAACGTAAATCCTCACGTTGTTGCCGACTGGACGGGTAAACACCTCGACTTCGGGAGACACACCCGGCGCGACGAACTTCACCGCGTTTCCGAGCAAATTGGTGAGGCACTGCGTGAGTGAGGCATCATGGCCCATGACCGGCAGCAACTGTCCCGTCACCGTCACCTTCGCGCAGGGCGCATGGAGCTCGGGGCGCTCCTCCACGATATCGTGGACAAGTTTATCGACGTTGATCGGGGCTACCTTGATTTCATCGCGAGAAAGCCGGGCAAAGCCGAGCACGTCTTGAATCAAACGGTCCATGCGGCTGGCCGAGCTGATCACTTTGCGGAGATAGTCCACACCGTCCGGAATCTTGTCGCCGTAATCAGCCAGGACGATTTCCGAAAAGCTGTGGATGGCTCGAAGCGGCGCACGCATGTCGTGGGAAAGGCTATAAGAAAACGATTCCAGTTCGGCGACCATGGCCTCGAGCTTGGCGGTGCGTTCGCGGACCATGCTCTCAAGATCGGCGGTGTGGGCTTCCTTGCGATCCTGAGCGGCGCGGAATGCAGTGATATCCCTCGCGATCTTGGAAGCGCCGATCACATGTCCCTCGTCATCACGAATGGGCGAGATCGTCAGCGAGACGTCGATCAACCGGCCATCCTTGTGCACACGAACCGTCGAGAAGTGATCCACGCGTTGTCCGCGTTCCAACAGGGAAAGGATTTGCCGCTCCTCGTCCAAGCGGTCGGGGGGCAGGAGAACCGAGATCGATTTGCCGATCATTTCTTCGGCGGTGTATCCAAAAATTCGTTCGGCGCCGGGATTCCAGCTGCTGACGATACCGTTCAAATTTTTTCCGATGATCGCATCGTCGGAGCCTTCGACGATCGCGGCGAGGCGCAGAGAGGCGATCTCGGCTGCGCGGCGTTCGGTCACATCGCGAAAAACCAGCACGACCCCGATGAGTTGGCCGGACCGGTTGCGAATGGGTGCCGCGCTATCGTCGATCGGGTGCTCAACACCGTCGCGAGCGATCAGGATAGTGTGGTTCGCGAGGCCGACCGTGATGCCCTCGCGAAGGACCTTGTCGACCGGTGACTCGACCATGCGGCGGGTGGTCTCGTTCACGATGTGGAAAACGACGCCCAACGGCTGGCCGGCCGCTTCGACGGATTTCCACCCGGTAAGCTGTTCGGCGACCTCATTCATGAACACCACGCGCCCGCGTTCGTCCGTGGACATCACCGCGTCGCCGATGCTGGAAAGAGTGACGGCAAGACGCTCCTGCTCCCGGCGTTGCTCCGTGATGTCGCGCGCCACCTTGGAGGCACCGATGATTTTCCCATTGGCGTCGATGATCGGAGAGACGGTTAACGAGACATCGACGTAGGAGCCGTCCTTGCGACGCCGCACCGTTTCGTAGTGATCGATCTGTTCACCCCGCATGATGCGGGCGAGGATCACGGGCTCCTCGCTCAATCGTTCCGGCGGGAAAATCAGGGTGATCGGCTGGCCAATGGCCTCGGCGGCCGAGTAACCAAAAATGCGCTCAGCCCCGCGGTTCCACGAGGTGATCACACCGTCGAGGTCTTTGCTGAGGATCGCATCACTGGAGGAGTTAACCAGTGCAGCAAGAAAAGCGTCGGTCGGCGGCGAGATGAGCATGAGCGGTCAGGACTGCGCGAAGTAAGCGCATGTGCTTGGACGGGGCTGGGGATGCCCGGAAACAGACACGCCCACTGAATGCCCTTTTGAGGGACGGTCAACCCTGCGCGCGACGATGCGCAGGAGGTCACATACTTTCACAACTCATTGACCTCATCGGCCACGAGACGCCAAAGCCGGCAAAGGATCCCGCTCAACACGGGTATCCTCGCCGGCCATCCTCCCCTCATTCCTCCGATGCACCACTGACCTAGCTATGACCAACGGCGCGCTTGTTGCTCACGGGACGAGCAGACGGAGCCTTTTTCGTCGGAACGCTGGGTGCGGTCGTAGCCTCGCTGACCGCGGCTCCGCCCACGAGCTGGCGCAATTGGCCAACCGCGTCCTTCAGCACAATCGACTGGCTGTTGAGTTCCTCGGCGGCGGCGGCGGTTTCTTCGGCATTGCCGGCATTCGCTTGGGTCAACTGGTCCATCTGGGTGACCGAGGTAGTGACTTGGCCGATGCCCAAATTCTGCTCCTCCGAAGCCGTGGCGATCTCGGCCACCACGGTTTCCACCTGCTGAATACGAACCTGTATGTCGCTGAAGTTCTTCGCCACCTCGGTGCTGATCTCGACGCCTCGCTGACTCTGCGCAGCCGAGTGTTCGATCTTGGCGGCGGTTTCCTTCGCAGCGACAGCCGAACGCTGGGCAAGCGCACGGACTTCCTCGGCGACCACCGCAAAGCCGGCACCGTGTTCGCCAGCACGAGCGGCTTCGACCGCCGCGTTGAGCGCGAGGATGTTGGTTTGGAAGGCGATTTCGTCGATGGTCTTCAGGATCTTGGTAATGTCTTCGGCGGCGGTCTTGATGTTGGACATGGACTCCTGCATGGCCTGCATCCGCCCGGCGCCATGGTCGGCGGAACTCCGCGCTTCAGTGGCGGCGACCTTGGCTCGTTGCGAGCTCTCGGCATTGCGCTTGGTCATGGAGGAGAGTTCCTCCAACGAGGCAGAGGTTTCCTCCAGCGAGGCGGCTTGTTCGCTGGAGCCTTCGGCGAGCGACTGGCTGGCGGCCGAGACCTGACCGGCGGCGGCGGCAGTCTCATCGGCACTCGCGCTGAGCGAGCCCGCCAGCAAGCGGAGCGGGCCGGTGATGCTGCGCCCGATGATGATGGCGAAAGCGATGCCCAGAATGACCGAACCGAGCCCGATCCAAACCACGGCGGACAGGGTGTGGCGGATCGCGGCCGCCATGCGCGGCCCGAGCTCGTTTTGATCGTTGATTATACTCTGATCGAGATCTTCGAGTTCTTTGTCGATGCCCTCACCGATGAGAGCGAGCTTACGGCCGGCCTCCGCCATTTGGCTGGTTGCACTGCCCTGCTGAACCACCTTGGAAAGGGCGGCGAAACTGGTCGCGTGGTCTTCGACTTGTTGCTCAACGCGCTTGATGAGGGTCAGGCGATCCGGTTCATCGGCCAACGCGACTTTCTGGTGCGCGATGAGTTCGCTGAGCGCGGCTTTGCGAGCGCCATAGCCCTGGACATCACTGGCTTTCTTGGAGCTCTGGTAATCCTTGGCGAGGATGCGCATCTCCAGGAAATCGCGCTCGATGATGCTCACCTGCATCGTTTGACGGGCGTCTTTCCGATAGGCGGTGAACCCGACGAGAGCCTGTTGAAGGCTTACATAGCTCTCCAACGCGACAGCGATGAGCACGACCAGAATACACACAAACCCGGAGGCCAGTCGCACGTTGACGGTTTTGCTCTGCATGCCGGTGCGTGAGTAATAGGCCAGCCCCGCGATGAGCAGGCCCAGCACCAACGCGCCGACGGCAATCGTCGTATAATCCAGGCTCTCCGCGAAGACTGCGGGTGCAGCTTGGGTCGAGGCGGCCGCCGTGGTGGTCGCATGCTCTGCGCTGGCACTGGCGGAAGTCGAATCCGGCGCGCCGGCGTGAGCGGCCTCTTCGTGAGCGGCCTCCTCATGGCCCGCTCCACCGGTGTAGGCCAAGAGTCGTGCCTGCTCGGGATGTTCGCCGCGCCACTCGATCGCGCCCGTCTCCAAGTTGTAAACGGCACCGATGACCTTCAACTTCCCCGCTTTCACGAGGTCTCGAACGATGGCACTCGCCTCAAAAATGTTATCGATGGATTGCCAGACGTTGGCCTCGACCGCATGGGCGACGAGCGGAGCGCCGGTTTCCCCCGGGTAAGCCGCACGGGTCTTGGCAACCGCAACGGTGATCGTATCCACAAGCTGGGGAATGCTGCCATGAACCTTGGCGCCTTCGACCACGGCTTTGACCGCACCGCAGGACTCGTGGCCCATCACAATCAGCAACGGGGTCCCCAAGTGCTCGGTGCCGTATTCGATGGAGCCAATCTCGTCCGTTTTGGCGACATTGCCCGCTACGCGCACCACAAAGAGATCGCCCAGACCTTGGTCAAAAATGATTTCGGCCGGAAGGCGCGAGTCGGAACAAGTGAGGACGGTTGCAAAGGGGTTCTGCCCCTTGGCCACTTCGGCCCGACGATCCGCCGATTGATCGGGATGCGTCGGGTGTCCCGTAGTGAAACGGGCATTACCCGCTTGCAGCAGGGCAACTGCCTCATCGGCGGTGACGGGCGCAGCGGCAGCACCGGACAGGACGAGGGATGATAGGGTCAAAAACAAGACGGCGAACAAACGCTCTAAGCGGAATCCAACGTGAGCCACCATACGACAGAAGGCTTTGGGGTTTTTCATGGGGTGAGATCGGGTGAAAAAAGCTGCGACCGCAGGACATGCCTACAATGCGTCAGCTATAACGGATCGATTCCTCCCAACTTAAGCGCCGCCCGTCTTATTTACTCCGTCTTCGTCAACGGAAGGCCGCCAGACAAGCGGTTCCAACAAGTCTGCGACGTCTATAAGCCCAAGCCCATTTGCACGTTCGTGGGCGTCGGGGCTTTTGGGCGATGGGGAGCCAAGGCGCGCGCCAGCGGACACGTAGCCACATCGATGGCCGGACTTTGGCGATAGCGGGCGAGAAGTTGATGAGAACGTTGGGCCAACATGCGACGGACCTCACGGCGGCGGCCTTTCACCAGCGGGATGACCATGTTGTCGTAACCGGTCGTCTGGTGACGCATCCACGCGATGGTGGCCGCCTCGGCGCGTTCCTCGATGGGAATGCGTTCCGTCCGTGCCACCGTCCCACTGCCCACCGGCACCGCGTGATCGGAGATCAAGCGAGCCATCAACTCCGCTTCGGCACGATGTGCGGGATGGAAATCCAGAAACGTCAGCACGGCCGCCCGAAAATCTTCGGCATAGACGACCTGCTCGGCGGCGCGTCGATTGCGCCCTGCGGCGAGCTTACGTTGATAAGCGGGATCTTGGCACTCGCTCGCACGTTCGGCCTGGAGCGCCGCAATGCGAGCCGCCGGTGCCCAGATGCCGTGCGAGAACCGCTTCCGCCCCTTCACCTCGATCACGGTCCACGTGGGTCCATCCTGTTTGATTCGTCGGCTGAGGGCGGCATCGCCCGGAGGCAACAACGCCCAGTCGGCCGGCACAGCCAACACTCGTCCATCGGCACTGAGGACGTGCCCCGGCTTGGAAAAGGGTCGGACTTCACGGGTTTGGGTCGGCATGTCGGTGAACAAACCACCTCTGCACGGAGCGTCGAGTCATTCGGGTAAAGACTCGGCACCGTGCGCAAGAACCGGGGTCTTCATCTGCGTGGTTCGGAAGCAGCCCAGTGCATCTAGAAACCCGATGGCACGACAGCGGCTGCGGGTTTGGGTCATCGTGGGCAGTCTGCTGCTGGCGAGTTGCGCCGCTCCACCGCCCTCGCCGCCCTCGCCTTCTACGACTGCGGTCTGGCATGCGGTGACGCTCGGTTGGTGTGAGGATTATCCGGAGGAAACCCGTTCACTGGAGGCCGCTCGCGAGGATTTAAGAGCCGCCCACGAGGCTGGTGCCGAGGTGCTGCGCATCGCGTTCGGTTGGGATGCGATGGAGCCGGAGCGCGGCCACTACGACTGGAGTTTCTGGGATGAGTTCGTGCGCATCGCGGTGGAGGAGTTCGGCATCCGCTTGATCCCTTACGTGTGTTACACGCCCCAGTGGGCGGCCTCGGCCAACGCGGGCGACGATTTCTGGCGTTCGCCGCCTCGCGACCCCGAGGACTTCGCACGATTCATGACTGCGCTCGTCGACCACTATCAACACGCGATCCACTCGTGGGAGTTGTGGAATGAGCCGGACAATCGCGCCTACTGGCTCGGCACGCGCGAGCAGTTCGCGACCTTGGTGCGCACAGGCAGCCGGGCGGTGCGCGCCGCGGATCCCACGGCGACGGTCGTGCTCGGAGGCATCGCGGGCGACACGGACTTCTTGGACGCTTTGTTTCGCACCGACCGCATCGCACCAGCCGTGGACGTGGTCAACCTCCACAGTTACTTCGAAACGTGGCATCCCGACGCGATCGAATGGCTTCCCGACTACGTGAGCCGCGCGGCCGAGATCGTGCGCGACCAAGGCGAGAACGAGCCGCTCTGGATGGCCGAGACCGGCTACAGCTCCGTGGGCGGACGCGCCGTGGTGTCGGAGGTTTACCGCGCACGTCACCGCGATGAACACACGGATCACGCCCAAGCGGTCGCGTTGGCGCGGACGTTCGTGGTGGCGTTGGCGACTGGCGAATTACCTGTGGTGGCGTGGTATCGCATCAATGATCTGCCCACGACCGAAGCCGTGATCGGCGATGACAACAACCGCCACCTCGGCCTGCGCACGACGGCTGGCGTGAGCAAACCCGCGCTCACGACGTTCGCTCTACTCACGCGTTGGTTTCAGCAACCTTACCGCATCCTTATCCCCACGGTGCATCCGATATCCGCCGCCGACGCCACCGCTTCGCCGGTCGAGGTGCATGCGTTTGCTTTGCGCGACGGTCGGAAGGTGATCGCCGCATGGCTCGGCACGCCGGCGGCGCCAACTCCACCTCCAAGCGCCGTCCAATCCTCCGCCACTCCCGCCGAATTGCCGACGGACTCACGACATACGCGCATCCGTGTCACGCTTCCCGAAACGCGTGCTGCCGCAGTGCGTGTGACCGATGTCATCGGCCAACCCGTCAGCGGCAGGCTGTTCGCTTGGCACAACCGCCTTCGCCGCGGAGTTGACCTCGACCTGGAGCTTCGCGGCGGCGAACTGCTGCTCGCCGAGTTACGACCGTGACGAGGTCATCGGCTCTGGCGTGGCCGCTCACGATCCCTGCCCGCAACCAGTTGAATACTCAAAAGGGAGCGACCGACACGCTCCTCAGATGGGAGGAAAAATGCAACCTTTGAGCTTCATTGATCAATACGTGACAGTTGCGCACCAGCTCTTCGAATTCCTCGGTCTGAGTCTCGGGAGCGCCAAGCCTTGCCTCCATAGCTTCAATGGTCGCCAGATGCCCCGCGAGCTGAGCTGCGGCACCGTGCGGCAATCCGGCCTCGTGGAGCAGCAACTGCTCGAGGCGAGACGAGGCCGATACCGGCCTGATAGCGCTGGGGTTGGAAACGGGATTCGCGGTAGTGAACATGGGTAACAGAGAACATGCTAGTCGTGCGCCGGACTGACCGACGCTCGGGTAAGCATTTAGGGGGTCCCGCATCATTCTGAATCCGGACGCGATTAAAACACCTTTTTTGAACTATTGCTCAAAGCTGTATTTACGCCGTCCAAGCCTCCGGGAAACCTCCGGTTTGTGATATCCGAAAAGCCACGATCCTCGGCTGTTTTCGGAGGAGAATCACGCCGCCACTGCCGCAGACGGATCGGGGTGGCATCCTTGTCGCAACAGAGGCCTTTTTCATAGTTATTGGCGTGCCCACCGCTGTTGACCGCCGTCTCGCACGTCTCATCACGTTTGCATCCTTTGTGCTGGTGGTTGCGGTGCTGCGCTTGGCGTCGGAGGTGCTCATTCCCCTCGCGCTCGCCACGTTGCTGGCGTTTCTCCTGTCGCCCGTGGTCGTGTGGTTCACGCGACGAGGCGTGCCCAAGGTCTTCGCGATCATCGTAACGGTAACGATGTTCTTCGCCGTGCTGGGCGCGCTCGGCTGGGTCGTCGTCACCCAGGCGATCAATCTCGCCGAGCGCCTGCCCGACTATGAGCAAAACATCCGCGCCAAGATCGAGAAGGTCAGGCATCCGCAGGCACCGGCGGCGCTCTCCCGCACCACCAAGATGCTTGAGCACTTGCAACGGGAGATACAGGCACCCTCTCCCGCCGACAAACCAGCCGTGCCCAAGAGCGAGCCCGCGCCTGTGCCCGTGCAGGTAAAGCAGCCGGAACGTTCGCCCCTCACGCTCGCCCGGGGCTTGGCCGGCCCGATTCTCGGACCGCTCAGCGTGGCCGGAATCGTGGTCGTGCTGCTCGTGGCGATGCTCTTCCAACGCGATGATCTCCGCGACCGGTTCATCAAGATCGTGAGCTCGGGCCGTCTCAATCTCGCCACCCAAGCACTATCCGATGCCGCCCGGCGCGTGACGCGCTATCTACTCATGCAATTGGTGGTTAACTCCACCTACGGCATACCCATAGGAGTGGCCTTGGCGTTCATCGGCGTGCCCAACGCCGTGCTGTGGGGCGTGCTCGCGACGTTGTTGCGCTTCATTCCCTTTCTTGGCCCGTGGGTCGCGGCTTCGTTTCCCGTCGCACTCACCCTCGCGGTGGACCCGGGCTGGCGGATGGTGCTCTCCACGCTCGGGGTTTTCATCGTCATGGAGAT
>CBRAFO010000131.1:0-9250 GCA_967755175.1 uncultured Opitutaceae bacterium | reverse complement strand
CCTAGAGCCGCAGACCAGTTTCTCCGCCGAAGGATTGGAGAAGAACGGCCAGTCGCTCGCCGACTACGGCCTCAACCCGCCGCGCCTCACCCTCACGTTCACCCGCCCGTCTCCCGTGCAGGGTGCTCCCGACATCACCACGCAACTTCGCGTCGGCGACACCGCCAAGATCGGCAACCGCCTCTACGTGCTCTCGCCCGACGGCAAGACCGTGCATGTCGTCGGCCGCAGCCTCGCCGACAAACTCATCGTGGGCATGGAGGAACTCCGCACCGACGCGCTTTTCACCATTCCCGTTTTCGAAGTGCGCTCGCTTGGCCTGCAAAATGCCGCCCCCGCCCCCCGCGTGCGCCTCCGCCGCGACGGTGCGCACTGGGCCTTCGAAGCCCCTATCGTCACCCGCGCCTCCAAGACCGCTTCGGAACTCGTCGTCAGCGGACTCAACCGCCTCCGCGCGCTCGAATTCCTCGCCGACACCCTTCCCGCCGACACCGGGCTCGACAAGCCCGACCTCCGCGTGACCCTCGAAGGCAACAGCCGCCGCGAGACGCTCCTCGTTGGCCATCCCTACCCGGTCTCCGCCACGACCAAGAAAGACCCCGACCATCCCGCCACGCTGTTCTACGCCCGCATGGAGCGCCCCCAGGAAAATCGCCCCCAAGTGTTCGTCACCGCGATCCCCGACGACCTCCTCGGTAAACTCCGCCGCGCTCAAGAAACCCTTCGCGATACCCGCATCCTCGACTTCAGCCCGGCCGCCGTCACCGCCATCTCCCTCGCCGCACCTGGCCAGCCTGAACCTCTCGTGCTCCGCCGCGAAGACTCCGCCGCGGGCGCCGCCGCTTCGTGGGTGATTGTGCGTCCCTCGGGCGCGCCATCGCTTCCCGCCGACGCCGAACTGATCAACAACCTTCTCCAACGCCTCGCGCTCCTCACCGTCACTCCGCCCGCTCCTAGCCCCGACGGCCGGCAGGAATCCGGATTCCTCCGCGATGCACCGTCTGCCGCCGAAATCGAGAGCTACGGTTTCAACCTGCCCCAACGCGAAATCACCCTGACGCTCGCCGGCTCCCCCGCTCCCCTCACGCTCCAACTCGGCGTCAGCGGAGCCAATGGCGGCACCGTTCAGGCCCGCGTGGTTGGCCAGTCCTTTATCTACGCGGTCGCGCCCGACACGCTTAACGACTTCCCCGTCGCCCCGAGCTTTTACCGCGAACGCGTCCTCCGCACCCTGCCCGAAGGCTCGCGCATCACCGGCCTGAAACTCGTGGCCAACGACGCTCCCGAGAAGCCGCTCGTTTCGCTCAAACTCGACGACAACAAATCCTGGGACGATGCCCTCGCCGGCGAACCTGAACCGCGCCGAGTCGCCCTCAAAACCGTGCTCTCCAACCTAGCCACCCTCCGCGCCAAACGCTTCGTGAACGAGTCGTTCACCGAGACCACGTTGCTCGACGGCAAGCCCACCGCGTGGAAATACACCCTCGAAGCCACGCTCGCCCTCGGCGGTGGTGCGCAGACCGGCGTCACCACACTTCAAGTCGCCGAACGTTCCGGCGGCGGCACCCAGCTCGCCGGCTCGAAGGAACTCGGCGTCGTCTTCGCAATCGAGCAACCGCTCCTCGACGCGCTCTGGACGCTTACCTACGGAGATCGCGACCCCGGCGCGCCGGTTCTGCCTCCGCCCGCGCAACCCGTCCCCGCCTCGGCTCCGTAAGGCCCGCATGAGCTTTCGCTGGGCATGGAAAGTTTGCCGCTGGTGCACGCACCAGGGGTTGCGCGTGACCTTGTGGTCGATCTGGCTGCTGCTCCTCGCCGCGCTCGCCGGGCAGATTCACATGCTGTCGGCGCGCCGCGTGCCCGTGCCTCCCCCGCTGCTCCGCGTCCTCGAAAAACGCCTCGCCGAACAGGGATTGCGCGCCGAATTCGGCCAAACCCGGATGAACTTCACCGGGCGCTTTATTCTCGAAAACGTCCGCCTCGGGCTCGTGTCCACGCCCACTCCACTCGCGACCGCCCGCTCCGTTTATTTTCGTATAGACCCATGGGACCTGCTCGCCGGGCAGGTTAACCTCACCGATCTCCGGGTCAGCGGACTCGACCTCCACCTGCCGCCCGACGCCGCCGGTTCCGGCGAGGACGAACTGCCCGCCCACGACATCGATTTCGCCCTGCACCCGCTGGGCAGCGAAATCCAGCTGTCCCATTTTACCGGATACCTAGGTCAACTCCCCGTTCAGGCCGCAGGGATGATTCCCCTGCCCGCCGCGCAAGCCGCCTCAGATAAGAACAATCAGGTGGAACGCATCTCGAACGCCTATCTTGCTTTCGCGCGCCAGGCCCGGGACGCCGAAGCGTGGTTGGCAGCATTTGATTCTCCCCGCCTGCTCCTTGGTCTGAATCCGGCCGGCGTTGACGTGGACTTCCAAACCGCCGGCGTTGATCTGAGCAAGTTGCCCGGCGGCCACAGCGGAAAACTCGGCCGCGTGCAGATAAAAACCGCACGATCCTTTGCCGGCCTGCGCACGGCTCCGATTGATGTCGCCGCGACAATCGCCTCGCTCGACTTGCCAGGCGAAATCACCGCGCAAGAACTCACGCTCCACCTACGCGGCACGCCGGGCGGCCCCGACGGTTTTCAGGCTGGCGTGCTCGACGTCCAGCTCGGCTCGTTGCGCTGGCGCGGAATCGAAACCGGCCCGATCGCCGTCACCGCCACGCAGCCGTCCGCCGGACTCGTTGAGACCGATGTTTCCCTCCTGCTCGCCGGCTCGGCTTGGCGAGTCCAAGGCAGCGCGGCGCCGAGGACCGGCGAAGCCCAGGTTTCACTCGATGGGTTTGTGGGCAATAACACGCTGGCGTTTGCCGGCGCGCAGATTGGCAAGGATCTCAGCGAACTCCTCGATCCGACTCACCCGGCGCCCCTTCACGCGACCGCCTCCTTTGGTCCCGGGTGGAAGCTCGCCCGTGCCTCCGGTCGCCTCCACAGCGGCCCGGTGCGCGTCGGTGGCGCGCACCTGGACGAGACCGGCACGGAGGTTAGCTACGACGGCAATCAAGTGCTCTGCGACAACCTCGTGTTGCGCCAAGGCAAGAGCCTCGCCCACGGCAGCTACGAAATGGATGCCCACACGATGGACTTCCGCTTTCTCCTGACCGGTGGACTGGAGCCGGCGGGTATTGAGAGCTGGTTCCATAGCTGGTGGAGCAATTTCTGGAGCACGTTCGATTTCAGTCGGGGTCTTCCGGATGCCGACGTGGACGTGTGCGGCCGTTGGGGCGATCTCACGGCAACCCGGGTGTTCGTGCAGGCCGACGGCGCAAGCATCGGCCTTAAAACGATTCCGTTCGACCGCGTGCGCACGCGACTTTTCCTGCGCCCGCATTGGTTTGATATTCTCCATTTCGACGTCGCGCAGGCCGGTCAGGAGGCCGACGGGTGGCTGACGCGATCCCTCGATTTAACGCAGGACACGTGGCGCTACATGGAGTTCTCCGTCGATTCGACGCTGCCGCTGGAAACGATCTCGAAGCTATTCAAAGCCGAATCCGCAGAGTTGCTGGCGCCCTACCGATTCACCACGCCGCCCCGATTGAAGTTAACCGGCCGCGTGGACAGCCCCGCTTCCCCCGCCGGCAAGCATGAGCGCATCGACATCGCGCTCGGCTCGACCGGAGCGATGACCTACCACGACTTCCCGCTCTCAGATCTCACCTTCACCGCCAATCTGCGCGACGACATCATCGATCTTCCCGTGCTGGCGGTCGGTTTCGCTCAAGGTAAAGCGGCTGGTAAGGCCCGGCTCTCGGGCCCGGAGAATGCCCGCCGACTGGGCTTCGATATCACCCTCGCGGACGCGAATCTCGGAGCCGTCACCCAAGCCGTCGCGAGCCTCCAGTCCTCGACCACCCCCGTCACCGAAAAAGCCGCCGAAGCCGCCCGCCTCCGCCAGCAACGGCTCGAGCATGGCCACTTGGTTTTCTCTCTCGCGGCTGAAGGGCTCTACTCGGATTTCTACAGCTTTAAGGGAACTGGTCGGGCCGCCATCACGGGTGCCGAACTCGCCCAGCTCAACCTGTTCGGACCGTTGTCCGAAGCGTTGCACGGCACTTATTTTAACCTCGGCAGTTTTTCACTCACCACGGTGGATGCACCGCTGGTCCTGGACGGAGATAAGCTCCGTTTCGAGAGCTTGCGCGTCAGCGGGCCCAGCGCCCTCCTGCAGGCCAAGGGCGACTACCATCTCCGTGAAAGCCGACTCGATTTCACGGCCAAAGTTTACCCGTTCGGCGAAAGCGAGTCCTTGGTCGGCAGCGCCGTCGGCTTCGTGCTCAGCCCGTTGTCCTCAGTGTTTGAAGTGAAACTCAAGGGCACGCTCTCCGATCCTTCGTGGATCTTCGCCTACGGCCCGAGTCGGTTGCTTGGCTCGATCACGCGCAGTGGAGACAAGAGCACCCGCGTGTCCGACACGAACGAGGCCCCGCCCTGAGGCAAGCGACTGTCGCTCCGACTCGTGCGAAAGATGCGGAAAGTTGCGATGCTGTGGCGGAGGGACCAGAAATGCGGTTGCGCCAATCGACCGGACACACCTAGGGTAAAACGCCCAGATGACCCATCCGCAAAATAGCCCGCGCAGAGTTTGGCTGGGGCGCGTCGTCATCAGCTTGGCCGTCGCGACACTGTTACTGGCGTTCGCAGTGCTGTGCTTGGGGGTGGACCCCTTGGGGCGCGGCGATCCGCGCGGAGTCGAGACGGTTCCCGCCATCGAGGGCTTTGCGTTAATCAGCGCCCTCCTGCTCGCAATCCAGCTCGGCTATCGCAAAGCCGCCTGGTTGTCGCTCGGAGCAGGCTTGCTCGGGTTTCTGTCCCTGGCCGATGACTCTCTCGGACTCGGACATCGCGTCGAGTCTTGGCTCACAGCCTTGGCCACGGGCGATATCGTCCATGTCGCCAGCCCCATGCCGGCGGTCGCCGCGCTCGCGCTGCTGGTGATCGGCGGGCTGCTTCCCTGGCTTTTGGTCCGCTACGGCGAGTCCCGCCGTTTGGTCGCTCTGGCGACTGCGGGGTCGCTGGTCGGAGCGGTCGGCTTGACCGCGCTCGCCGGCTACGCTCTCGGCATGCCCGTGGCGTATCGCTGGGGTTCGGCCACCGCCCTGCCGCCCTCCCTCGCGATCATCATGCTGTTAACCGGTGGAGCGCTTCTGGCACTGGCTTGGACGGAGCACGGCAAACGCGATACTCACATGCCCGCCTGGCTCCCGATTCCCGTCATCGTGGCGTGCGGCACGTTTACCCTGATCTTTTGGGCGGGCCTGCGAGATCGTGAAACGGCTTATCTCGGCACCAGTGCGCAGATCGCGATCAACACGTTCGCGAGTAACATCAATTTGGAGTTCGAGCGCCAGGCCGCCAGCCTTGAGCGCATGGCCCGACGTTGGGCCTCCGACAGCGGCCCATCTCTCTGGGAATCCGACGCGGTTCCTTGGTTGCTGGATACCCCTGGGGCGCAATCGCTCGCCCGCATTGGCACCGACGGCGCCACACTCTGGTATTATCCGCTCGCTGGAAACGAAGGGCTCATCGCCTATAACCAGTTCAGTGACACGGAACGCCGCGCCACGCTCGAAGCGATCACCCATACCGGCACCCCGCTCACCACCAGCACCCTTGAGCTCCCCGGCCACGGCCGAGGTTTCGTCATCTACGCGCCCATCTACCGCGCTAGTGCATTGGTCGGCTACATCGGAGCGGAATTCACCTACCAGCGCTTCTTCGAAGTCCTCGACCAACGCCTCAAGCTCAGCCCCAACCACCGTTGCGCCGTCTACCTCGGACAGGATCGCGTCTACTGGTCGATCAAGTCCGGCGCGCCTTCCATCGACAGCCCGCACCTCCTCGAATCGGTTTTCACTCTTCAAAACCGGCGCCTGCGCATCGTGATGGAACCGACCGAGGACTACCTTCGCAACAACCGCCGATTCCTCCCCGAAATCTCCCTCGCCGCCGGCCTCGGCATCACACTGCTTCTCGGACTGAGCATCCACCTCGCGCGCGCCGCCACCGCCAGCCTTCGAGCCGTCGAAACCACCAACCGCCTCCTTCGCGACGAAAACGAAGAACGTCGCCGTGTTGAAGAGATGCTCAAGGTCTCCGACGAACGCCTTCGCCTCGCCATCGATGCGACCGTGATCGGGATTTTCGAGTGGGACTGCGCCGCCAATGTCCTCCACTACAGCACCGGCCTCTGGACGATGCTCGGACTTCCTCCCGGTGACGAAGCCTCCACGCCCGAGGCTTGGCAGGCGCTCATCCATCGCGACGACCTGCCCGACTACCAGACCGCGATGCAGAGCCAGCTCAGCGGAGCCAACTCCTTCATCGATATCGAATATCGCGTGCGCACGGTCACCGGTGAATGGCGCTGGCTCTACATGCGGTCCAAGACCGTGGGCTACTCCGAAACCGGCGCCACCATCCGCATCGTCGGCACCCTTCAAGACGTCACTGCCCGCCGCGAAGCCGAACAGGCCCTGCGCTCCAGCCAGTCCGCCGCCCGCAAGCTCTCCCTCGTCGCCAGCCGCACGGACAACCTCGTGCTCATCGCCACCCCCGACGGCACCATTGAGTGGGTCAACGAGTCCTTCGAACGCGTCATGGAATACTCCATACGCGACGTCGTTGGTCGCAACCCCACCACCTTCATGCTCGGGCCGGAAACGAACCCGCGCACCGTTCACCGCATCAAGGCCGCCCTCGCCCAAGGCGAAGGTATCTCGACGGACATCGTCAACTACTCCAAGTCCGGCCGAAAATACCACCTCCACCTCGAAATCCAGCCCGTCCGCAACGAACGCGGAGTCCTCGAAAACTTTATCGCCATCGAGGCCGACATCACCGCCCGCGTCGAAACGGAGAATGCCCTCCGCCGCGCCAAGGCCGAGGCCGACACCGCCTCTCGCGCCAAGAGCGAGTTCCTCGCCTCGATGTCACACGAGATTCGCACGCCCATGAACGGCGTGATCGGCATGACCAGCCTCCTGCTCGAAACACCCCTCGACCACGAGCAACGCGACTCGGTTAACACCATTCGCACCAGCGGCGAAGCTCTCCTCACAATCATCAACGACCTCCTCGATTTCTCGAAAATCGAGTCCGGCAAACTCGAGCTCGAGCACCAACCCTTCGAACTCTCGAACTGCATTGAGGAAACCCTGGACCTCTTTGCCGGCCAAGCCGCCGCCCGCCACATCGAAGTCGCCTACCACATCGAGCCCGGCGTGCCCGCAGTCGCCTTGGGCGACGGCAACCGCCTCCGCCAAGTCCTCTCCAACCTCGTTAACAACGCCATCAAGTTCACGCCCGAAGGCAGCGTGAGCCTCACCGTTTCACTCAACCGCGAAACGCCCGCCCAGCCGCTCCGCCCTCACCACATCCTGCTCTCCGTCGCGATTCAGGACAGCGGCATCGGCATCCCGCCCGAGCGCCTCGACCGTCTTTTTAAACCGTTCTCTCAAGTCGACTCCTCCACCACGCGCAAATACGGCGGCACCGGCCTCGGACTCGTTATCTGCCACCGCCTCTGCTCGCTCATGGGCGGAGACATCCGCGTCCACAGCGACGTCAACCACGGCTCCACCTTCACCTTCACCGTCCAAGTCGAACCCGTCGCAACCGAAGCTCCGATCAACCCGCGCCTCCCCTCTGCGCTCCTGACTGGGCCGGTCCTCTGTATCGACGATAACCCCGTCAACCTCCGTCGGCTGGACGCTTTTTTTCGCTCCGCCGGAGTCGCCGTCCTGACAGCCGCCAGCGCCGAGGAGGCGACCCGCAGCCTTGCCCAATCACGTCCCCTCATCGCCGTTCTCGACCTCGACCTGCCCGACGCGCCCGGCACCCCGCCACTGCACGAAACGCTCGTCACGGCCGGCATCCCGATTGTTGGCCAGCTCACCACCGGCACCGCCATCTCTCCCGCCTGGGCCGAAACCGCTCGCTTCGCCGCCGTGCCTCGCCCGCTTCGCACACTCGCCCTGATCCGCGCACTTCAAACGCTTTTCCCATCGAGCACATCCCGCCCGCCGACGAGCAACACCCAAGATCTATTCAACCTCGCCACTCGCGTTCCCCTCAACGTGCTGCTGGTCGAAGACAACCCCGTTAACCAGAAAGTCGCCCTGCGTTTTCTCGAACGCCTCGGCTACCGCGCCGACGTAGTCGCCAACGGAGTCGAGGCGATCAACGCCATTGAGGCCCACCATTATCAGCTCGTTTTTATGGACCTGCAGATGCCCGAAATGGACGGTTTCGAGGCCACCCGGCAAATCCGCCGCAACCTGCCCGACCACCGCCAGCCCTGCATCGTCGCACTCACTGCCAACGCACTTCAGGCCGACCGCGACCGCTGTGTTGCGGCCGGCATGAACGACTTCATCACCAAGCCCATCAAGCTCGGCGAAATCGCCTCCACCATCCGCCGGCATTTCGGATCCAACAAGCCTGCGACCATCGATTGAACCATCGGGCGTTGGGGAGGACATTTAGCAGATGACCAGCGAAGGTCCGCACCGCTGGCACCCATGCACAACGACGCGTTCCCCCCGCCTTTGCGTTAAAACCCGGCGCGAGTCTGCCGCCATGCAGCAAAATCCGCGCAGTCCCCGCCAAGCCGCACGCAGCCTCCGCGCGTTTTTTTTGTCAGCATGTTAGCCTACGCTACTATGCCTTTCCGTATTGCCAAAACTCTCGTCGTCGAAAGCGGTCACCTGCTCACCAAGCACCCCGGAGCCTGCCGGTTCCCCCACGGACACAGCCGCACTGTCGAAGTTGTTCTCACGTCCGACACCCTCGATCCCCGCGACATGGTCTGCGATTTCAAGGCCATCAAACACCTCCTGAGCGAGATCGTCACCCGCTACGACCACAGCCTCTCGCTCAACACCGCCGACCCGCACTACGCCGCGTTGAGCGCAACCTATGGCGAGCGAATCATCCCCTTCGAGAACACGGATCCGACGACTGAGACACTCGCCCGCACGATTTTCCAGACTCTCCGCACGCACCTCGCCGCGCCCGCCTTGGACCCGCTGTATCCGATTCCGGCCGGCGTCCGCCTCGAACGCGTCCGCGTGACCGAAACCGCCTCCAGCTGGGCCGAATACTGGGAGTAAGGGGCCGGGGCGAGACGGCAACGGCCCATTTCGACTACGGTGCCATGATTTCCATCCACCCGGAACGCACCGACTTGTCCCA